>CAMBUJ010000049.1 GCA_945871005.1 Opitutus sp. GAS368 | reverse complement strand
CGGGTGCGGGTCAGCGGATCGGCGGCGGGGGAAAGTTCGGTGAGTGTGCCGGTGGCCTCACCAGCGGTGAACACCACGCGCAGGACGGTGCCGATCGAAGGTAAGGGCAACGAGGCGGGTACCTCGATTTCGGCGCGCAGGCCGGTGGTTCCCTCGATTTCCAAGAGCGGGGTGCCGGGTTGGGAGAGGTCGCCGAGTTGGACCAGTTTGCGGGTAATCACACCGGCAAACGGGGCGGTGACTTGGGTGTAGTTGTGCAGGCTCTGGGCCTCGCGCACCGCGGCTTCGGCGCTGCGGCGGCGGTCGGTGAGGGTGAGCACGGTTTCGGCAGGGGAGACACCTTTGTCGTGCAGGGTGGTTTCGCGGGCCTGTTCGCGCAGGGTGGCGTCGAGGGCGGCCTGGGCCTGGGCGAGGCGGGCGGCGATTTCATCGGCGGACAAGGTGACCAAGGTTTCCCCGGCGGAAACCGCCTGGCCCACGGCGAATTCGGCGCGGGTCACGGTCCCCATGATCTTGGAGGCGATGACCGCATGATCGAACGGTCGGAGCGTGCCGGCGACCGGCTGGGTGCGAGTGAGGGTGACGGCTTTGACCCGGGCGACACGGACGGCGAGGGGCGCGGTTTGTGCGGAGGCGGTGCTCCCGTCGTCGACGGAAGGGCGGCCGCAGCCGGACAGGCCGGCGATGGCCAAGGCGCCGGCGATGGCGGTGAGGGCGAACGGACGGACGGGGGAACGCATGACGGGTGACAACGGGTGGGGGTTAAAGGCGCGGGGCCGTTTTGTCGGCTTTGTCGGCGCAGGGGGCAGCGCCGGTTTTGACCCAACCTAGTTTGCGAGCCAACCACTCCGGCGGGCAAAAGCCGGTGAAGGCCGACTGGATCAGGTTGAGTGCGATGAAGCAGGTGAACAGCAGCCACCAAGAGTTCACGAAATGCGCCAGGGCGACGCTAATCAACACCATGACGCCGGCGAGAACACGGATGAAGGAGTCGGGTTTCATATTTAAGTGATTACGCATATACGCATTTACTTGAAAATAAGTCAAGAGGCGGTTTGGTTGTCGGTATGGCGAAGAAAAAGAGTCCCTTGAGTGATGAGGCGCTGGTGGTGGTGGCGCGGCGGTTTGCGGTTCTGGCCGAACCGATGCGCTTGCGGTTGTTGCAGGTGTTGTTCGCCGGCGAGAAGTCGGTGGGCGCGCTGGCGGAGGCGGCGGCGGGGACTCAGGCCAACGTGTCGCGGCATTTGCAGACGTTGGCCGAGGCGGGGTTGGTCAGTCGGCGCAAGGAAGGGTTGCAGGTGTTTTATGCGATCGCCGATCCGTCGATTTTCCAACTCTGCGAACTGGTCTGCGGAAGTATCGACCAGCAAAACCAGGCGCGGGCCAAGGTGTTTGCCAAACCGTGAGACCCGTACGTTACGGCAGGGGTTTGACAACGCGCGGCACGTGCCTGGCGGCGCCACTTTCAGAGCAGTTCGAGTGGGCTCGGCGGTTTTCTACTGCGGGGGAGAGGCATTAACTGAGCAGAATTTTGGTTTCCTCGAGCGAGGGCAGGCGGCCGACCGACTTGACCACGCCGTTCACCACGAGGGCAGGGGTGGACATCACCCCGAAGCTCATGATGCGGGCGATCTCGGTGACCTTTTCCATTTCGTAGGGAGTGCCTAGGGCCTGGGCGGCGGCTTCGGCCACCTCCGCGAGTTTTTTGCATTTGGTGCAACCGGTGCCGAGGATCTGGATTTTTTTCATGGGTTTTGGAGGGGCGAGGGTGAGTGAGGAGCGGAACGAAAAGGGGCGGGTCGCGAGTGGTAGGCGGGTTAGAGCAGCGCGTTGAACAGGTAGCCGACGAGAAGGATGCCGGTGGCGACGACCCCGACGAAGACCGCGATCAAGCGGGGTTTGAGGACCTTTCGCAGGATGATGAGTTCGGGGAGCGACAGGCCGATTACTGACATCATAAAGGCGAGCACGGTGCCGAGCGCCGCGCCCTTGCCGAGCAGCGCCTGCACCACCGGGATGATGCCGGCGGCGTTGGCATACATCGGCACGCCAATCAGCACCGAGAGCGGCACGGACCACCAGGCGTCTTTGCCCATGATCGACGCCATGGCGTTGGTGGGCACGTAGCCATGAATGCCTGCGCCTACCGCGATGCCGGCGACGACGTAGAGCCAGACGCGCCCGACGATATCGCGCACCGCTTCACAACCGGCGGCGACGCGGGCGGCGAAATTCAGCGGCGTATCCGCTCCGCAATTTCCGCGGTTGGCAACGCTTGCGCAGGTGCCGGCAACCGCCCCGGTTTGAGTGGCGTAAACCCAGTCCTCAACGTGGTTTTCCAGTTTGAGTCGGCCGATGATCCAACCGGCGGCAATCGCGATCAGCAGCCCGGTGGTGAGATAGAGCGCGGCGACTTTCCAGCCGAAGAGACCGAAGAGTAGGACAAGGGCGATCTCGTTGACCATGGGAGCGGAAATCAGAAAAGAAAAGGTCACGCCTAGAGGCACGCCGGTGGTGACGAAGCCGATGAACAGCGGCACGGCCGAGCAGGAGCAAAAGGGGGTGACCATTCCGAGGAGCGCCGCCAACACGTTGCCGGTGGCCTCGCGTTTGCCCGCTAGAACGGCGCGGGTGCGCTCAGGGGTGAAAAACGTCCGGATCACACCGACCGCAAAGACGATCAGGGCGAGCAGCAGGATCACCTTGGGCACTTCGAAGACGAAGAACTCAACCGTGCTGGCGAGGTGCGTTCCTGCGGTCAGCCCGAAGACCACTGTTGTGAGCCAGTGGGAGGCGGGGGCGAGGTGCGTGTAGAGCACCCACCACAGTGCGAGGGCAACGGCACCGATGAGAAGGTAACGCCCGGTGGTGACCGAGGGGCGCAAGGGGGAGGTTTTGGGTGGTAGATTCATGGTTGGGCGGAAGGCGATCGGCTCGGTGGGTGTTGCGGGGGCCGTTGATGGAATTTTTCTGCGGGAGTATAGACCAAGTGAATCGATCGCCTATGGGGTGTTGGCGGAGGCAGGGGGTTATCCGGCGCAACAGCGGTTGACGGTGAAACGCACGTCCTGGCCCTCGGCGGCCGCGTGCAGGCAGGCGGTGAAGCGGGCAACGCAGGGGAGTTTTAACCGGTAGAAAATCTGCAGCCCGCGTTTCTCGTCGGCGACCACCCCGACCGCCTTGAGCACGGAGAGGTGGCGCGAGACCGTCGACCAGCCCAGGCCGGTTAGGTCCACCAAGTCGCTTACGCAGCGCTCGCCGGTGGCCAGTTCGTTGACCACGTGCAGGCGGGCGGGGTGGCCGAGGGCTTTGAAGACGGCGGCTTCGGCGCGCGGGAGTGGGTTTTTGACGGAAGGCATGGGGTAGTTCTCTATTTCGCGATTTTGTGAAATGCAAGGATCGAGCTGGGACGGCTTGGGTAAGGGCGCCCGTTACCGGATGCGTGCGAACTGCCGCACAGGATTAAGCATCGACAAGCCGGGTGGCGCGCAAAACCTTGCCCGCACTGTATGGAATCGCTGCAACACCTCTTTGATCAAAACAAGGCTTGGGCCGATGAGATTCGGGCCATCGATCCGGACTTTTTCGTCAAACTCGCTCGCCAGCAAAATCCCGAATACCTCTGGATCGGCTGCTCCGACAGCCGTGTGCCGGCCAACGAGATCGTGGGCCTGTTGCCCGGCGAGCTGTTTGTCCACCGCAACATTGCCAACGTGGTCGTTCATACCGATTTGAACTGCCTTTCGGTGATCCAGTTCGCGGTCGATGTGCTCAAGGTGAAGCACATCATGGTGGTCGGTCACTATGGTTGCAGCGGCGTGCGCGCGGCGCTGCGCTGCGATAAAGTGGGTCTGTCTGACAACTGGCTGCGCCACGTCCAGGACGTGAAGGAAAAGCACGATGACTGCCTGTGTCGTCTGCCGGATCAGGACGCCCAGTATGCACGGCTGTGCGAGTTTAACGTCATCGAGCAGGTAGATAACGTCTGCAAAACCTCCATTGTGCGCGACGCGTGGGAGCGGGGCCAGGTGGTGACGGTGCATGGTCTGATCTATGGCCTCAAGGACGGCCACCTGCGTAATTTGAAATGCTCGGCGGCGAGCATCGCCGAGGCGAACGTGAGCTATAAATTCGCCGTGGCTGCACTCCAAACCGAGGTTTGAGCGAGGATGGGCCGGGGGCGGCGGTTTTGGACGGAGCGCCGAGCTCCACGCTTCGTGCCGCCGGTGCTTATTTCCGCGCCGACCAGAGGCGCAGCGAACCGAGCAAAAAGTCCTCCAGCGCGGCGGACTCGTTGAGGTTTAACCGTAGCAGGCCCACGTCGTGTTCGAGTTTGTCGATGGCGCCGGTCAGCGCGCGGCGGGCCGTACCGGTGTTCTGGCGCAGGGCGGGTAGGGCGAAGTTACGCGTCGCCCGTTCAATGTCGGCAAACAGCCGGGCGCGAAGGCCGTTGGCGATACCCGTTTCCATCGCCTCTTCCTCGTCGTCGGTGAGTTCCACCGCGAGGGCAGCCTTTTGCTTTTTCCAGATTTCGGCAGTGGCAAAATCCAACACTGCACCGAAGCGCGCAGTCAGCCCGTAGGCCCCGAAAACCGAGTCGGCGACCGTCTTTTTGTCGGAGACGCCCTCGGCTAGGCGTCCCAGCCAGGCTTGGTAATCGGCGATCCACGCCGACCAGCCGTCGGGGGTGAAGGTCGAACCCACGCCGGGGAAACGGAAATGCAGGCAGCGGCTGCGGATGGTGGTGAGCAGCGCGTAGGGGCGGGTGGTCAGCAGCAGCAGGCTGGTGTTGGCCGGCGGCTCCTCCAGGGTTTTGAGGAAAATGTTCGCCGCCGAGATGTTCATGCGGTCGCACTCTTGGATGATGGCGACTTTCTGGGTGGCGACGGTGGCCGAGACCTGGACTTTGCCGATCAGATCGCGGGTGGTGTCGGCACTGATCTGGCGCATTTTTTTGGCCGGGCGCAGGTGGAAGCAATCCGGGTGGGCTTCAGGCGGAAACGGGGCGCTGGACTGCGGGGTGTTGAGCAGGCGGTCGGCGATGGCGTGGGCGACAGCCAGGAGGATGTCGTGGTCCTCGCCGGTGATCAGCAGGCTGTGCGAGAGCCGGCGCCGCGCGATGGCGCGTTCGATCACGGCGACGGCGGGCGTGCCGGTTAGCGAGGCGGGCCAGGACAGCGGGGACACGGACACGGTTGTTAGGTGAAGAGTTTTTGCAGGCCGGTCCAGATGGCCTTTTCGACGAGGTCTTCCTCGTGGGCGCCGTCGATGACGAGGAAGCGGCGGGGCATGCTCTTGGCGAGGAGCAGGTAGCCCTCGCGCACCTTGTTGTAGAAATCGATGTTTTCGCGCTCCATGCGGTCGGGTAGGCCGGAGGCGCGCTGGCGGATGCGTTGCAAGCCGAGTTCGGTGGGAACGTCGATGATGACGGTCAGGTCGGGCATGACGTTGCCGACGGCGAACTGGTTGATGAGGTTGACCGGATCGCTGGCCAGGCGGCGGGCAATGCCTTGGTAAACCGTGGTCGAATCGAGGAAGCGGTCGGAGAGCACCACGGTGCCACTGCTGAGAGCGGGGGCGATAATCTGGCGCACCAGCTGGGCGCGGGCTGCGGTGAACAGCAACAGCTCGGTCTCGGCGCACATCTCGTCGCCCTTGGAGTTATGCACGAGGATGTTGCGGATCTGCTCGCCGATCTCGGTGCCGCCCGGCTCGCGGGTGGTGATGACGTCGCGGCCGAGCAACTGGAGGTGCTTGGCGAGGCGGGAAATCTGGGTGGATTTGCCGCTCCCCTCGGAGCCTTCGAAGGAGATGAGTTTACCGAGTGTTTTGTTTTTCAGGGGCATGGTGGAGGCGAGAAAAGGGGCGTTTATGGGCGGGGCTGCCGACCGGGGCAACAGGTGGAGCGGGCCGTTCCGAGGGGGGCCAACATCGACCGAATGCCTAAGTGGAAGTCCATGACGAAGAGTGAGCTGATGGAAGATTCGAGCTCGGCGGTCGGCAAATAGATTCTCACTAACGGGTGGGACGGCCGAACGGTGCGGCGCGCCCTTTTGCGTTAACCTGGGCGCGTGGTCTGGATTTCCATTGAAGGAGCGTGCCAAAGCAGCCAACGCTAGAACTTTAATTTTTACGCGCCTTTCGATGACTCCCATTCTCGCTTCCGCCAACCTGCTCCGCATCTTCAGTGACACCGATGTTTTCGGGCAGGCACTCACCGTTGGACTCGGGGTATTCAGTTTGGTTGCCTGGACGGTGATGTTTGGAAAATTCAATGAACTCAAGCGGCTGCGCGACTTGAACATCGCCTTCGAGCAGCGCCTGCGCGACGAGCGCACCCTGCTCGACCTGCCGGAGTCCCTGCGTAACAAGCGCACGATTCCCTACGCCGATCTGTTCGCCGATGCCGTCGAGTCCTATTGGCGCGCCGCCTCCATCTTGAAGGAGAAGGGCGAGGACAACAGCCGCGCCCGGCTCGAACACGCGGAAAACGCCATCCAGCGCGCCATTGCCCGCCAGGTGCTCCGCTACGAGACGAGCATGATCTTCCTGGCTACGATCGTCTCCGGGGCGCCGTTCATCGGTTTGCTCGGCACGGTTTGGGGCGTGATGGAGGCGTTCAGCGCGGTGGCCGACCAGCAGGCGGCGAGTATCCGCACCCTCGCTCCTGGCGTGTCGGCGGCTTTGCTCACCACCATCGCCGGCCTGGTCGTCGCCATCCCCTCGATGTTCGGCTACAACTTCCTTCTCGGAAAAGTGAAACAGCTCTCCATGGAGATCGAAAACTACGCCAGCTCGCTGGCCGACCGCCTCGAACTCGAGTCGAAGAAATAACCGACCATGGCCCGCACCTTTCGCCAGCGCCGCCAGATGCACGCCGTCGCGGAGTTGAACGTCACCAACCTGCTCGACCTCGCATTCGTGCTGCTGATCATTTTCATGATCGCCACCCCGCTCATCACCGCCGAGCAGACTATTCCCATTAACTTGCCCTCGGAGTCCAAGAGCGAGCAGTCCAAGCCCGATCCCGATGTCACGTTCCAGCAGATCTCCATCGACCGCCAGGGCGCGTACTATTTCAGCGGCACCCGCCTGACTCTCTCCGAGCTGCAGACGCGCCTTCGCCAGCTCTCCGTTGGTCCCAAGCCCCCGGTCATTCGTATCCGCGCCGACCTGACGCTGCAGTGGCAGCAGGTCGTCACGCTGATGGACGAGTTGAAGAAGAATAACCTGTCGAAAATCTCCTTCGACACCCAGGCGCCGGACTAAGCCCACCGCGCCGCGCCTGAGCGCGCGGGCCCTTTCACCGAGACCCATGTCGTCGCACCCCCGCACCCCAGCGTTTATCGCCTCGGTCACGCTGCACGCGTTGCTGATCGGGCTGGTGCTCTGGTTTGCCTACTCGAACCATAAAAAATCAGAGGAGGATAAGCCGAAGATTTTCGAATTGGTGCGGGGTGAAGGTGACAACTTCGCGGCCACCGAGGCACCGGCGCTGGGCACGCCCGGAGGTGGAATCAAGATCGAGATCCCCGGCCCGCCCACCCCGACGCCTTCTCCGGTCGAACCGGCGCCCCCCGAGCCGGAATCGTCCCCAGTGGAACCGTCGCCGCCGCCCAAACCCGCGCCCGTGACCCCGCCGGTGAAGACCCCGCCAAAAGCCGCGCCCGCCCCCAAGGAATACAAGCCGGTTAATATGGCCAAGATGGTGGACCGCATCGCCGACAAACGGGCGGCCAACATCGAGAAAAAGATCAAGGCCGATCAAAAGGTCGCCGATGAGCGCGCCGCCAAAGAAGCCGCGCTTAATGCCAAGCGCATGACCAAGGAGGACTTTGATCGTCAAAACAAAGGCAAGTCCTCGCCCTCGCAGACTGCAGCCAAGTCGGGCGGCGGAACCGGCGCGGCCAAGCGGATCGACGCCGAAGGCATCGCCAAGGGTGTTGTTGGAGGTTCGACCGCGAATAAAATCGGCGGCGCGGGCGGCAAGGCGCTCACCCGGGAAGACATCGAACTCTCCGAGGCCTACATTTCCCTGCTGATTCAGCGACTCAAGGCCGCGCACCAAAAACCGGATGGGTTAAGCGATTTGTTGCAGGCCACCGTTAAGTTCCGCCTCACCTCCAGCGGTACGGTGGTGGATGTGACCATCATCGGCTCGTCGCGTAATTCCGAGTACGACCGCTCGGTGCTGGAGGCGTTTCGTCGGATCACCCTGCCGCGCCCGCCCTCCAATCTAAAGACCAGCGACTACGAGCTCACCTTCAAGATGAGGGAAGATCCCTGAGTTGCGGGCGAGCGGCGGCGGGCGGAGCGCCGAGCTGAGGGCGCGCCGCGCGCTTAGACGCCACCCAACTTGGAGATCACCTTAAACTCCTCACCGGTCAGCGGCATCACTGAGAGTCGGCCCTGACGCAGAAAGGCGGTGTCCTTGAGCGCGGGCTCACCCTTGATCTGCTCCAGGGTGACTGGGTGGGGCAGGGTGTTAACCGGTTTGATTTCCACCGCGACCCACCCGTCTTCTTCGGCGGTGGTGTCGGGGAAAAAGCTACGGGTAACCTCGGCCAGGCCCAACACGGCCTTGGTGGTAACGCTGGCGTAAAAGAACACCCGATCACCCGGGTGCATGGCTTTGAGGTGGTTGCGCGCCTGGTAATTGCGCACCCCGGTCCAGTCGGTGCGGCCGTCGCGAACCAGGTCGCTCCACGCATAGGCTTCGGGTTCAGATTTCACCAACCAGTATTGGGTTGTCATGGGTGTGGGCAAAAGGTGCAGTTCAACTTCAGAGAGCCGCGTGTCGATGAAAAGGTAAAAGGTCCGCCCTTGCCGGGGGATTTGAGGCCTCAGTCCACGCTCGTAACCGACGCCCGGAGTGCGTGCCGCCCATGAACAAAACCCTTTTACCGATCCGCCTTCTATTTATCACCCTGTGCTGTGCCGCCGGCTGGCTGGTGTGTTACGCCGTGCCCGACTGGGACGGGCAGCGGATCCGGGCCTCGCTGATCGGCTTGGCCATCGGCTGTCTGGTGGTGCTGGTCGATCTTTTGTTAAAGGGGTTTTCTTTGCGCGGGCTTTCGGCGGTCACCTTCGGGTTGGCGGTGGGCACGGTGATTGCCTTCATGGTGCATGTCTCGCCGCTGCTGAGCGACGGCGACCCGCAGATTGTTTTCCTCGTGCGCCTGGGGCTTTTTTTGATCTGCCCCTATCTGGCCACGGTGATCGCCTTGCGCGGCAAGGATGAGTTTAACTTGGTGATCCCCTACGTGCGTTTCGTGCCGCACGACGTTGAGGTGCCGCTGATCGTGGTGGATGCGCGCGCGCTGATTGATGGGCGTATCGCCCGGGTCTGCCGAACCGGGTTTTTGGGCTCGGCCGTGGTGGTGCCCCGTTTCGTGATCGCCGAATTGCAGGTGACCGCCGAGTCCCGGGATCCGCACATTCAGGCGCGCGGGCGCCGCGGGCTCGATACGCTGGCGGAACTGCACAAAATAAAAAACCTGGATTTGCGTATCCATGAGAGCGAACTGGCTAAAAAAGCCGATATCGACGCCAAGCTGGTTTTCCTCGCCCAGTCGATGCGGGCGAAACTGCTCACGGCCAATTACAGCCTCGTTAAACTGGCGGAGTTTAACGGCGTGGTGTGTCTGAGCATCGCCGATTTGGTCAAGGCCCTGCGCCCCGAACTGGTGCCCGGAGAGGTGCTGGATGTGGAGTTGGTTAAGCCCGGTAAAGAAGAGACCCAGGCGGTCGGTTTTCTCGATGAGCACGCCATGGTGGTGGTTAACCGCGGCCGGCCTTATATCGGCCAAGTGGTAACGGTTCAGATTATTAACGTACTGCCGTCCTCGGCCGGCAAGATGGTCTTCGCCCAGTTGGTGGAGGAATGACCGGCGGCGGGCATTGCCCGGTCGCCCCACGCTTCAGACCACCGTCGTGGCGGGGCCGCGATCGGGGCTCATGACGCGCAGGCGGGCCTGTAACTCCTGGGCGCTGGCTTCACGATCGGCGAGGTCGACGCTGGGGACTTCCACGCAGTAAACCCGCAAGGTCGAGAACGGGCGCGGCAAGTGGAAGCGATCCCAGCTTTTAAACTGCCAGGAGGCATCGTAGGCACAGCCCACCAGCAGCAGCGGGGCTTGAACGCGACGCGCCACGATTAAGCCGCCGGCCTTAAATTCATAAATGGGCCCGCGCGGCCCGTCCGGGGTGATGCCGATATCGTGGCCCGCCTTCATCACGTCGACCAAGGCCGAGACGGCTTCCCGGCCCAGTTTGTTGCTGGAGCCGCGCACGGCGCGAATGCCCACCAGCGAAAAAAACGCCTCCAGCCAGGCCCCGTCCTTGCTCGGACTAACCAAACCGTAAACCGAGCGGCCGTGCCGGTAGCGGCGAAAGATCTCCGCGGTGATAAACAGGCGGTTGTGCCAGAGGGTGAAGGCGACGGGTTGGTCGGTCTTACTCAGGCAGCGAACGGTTTCCGGCGAGGCCTGGAAGTGGAGCGAGCGTCCCCACAGGCGCATGATCAACCCCAGCGGCCAGAGCGCCAAGGGGCGCCAGCCTCGCAGGCCGTGAATCACGGGCGGTTGAGCGGAGTGGGACATGAGCGGTCATGCTGGAGGGCGAGGGGGTGACCCGCCAAGCGAAAGTTCCGCGCAATCCGAGGCGGGGACGAATTCACCTTAAGTGAGGCCGCGTTGAGCGGAGAAAACCAGTGCACGAGCGGAAAGCCCTAGGCGAGACCTCAGGCGGTCTTCGTAGGTTGCGCTCGACGCGATGGCGGGTTGGCGCCCACTCTGCCCGCTTCCATGCACGCTTTTTTCGGTATCACCTTCGAGATTCTCATCGTTTTGTTGTTGGTGGCGGCCAATGGGTTTTTCGTGGCCGCCGAGTTCGCGCTGGTCAAGGTGCGCGCCAGCCAGCTCCAGCCGATGGCGAAAACCGGCGGCTGGCGGGTCAAGTTTGCCTTGGCGGCGACCCGTAAACTCGACGGGGCCCTCTCGGCCACCCAGCTCGGCATCACCCTGTCCAGTCTCGGTCTGGGCTGGGTCGGCGAGCCGTTTATCGCCCACCGCATCGCTCCGCTGTTGGGTGCGTTCGGGGTGACCGAACCGACCACCGTATCCTCGGTGTCCTTCGCGGTGTCGTTCATCGTCATCACCTTTTTGCACATCATTTTCGGCGAACTCGCGCCCAAATCGCTCGCAATTCAGCGGCCCAAAGCGGTCACCCTGTTCACCGCCGCCCCGTTGATCGGGTTTTATTACCTGCTGTTTCCCTTCATCTGGGCGCTCAATAACACCGCCAATCTGTTTCTCAAGTGGGCCGGGCTCGGGCCGGCCGGCGAGGGTGAGGGCGCTTTCAGTTCCGAGGAGTTGGAATACGTGCTCAGCCATGCTCGCCATTCCCATCCCGGCGATTCGCTCATTAACAAACTCATGATCCGCTCGCTGCGGCTGCGCGAGATTCGCGCCCACCAGATCATGCGCCCGCGCGAGCAGATCGTGGCCCTGTGGATCGACCGGCCCATTCATGAGAACCTGCGCATCGCCCAGATGAGCGGGCATAGTCGTTTCCCGGTTTGCCGCGACGGCTCCTTTGATCAGGTCGATGGCGTCTTGCTGGTGCGCGAATGGCTTTGGCAGATCCAGCAACTCGGCCCACAGACCTCTTTCGAGCCGTTGATGCGTCCGGTGCTCACCTTCACCCTAAAAACCCCGATCCACTCGATGCTCGAGTTGTTCCGCTCCTCGCGCAACCACCTCGCTCTGGTCCTCGATGAGGCAGGCAACACCGCCGGCCTGGTGAGTTTTGAGGACGTGCTGGAGGAAATCGTCGGCGACATCCGTGACGAGTTCGACATCGAGCACGGGCCCATTTTTGAGTTCACCGACCAGTTCATCGTGGTGAGCGGCACCCTGACGATACGCGAGTTGCAGGCGGAGACGGGCTGGACGTTTGAGTGGCTGCCGAAGGAGACGGTGGCGATGTGGACCCAGCGTCATTTCGGGGTCGTGCCCAAACGCGGCGAGACGGTGACGGTGGGCGACTACGTGGTGACGGTGATGGATGTGCATGCCGAACGGGTGCGCCGGGTGAAGGTTCACCGGCTTGCCCCGGTGGTGCAGCATTAACCAAGGCGGGCGGAGGCAGGTGCGCACTTTTTGCGGTCTGCCGCGGGCGGGCGTGATTTTTTAGGGACGCGGCGGTAGTTTTTTTTTTTTTGGGTTTCGGTTTAAGAAGTTGGCCGAGCGTTCCGTTCATAGGCGCATGACCTATCCTACTGTTGTGCGGACATTGGCGGCTTCGAGTGTGTTGGCGGGCAGTCTGTTAACCGGCGTGGCCAAGGAGTTGGCCGGCGGTGAACTCACGGTGACCGCCGATGCTTCCGTCGATAACGCCTATGGCCTGTCGGGGACCAACGGCGGCGATTCCTTGCACGGGGCGATGGTCGCCGGCGTGGCTTGGGATCAAAAACCCGTCGAGGGCCGGCCGGTTAGTTTTAGCGCCTTTGCCAGCGCACTCTGGGTCGAGGGCCACGGCCCGACCGATCAATTTTTGAGTGACGATATGGCCGCCAGTAACTCCGAAGCCTATGAAAGCCTGCGGCTTTACGAATGGTGGGGCCAAGCCACCGCCGGCGCTTGGTCGGTGCGGATGGGCGCCTTGCTCGCGGACACCGAGTTTTGCGGCACGACTCCGGGCGGCGCCTTGATCAACAGCGGCTTCGGCTGGCCGGCGTTTATCTCCGCGAGCACGCTCAACACCGGGCCTGCTTATTATGCGGCCGCCCTCGGCACCCGCCTCGCCTTCACCGGCGAAACCACCACCTGGAAACTCGGGGTCTATGATGGCGACAGTTTTGATGCGCCCGACGGCAATGATCGGCCCAACCGCCATGGCACCCATTACGAACTCAATAACGATCAGGGCGCCTTTATCATTTCGGAACTGAACTGGGCCCCCACGCACTCGGCCTTCCGCTACCAAGTCGGCGCTTGGATGCACACCGCTGACTTCGAGGACAAGATCGACACCGGCACACTCCATTCGGGTAACTACGGGGCCTATGCTGCGCTGGAACGGACCTTGGCCGGCAAAACCGGTGAGAAGGGCAACATTGAGGCGCACGTCCGCGCCGGCTTTGCCCCCGAGGATCGCAACGCCTTTGGCTGGACTCTGGACACCGGGATTGCCGCCATCGGCCTGCTGCCGGGTCGCGATGCCGACACTCTGGCCCTGGGCTTGGTGTATGCGGATCGGGCTACTAATGTTGACGGCCTAGATTTCGAGCAGGTGGCTGAACTTAGCTACACCGTCGTGCTCAACGACCACCTCAGTCTGCAACCCGATCTGCAGTACATCCGCCATCCCGGCAGCGATTCCACCCGCGATAACGCCCTGCTGTTCCTGCTGCGCCTCAGTGCCAGCTACTGAGTTCCCTCTTCAACTCCCCGAAAACTGAATTTTATTCCCTGCTCATCCCCGCCATCTCCTATGAAAACGATCTGCCGCCTCCTCACCTGTTTTGTTTCCTTGGCCGCCTCCACCCTTTGGGGCGCCGCTGACCCGGCTTTGCTCGCACGCGGTGCGACTTATCAAGCTGCCGGCAAAGTCATCATCGATCAGGTGATTTCCAAAAAAGTAGATCTCGTGGTGGTCACCGCCAAAGTCGACGCGCTACTGGTGGAAGCGACGGCTTTGGCCGAGGCCTATGCCAAGGCGTATCCAGCGGGAGACAAGCTGCTGAAGGTGGTGATCGCGAATATCCCCGAGATGAAAAAACTCAGTTACGCCGAGGTCCTCAGCGAGTGGCATGATCTCGGTTATTTCGCCAAACCCGGGCATGAGGTCGGCCTCGATTTAAAGAATGAGGACAATGAGCATTTCACCGATCCCATTCACGCGATTGTGCATCCCCTGCTCGTACTCAAAGCGGCGCAGTCGTATGCCACCGGTAAGCAGGATGCCCAGCTCAAAGAAATGAAGGAGGAAATGGAAGAGGGCCTCGAGCAGGCAGCCTCGCTGGTGGCCAAGCTCGGTAAATAAGATATCCCAACGCCGGTTTTCCTGACCGGCGTTTTTTCTGCCCTGTTCCCCCGGTGATTCGTTGCTTCCGTTTCTTATATGCTTCGTAAAATTCTTAGTGCCGTTGGCGTGGTGGCCTTGGGCTTTATCCTGGTGGTGGCCTTCGTGCGCTTCCAATTGGGGGCCATTCAAAACTCGGTACGCAGCGCCGGTGAGGTACACATCCCCCTGTTGCAGTCGGCGGTGCATGTCACCGAGCTGACCGGATCGCTGCGGCAGGATGTGTTCAAGGCGTTCTCAGCAAAAAAACTCACGGAGGTGTCGTCCTTGCATGAATCCAGTCGGAAGAAGTTGGAGGCGGTTAATGGCGTGATCAAAGAGTACAGCGGGGAGCGCTTTAGCCGTCTGCTCGGGCGGGCATTGCCACCCGAAGCACCCGTCGAGGGGGCCGCGGCGCCAGCGGAGCCACCGGCGGTGATCACGGTGGGCGATTTGGTCGGAACGCTGACCACCGATATGGGTGAATTGGCCACGGCAGCGGAGCGTGCCTTCGAGTTAGCAAATGGCCGGCTCGTGACGGCGAAACAGTTGGCCGAAGAGCGCGAAGCCCTGTCGAAAGTTTACCGGCGCACCGCCGCCTTGAATCTGATCGATGCCAAAGCCTACGGCGATTTGGGACGGGCCACCTTGCTCGTTTTGTTTTCGGACTCGGTTGCCGATTTGAATTTTATCGGGCGGGCGCGCTTCAACGCCGCCGTGGCTGCGCTCAGGAAGCGCGAATTGGATGCCACCGCCAAGGAGTCGCTTGCCGCAGTGATCGCGCAGTTCGACAAAACCTTTGATCTGGCGCTGACCAGCGCATCGGCTCGGGCCGACACGGATTTTTTTGAAAACCGGATTAGTGCAGTTGAGGGGCGGGTGGCGCAGTTGCGTCGCTTTGCTGAGGCCGAGTTCGCGGCGGGTCAGGCGGCTATGGCCGACCAAATCCGCGTAACGGCCAAAGCCAGCCTCTGGGTTTCGGGCCTTAGCATCGTGGTGGGCGGGGCGGTGGCCTTTGAGATTGCCCGGCGCATCACCCGGCGCATCGCGCTCATTGTGCAAGAGCTGGGCGCGAGTTCGGGCTCGGTTTCATCCGCGTCCAATCAGGTTTCCCTTTCGGGGCGGACGTTGGCCGAGGGAGCGAGCAGCCAGGCCGCCTCGCTCGAGGAGACCAGCGCCGCCCTCCATCAGATCGCCAGCATGGCGCGGCGCAACACCCAGTCTGCCCAGCAGGCCAAGGGAATCGCCACCGAAACGCGCACCGCCGCCGAGGCTGGCACCCGCGAGGTCGAGGCCATGAACACGGCCATGGCGGAGATCAAAACGGCCAGCACGGGAATCGGTAACATCATCCGCACCATTGATGAGATCGCGTTCCAGACCAACATTCTCGCCCTCAATGCTGCGGTGGAAGCCGCCCGGGCAGGCGAAGCGGGGGCCGGGTTTGCGGTGGTCGCTGAAGAGGTGCGCGCGCTCGCCCAACGCAGCGCCAGCGCGTCCAAAGAGACCTCGGTCAAACTTGCCGATTCGGTGGCCAAAAGTAACCATGGCGCGACCGTCTGCACCCAGGTGGCCGCCCGCTTACGTGATATCGCCACCAAGTCCCGCACGGTGGATGAGCTGGTCGCGGAAATCACCCTGGCCTCCAGCGAGCAAACCCAGGGGATTGATCAGCTCAATCAATCGGTCACCCAGATGGACTCGATCGTGCAGAAAAGCGTCGTGCAAACCGAGGAGGGCGCCCAGGTGGCCGAGGAACTCAGCGCCCAAGCCGCCACGATGCGGCAATGCGTCGAGGATCTGACTCGAGTGGTCGGAGGCCGGAAGACCGCCGGGGCGGCAGTCGCCGCCACCACCTAGGTGTGGCGGCTTGCGCCAGCTCGGCGAGGGGGCCTTCGGCTGAGATCAGGACGGCCGGTTCGAGGATCAGCCGCGCTGGTTTTCGAACTCGGCCCAGCGGCCCACTAGGGCGGCCGAGGCGCACCAGAGCAGAAGAATCGCCGGATTGTGAAACTGGAAGTCGACCCAGGCATGGGCGGCGGTGATCACCAGCGCCAATATCATCAACAGCAGGTGCGGGCGCAGGTGCACGCGTTGACGGCGCAGGTGGCGCACCCCGGCCGCGATCATCGCCAGCAAAATGGCGCACCCGACCAGGCCGAGTTCAGCGAGGACTTGCACGTAGTCGTTGTGGGCGAATTCCCAGCGCATCTTGGCCTTGGGGTTCCACGGCAAATCATAGATCTCCGGGTAATGCCGCTGGTAGACGGGGAAATAGTGGCGGAAGCTGCCCGCGCCCCAGCCGGTCACCAGGTTGTCTTGGGCCATTTCCCAAGTCGCCGCGCGCGCCAAGTTGCGGGAGGATACGGAACTGTCGGTTTTACCGTCATGAATGAGTTTGCCCAGCCGATCGAAGGCCTGGTCTGTTTTGAGGAAATACGCACCCAGACCAATAAATACGGAAAAACCCAAGCAGAGCAGGATGCTGACCCAAGGGCTGCGGCCCTCGCCCTCGGTGAAGGTGCAGCGGATCACAAAGCCGACGAAGGCGATCACCATGAAGGCGATCATCAGGATCGTGCCGGCCCGGGATAAACTTAGCAGCACGCCGAGGCCGAGCACCACCGCGCCAAAGGCGAAAACCGGTGCCGGACTGGCGCGTTCGAGGCGGCGCTCGGCCCGGGTAAAGTGCCAATACAGCAGGCCCACGCAGAGCATCAGGATCAGGTTAAAGTAAGCGCCCGCGTGGTTTTTGTAGATGATCGTGGCGAAAAAGTTGCCTGCGGTGTTGGCGTCCTTGAGCCCCCACAGCACGTACTTGGCGTGCGTCACCCGTTGAAGGATACCGATGATGGCGAGGAGCACGCCGTTGGCCACGATCACGGTGAAGAGGCGCTGCGCGGAGGCGCGGCGGGTGATGCCCACCCAGAGCGCACAGGTGAGCAACCAGGCCGAGCCGTAGATCACGAGCATGCGCCACGGGTTCATGTCGGCGTAGGGCGTGACCATGCCGGCGGGTAGCCAGCTGATGTGGTCGAGCGGCTCCAGCCACCAGGATTTGCCGTCGCGCACATAGGTCCATGCCGGATTGAGTGCCTGGGTGAGAATGTAGCCGAGCAGGAGCAGCCCGAGCCAAAACAGGGGGAAGCGCACCAGCTTGGGCCACATGATCAGCTTGAAGTCGCCCTGCGGCGCGAGCTCATCGCGGTAATGCCGGGTGGGCAGCGCGATTCCCAGGGCCAATGCGGCCAGCCCCAGGCTGACGAATTGGCTCCACACGTGCATGCTGCCCAGCGCCCAAGGCATGAAGCAGAGCAGGCAGCCAGCCACGATTAACAGAGCGGTTTCGCGTGGATGGAGACTGGCCGAAGCGCGGAAGTCGCCGCGGAAGGACCGCAGGCTGGCGCCGTGCGGGGGGGCGGCGAGACGACGGGAGGAGGAGGGGAGCGACACGAGGGAGACGGGTTTGGGCGATTAGTGAGCTTTGGTGTAGTTGAAGCCGTTGGCGTCGGTAAAGACCAGGCGGGAGGGCTCGATTTTAACCAGACGCACTTGGAGGTTGCGATCGACCACGTCGTTGAGCCGGAAGACCTGCCCGTTCAAGACCACCTTGGGGTCGGTCGGGGTGAGTCGCACCACCGAGATGCGCAAGGCCTCAACGAACTCACTGATTTTCGGGTTGGTGGTGGGTGTGGCCGGCATCGGCGCAGGAGGGGCGGCGGGCGGTTTGCTTGCGCCGGCGGGCGCGACCCCGGTGGTGGCAGGACTCGGGATGGGCGGCAGCGCGACCGAAATGATCGGGGGAGGCGGAGTAATCGCAACTGGGAGCGGCGGCGGTAGCGAAGCCACGGTGACAGCCGGGCTGGGCTGGGGTGGCTTAGTTTTGGTAGCGGCGGGTTGCTCGGGCGATGCGGAGAAGTAGAAGAAGCTGACCCCGCCAACGGCGAGCAGTCCGACCAAGCCGCCGCCAAGCAATCCCATCAGGGTGCGGGCAGCCAAGGGAGGGGGGCGCTTGGCAATGCGCACCGGCTGGCTGGTGCCGCTGCCCAAAGCCGCGGGGACGGAGCTGGGGGCCGAGGTTAAGTCCACCGTCCGCTGATTTTGGGCCTTTTTGAGGGCTTCGTTAATTAGGCTCATGGCGGTGGGAGGCTGGGGCGGGGTGCGGGAGGGGTGGACCAGGGGAATAGGAGCTCATTCGGTGAGGCGGCGCATGTCTTTTTGAGCCCGGCGCACATCCCACCAGTTGACCTCGTCGGAGTCGCGAATGAAGGCCGCCAAGATGGACTTGTCGCAGAGGTTATTAATAATTCGAGGGATGCCGCGGCTGTGGTGGTGGATGGACTTGAGGGCCCGGCGGGTGAAGGCCGGCCGGCCCATGCCGCCGGCGAGGGTGATGCGGTGCTGCACATAGTGCTCCACATCGGCGAGGGTAAGCGGGTTGAGCTCGTAGTGAATCAGGATGCGCTGGCGCAACTGGCGCAGTTCCTCGCG
>CAMBUJ010000048.1 GCA_945871005.1 Opitutus sp. GAS368 | reverse complement strand
CACGCCCGCCGCCCCACCGGTGGCCTGATCGAGTGCCTGCTGCTGCGCCCCGACCCCACCCAAGGCGACAACGTCTGGTGGTGCCTGGTGCGACCGGGTAAAAAGCTCCCCGTCGCCGCCACCTTCTCCCTCGACGACGATTTTTCCGGCACCGTGCTGGCCAAGGACCCGGAGGGCGCCGCCCTGGTGCGTTTCACCACGCCCGCCGGCCAGTCGATCGTCGATGTCGCCAACCGCCTCGGCGACGTGCCCCTGCCGCCCTACATCGAGCGCGCCGATCCGAAAGCCGAGCGCCCCCGCGACATTGAGCGCTACCAGACCGTTTACGCCGACCGCGCCCGCCAGGTGGCGGTGGCCGCCCCAACCGCCGGGCTCCACTTCACCCCAGAACTGCTCGCCACCCTTGGGGCTCAGGGCGTGGGCGCCGCCGAAATCACCCTCCACGTCGGGTTGGGCACCTTTAAGCCGATCGACACAGCCACCGTCGAGGCCCACCCAATCCACCGCGAACTCTACGAACTGCCCGTCGCCACCCAGCGCGCGCTGTTTGCGGCCACGCGCACCCAAGCCGGCCGGCGCATCGCCGTCGGCACCACCAGCGTGCGCTCACTGGAAGACTTCCTGCAAACCCACGAGGCCCCGCTCGACCGGCCCCATTTGGGCGAAGCGGGCATTTTCATTTATCCGCCGCGCCCGTTTCGCGGGGTCGATGCGCTCATCACCAACTTCCACCAGCCCCGCTCCACCCTGCTCTGCTTGGTTTCCGCCTTCCTCACCCCCGGCTCAACCGACGGAATCGCCTGGCTACAGGAACTTTACACTGAGGCGATTGCCCACGAATACCGGTTTTTCAGTTACGGCGACGCCATGTTGATTTTGTAGGCCCCGCGGTTGCGCTTTCCACCCAACCCACTTGCTTGGCCCGCGTGTTTCGCGCCCTCCATTAACCACCATGACGCCCCCCGCCCCCTCCGCCGCTCCCAGTGACCCACCCTCCGGAATCGCCGCCTGGCGGGTGCTGTTCCGCATGCTCGCGGGCGTGGCGGCCCTCTTCTGCTTCGCCTTCTGGGCGGCGGCTGGCTGGAACCTCGGCTGGACCAAGACCCAGATCCCGGTGAAGCAGGTCGACGAAATCACCGGCATCGAGTTTGTAACTTACCAAAAGCACTTCCTGCCGGGAGTGGAGCTGCTCGCTTTCGGGATGGCCCTCTGCCTCGGACTGTTCGCGATTACCTTTCTACGCCGCCGGCCTCGCCCCACGACCTGAATCCCCCAATGACCATGACCGAAGCCGACCTCCAGACGCTGATTGAAGACGCCACCTTTGATTACACCCTAGGCGAGACCGACAGCGCCCTCGCCAAACTCGCCCTCGCCACCGCCGCGGCCCCCGCCTCCTTTGAAGCCTGGCACGCCCAGGCCGAAATCCTCTTCAGCCTGCGCCGTTTCGACGACGCCCTCCACGCCGCCGAGCAGGGCCACGCCGTCCGTCCCGACGACCTGTTCATCAACACCACGCTCTCCCGCATCTGGATGGAAAAAGGCGACAAGCCCACCGCGGAAAAGTACGGGGCCCAGGCCAAAATCCTCAGTTGGAAGGACCAGCTCAAAAACCCCGAGGCGCACCAAGGCGGCCTGTAATCGGGCTCGCGCGCTCGTTCATACCGCCAATTGACACCCGCCGCGCCAAGCCCCTAGCCTCCCCCGCTTCACATGGAAAAACCCGTCTACACCCTCGAGTTCGAGAAGCCCCTGCGCGACCTCAGCGTCCAGCTGGAGCAGCTCAGCCAGCAGTCCCTTGAGAACAACCTCGACGTGACCAAGGAGATTGCCGCCATTGAGCGCAAAATCTCCTCCACCCAGCGCGACATCTACTCCGGGCTGACCCCGTGGCAGAAGGTGCAGATCGCCCGCCACCCCAAGCGCCCCTACGCGCTCGATTACGTTAACCTGATTTGCGAAAACTTCACCGAGTTGCACGGCGACCGCCAGTTCAACGACGACCGCGCCCTGATCGGCGGCACCGCCTTCTTTAATGGCGAGGCCGTCATGGTCATCGCCCAGCAAAAGGGCCGCGACACCAAGGAGAAAATCGCCCGCAACTTCGGCATGGCCCAGCCCGAGGGCTACCGTAAAGCCCTGCGCCTGATGAAGACCGCCGAAAAGTTCGGCCTTCCGGTGCTCACCTTTATCGACACCCCCGGTGCCTACCCCGGCCTCGGTTCGGAGGAGCGCCACGTCTCCGAAGCCATCGCGGTTAACCTGCGCGAAATGGCCATGCTGCGTGTTCCCTCGATCTCGGTGGTGGTCGGCGAAGGCGGCTCGGGCGGCGCTCTCGGCATCGGCGTGACCGACCGCGTGCTGATCTTTGAAAACAGCTACTACTCGGTGATCTCGCCGGAAGGCTGCGCGGCGATTCTCTGGAAAGACCCCACCGCCGCCTCCAAGGCCGCCGAAGCCCTCAAGATCAACGCCGACCAGCTCGAAAAACTCGGCGTGGTCGACGAGGTTATCCCCGAACCCTTCGGCGGGGCGCACAACGATTACGCCCAGTCCGCCGCCGCCCTGCGCACCTCCTTGCAAAAGCACCTCAAGGACCTGCGCGCCCTCAAAGCCGACGACCTGCTCGACCAGCGCTACGAGCGCTACCGCCGCCTCGGCCAGTACGAGGAAGCCGGCGTCGTCCATAACTGAGCGACCTCAGGCGCCCGCCACCTCCCCTCCACCACAAGACCCGACGCCCGCGTCGGGTCTTTTTTTTACCGGCCGCCGGCCCGGCGCACCGTGATCAACTCGACGCTGCGGGCGCGTTTGGCCACCTCGTCGTAATCGACCAGCGCCCCCGAAATGCGCACGTCGCCCTCGGCCACTTCGAAGCGTTTGGGCATGCCGTCGATAAACCGCGACAAAACCGGGGCGACCTCGCGACCCAGCACCGAGGCATACGGGCCGGTCATGCCCACGTCGCACATAAAACCCGTGCCCTTGGGCAGAACACTGGCATCGGCCGTGGGCACATGGGTATGCGTGCCCAGCACCGCCACCGCCCGGCCGTCGAGGTACCAGCCCAGCGCGATTTTCTCGCTGGTCGCCTCGGCGTGGATTTCCACCAGCACCGCATCGGCCTGACCCTCGAGTTTTTTCAACATCACGTCCACGCACAGAAACGGGCACTCCGCCTTCATGCCCATAAACGTGCGCCCGAGCACCGTGAACACGGCCAGCTTAAAACCCTTCACGTTGAGGATCACATGGTCGGCCCCCGGACAACTGGCCGGCAAATTGGCCGGACGGCAGACGGTGGGGAAATCATCGATGTCATCCTCCCAGCCGCGCTGGTCCCAGACATGGTCGCCGAGGGTGAGCGCGTCGATCCCGGTGGCGAGCAAGGCCTTGGCCAACGCTCCGGTAATGCCGGAACCGGCGGCGACGTTTTCACCATTAGCGATGACCACATCGACCTTCAACTCGGCGCGCAGACGCAACAACCGCTCGACGAGGATCTCCCGGCCGGGTTTCCCCACAATGTCTCCGATAAACAAAATTTTTGGCACGCCGCGAAGGTGGTGCGCGCGCCCCCGCCCCGCCAAGTGAAAACGCCAGGCCGAGATCGAACCCCGCCTGCAACTCTCCAGCCCCGCTCGCGGGCCGCTTCCGAAACGTAGCGGGATCGCGGAGCGATTTCGATCCGAGATCGGGAAGTCGAGTAAGTAACCCGCCACTGGTATCATTCGCCGCCGGTATATATATAAGCGCACAAAAAAGCCGGCGCACTGTGAAGTGCGCCGGCTTTGCAAGGATTCGCTTTTGGGGCGAACCGGTCAGGAGGCGGGAACCTTAGTAGTCCATACCGCCGCCGCCGCCCTGGGGCATGGAGGGAGCGGGGCTCTTGTCCGGGGCATCGGTGATGATGCACTCGGTGGTCAACAGAAGGCCGGCGATGGACGCGGCGTTCTGCAGGGCGATGCGGGAGACCTTCGTCGGGTCAACCACGCCGGCCTTCACCAAGTCTTCGTACACGCCGGTGGCGACGTTGTAACCGTTGGCACCCTTGCTGGAGAGCACCTGCTGGACGACGACAGCGCCTTCGACGCCGGCGTTGAAGCAGAGCTGCTTGAGCGGGGCCTCGACGGCACGGCGGATGATCTGGGCGCCGAGCTTCTCGTCACCTTCGAGGGTGGCGATAGCGGCGTCGATGGCCTTGGCGGTGCGCAGGAGGGCGACACCACCGCCGGAGACGATACCCTCTTCAACGGCCGCGCGGGTCGCATGGAGAGCGTCTTCAACGCGCTGCTTCTTTTCCTTCATCTCGGACTCGGTGGCTGCACCGACGTTGATGACGGCGATACCGCCGGCGAGCTTGGCGAGACGCTCCTGGAGCTTCTCCTTGTCGTAGTCGCTGGTGGTCTCTTCGATCTGGCGGCGGATTTGCTTCACGCGGGCCTGGATCTCGGAGGCTTTGCCCGAACCCTTGACGATGGTGGTGTTTTCCTTGGCAACCACGATACGGCTGGCGCGACCGAGGTCGGCGACCTGCACGTTTTCGAGCTTGATGCCGAGGTCCTCGGTGAGGAGGCGGCCGCCGGTGAGCACAGCGATGTCTTCGAGGATGGCCTTGCGGCGATCGCCGAAGCCAGGAGCCTTGACGGCAACGACGTTGAGCGTGCCACGGATTTTGTTCACCACGAGGGCGGCAAGGGCTTCGCCCTCGACGTCTTCAGCGATGATGAGGAGGGGCTTACCGGTCTTGGCGGTGGCCTGGAGGATGGGGAGGAACTCCTGAAGGTTGGAGATCTTCTTTTCGTGGATGAGGACGTAGGCGTCTTCGAGGAGGGCCTCTTGGCTCTCGGCGTTGGTCGCGAAGTACGGGGAGAGGTAGCCCTTGTCGAACTGCATGCCTTCGACGACGTCGAGGGTGGTTTCGATGGACTTAGCCTCTTCGACGGTCACGGTGCCGTCCTTGCCGACCTTGTCCAACGCGTCAGCGATGATCTCGCCGATGGTGTTGTCCCAGTTGGCGGAGACGGTGGCGACCTGGCGGATCTCTTCGCGGTTGTTCACCTTCTTGGAGATCTTGGCGAGCTCGGCGACGGCGGCCTCAACGGCCTTGTCGATACCGCGCTTGAGGTAGATCGGGTTGGCACCGGCGGTGACGTGCTTGAGGCCCTCTTTGTAGACGGCTTCGGCGAGCACGGTGGCGGTGGTGGTACCGTCGCCGGCAGCGTCATTGGTCTTGGAAGCGACTTCCTTAACCAACTGGGCGCCGATGTTCTCGTAGGCGTCGGGGAGCTCGATTTCCTTGGCGACGGTCACGCCGTCCTTGGTGACGGCGGGCGAGCCGAACTTTTTGTCGATGACGACATTGCGGCCCTTGGGCCCGAGGGTGACTTTGACAGCGCGGGCGAGGAGCTCGACGCCACGGAGGATCTTCTGACGAGCAGCCTCGTCGAACAGGAGTTGTTTAGCAGCCATGTGTATTAAATATGTTTTTTAGAGTTCGGAATTCAGATTTGAGTTAACGCTCAACACGTTAGCAAACGACGCCCAAGATGTCGTCTTCGCGCACGATCGTGTACTTCACGTCGTCGATCTTCACTTCGGTGCCACCGTATTTGCTGATGAGGACCTTGTCGCCGACCTTGACCTCGAAGGGAACGGACTTGCCGTTTTCGTCCTTCTTGCCGGTGCCGATAGCGATGACTTCGGCCTCCTGCGGTTTTTCCTTGGCGGAATCAGGGATGATGATGCCACCGCGAACTTGTTCTTTGGTGTCTTCGAGATGCTTCACGAGGACGCGATCGCCGATGGGCTTGATCTTAGCTTTGGCCATATGGATTTTGGTTTTTGGGTTGGGTTGGGAGGTTGTTTTTTCGTTTTTTAAACGACGCCCGTACACCGGCACAGCGGCCGGTGCGCGGGCGAAAGTGAAAAAGAAGGGTTACTTCTTGGCGTTCTTGTCGTCGTCAACGACTTCGAAGTCGGCATCGACCACGTCGGCTTTCTTCTCGGCTTTTTTGCCGGAAGCGCCGGCCTCAGGGGCCGGTCCGCCTTCAGGTGCAGCACCAGCGGCCGCACCGGCCTTTTCAGCGGCAGCATAAAGCTCAGCGCCAACCTTCTGCAGGTTTTCCATGGCGGCCTTCTGCTTATCGGTGTCGCCGCCTTCGAGGTCCTTCTTGGCGTCCACTAGGGCGGTCTCGATCTTGGCCTTCACGTCAGCGGGGAGTTTATCGCCGCTTTCCTTGAGGGTCTTTTCGAGGCCGTAGATGCTGCTGTCGAGCTGGTTGCGGGTCTCGACGCTCTCCTTGCGCTTCTTGTCCTCGTCGGCGTGGAGCTCGGCGTCCTTGGTCATCTTCTCGACCTCTTCCTTGGTCAGACCGGAGGAACCCTGAATGGTGATCTTCTGCTCTTTACCGGTGCCGAGGTCCTTGGCGGAAACGTGGAGAATACCGTTGGCGTCGATGTCGAAGGTGACCTCGATCTGCGGGGTGCCGCGAGCGGCCGGCGGGATGCCGTCGAGCTTGAAGGTACCGAGGTTCTTGTTGTCGCGGGCCATGGAACGCTCGCCCTGAAGGACGACGATTTCCACGCCGGGCTGGTTATCCGAGTAGGTGGAGAACACCTGCGACTTCTTGGTCGGGATGGTGGTGTTACGGGCGATCATGGGCGTGGAAACATCGCCGGCGGTCATGATGCCGAGGGTGAGCGGGGAAACATCGAGGAGGAGGACGTCTTTAACGTCGCCGCGGAGCACGCCGCCTTGAATGGCTGCGCCGATCGCGACGACCTCGTCGGGGTTCACGCCTTGGTGGGCGGGCTTGCCGGCGAGCTTGTTGGCGATCTCGACGACCTTGGGCATACGGGTCATGCCGCCGACCAACACGAGTTCGTCGATGTTGGCGGAGGTCAGGTCGGCGTCCTTCAAGCAGTTCTGGAAGGGGCGCAGGGTGCGCTCGAACAGGCTGTCGCAGACCTGCTCCATCTTGGCGCGGGAGAGCGTCACGTTCATGTGCTTCGGGCCGGAAGCATCGGCGGTGATGAACGGCAGATTGATGTCCACCGACTGGGTCGAGGAGAGGGCGATCTTGGCCTTCTCGGCCTCTTCCTTCAGGCGCTGAAGAGCCATCGGATCTTTGCGCAAGTCGATGCCCTGCTCGGCCTTGAAGCTGTCAACCAGCCAGTTAATCAGGGTCTCGTCCCAGTTGTCGCCGCCGAGGTGGGTGTCGCCGTTAGTGGCCTTGACCTCGAAGACGCCGTCGCCGATTTCGAGTACCGACACGTCGAAGGTGCCGCCGCCCAAGTCGAACACGGCAATCTTCTCGTCCTTCTTCTTGTCCAGACCGTAGGCGAGCGAGGCGGCGGTGGGCTCGTTGATGATGCGCAGCACCTCGAGACCGGCGATCTTGCCGGCGTCCTTGGTGGCTTGGCGCTGGGCGTCGTTGAAATAGGCGGGGACCGTGACGACGGCCTGGGTGATCTTCTCACCGAGGTAGGACTCGGCGTCGGCCTTCAGCTTGCCGAGGACCATGGCGGCGATCTGCTGGGGGGCGAACTGCTCGGTCTTGTCGCCGACCTGAACCTCGATGGCGGCGTCGCCGTTTTTGCCGGCCACGACCTTGTAGGGGAGATTCTTGGCCTCTTCGCTGCACTCGCTGAACTTGCGGCCGATTAGGCGCTTGGCAGAGAAAATGGTGTTCTTCGGGTTGGTCACGGCCTGGCGCTTGGCGGCTTGGCCGACGATGCGCTCACCGGTTTTAGTGAAAGCGACCACCGAGGGGGTGGTACGGGCGCCTTCAGCGTTAGGGATAACAACGGGCTCCCCGCCTTCCATAACGGACATGCAGGAGTTAGTGGTTCCGAGATCGATTCCTAGGATATGGCTCATAGTGGACAACGGCTAAGCAATGCCCAGGCCCACCACCCGCAAAACATCGTTACTCAATATCCACGAATAAATTAAAAATAAACACTCGGCTCAGGCGACGGCGCAAAGCCTCCGGAAATGAGCCAGATTGGCGCAACTTGTCCCACTCTCGGCTCAAAAGCGGGGGCCCGAATGGCACAACCCGCCCCCATCGCCCCGTCTTCAGTTAATTTTGGTGATCGCGGGGGCACCACGCGGTGGTAGACAGGGCTTTTGCCGCCGCCCCGCATCAATTTCTCTCTCCCACATGAAACGCCTGCGTTATCCCGTTTTGATCATCGCCGTTATTTTAATCGGCGGCTTGGGCTGGCTGGTGCTGCGCAGCAGCAAAACCCCGGCCGCACCTCAGCCCCGGCCGATCGCCGTCGCCACCTTCACTACCGAGGCCCGCGATGTCCCGATCTGGCTGTCCGGCCTTGGCACCGTGCAGGCCAACCAGACCGTGACCCTGCGCCCGCAGGTCAGCGGCCAACTCGCCACGGTTAACTTCACCGAGGGCCAAGAGGTCAAAGCCGGCGATCTCCTCGCCCAAATCGATCCCCGCCCCGCCCAAGCCGCACTCCAGCAGGCCGTGGCGCAAAAAGCCCAGGACGAGGCCCGTCTCGTCAACGACCGCCGCGAATACGAGCGCGTCGCCGCCCTGATCGAATCACGAACCGAGAGCCGGCAACTCCTCGATCAGCGAGCCGCCACCCTCGCGCAGTCCACCGCCCTCGTCCAGGCCGCCCAGGCCGCCATCGACACGGCCCAACTCCAGCTCGATTTCACCGCCGTACGCGCCCCGATCGACGGGCGCACCGGCGTGCGTCTGATCGACGCCGGCAACCTGGTCACCGCCAACCAACCGGCCGGCCTGGTCGTGCTCACCCAGACCCGGCCCGTCGCCGTGGTCTTCGCCCTGCCCCAACAGGCGCTCACCGCGCTGCGCCGCCACCCGGCCCAAGCCGGCGAGGGCCCGCTGGCCGTCGAGGTCCTCTCCGACCAGGGCCAGCCGCTTGCCCGCGGCCGGCTCGATTTGATCGACAACCAGATCGATCCCGCCACCGGCACCCTCCGCCTCAAGGCCACCTTTGCCAACGATGACCAAGCGCTCTGGCCCGGCCAATTCGTCAACACCCGCGTACTCGTTAACACCCTCACGCGCGCCCTCGTTGTCCCCACAGAAGCCGTTCAGCCCGGCCTCGACGGCCCCTTTGTTTACGTGGTCAAAGCCGACGCCACCGTCGAGCCGCGCACGCTCCAACTCGGACCCACCGTCAACGGTTTCACCGTCATCATCGCCGGGCTCGCCGCCGGTGACCAGATCGTGCGTGAGGGCCAAAATAAACTCCAACCCGGCGCCCGCGTCGAGGTGGCCAAAAACGCAGCGGTCGCGGCTTCCGCCACCCCGGTGGCCGCCGCCACCGCCACCGCCAACGCCGCGCCGCTCTCCCGATGAGCCTGTCCACTCCGTTTATTCGGCGGCCCGTCGCCACCACCCTGCTCACGATCGGCATTTTTCTGGTCGGTCTGATTTCGTTTCCGCTCCTGCCGGTTGCCCCGCTCCCGCAGGTCGAGTTCCCCACCATCGAGGTCTCCGCCAATCTCCCCGGCGCCAGCCCCGAGACCATGGCCTCGTCGGTGGCCACCCCGCTGGAAACCCAGCTCGCCCAGATCGCCGGCATCACCCAGATGTCCTCGACGAGCTCGCTCGGCTCGACCTCGATCACCCTTCAGTTCGACCTCGACGTCTCGATCAACGCCGCGGCCCAGGACGTGCAATCCGCCCTCACCGCCGCCGGTGGCCAGCTCCCACTCGACCTCCCCTCGCCACCGCGCTACCGCAAAACCAACCCGGCCGACTCGCCCTTGGTGTTGCTCAGCCTGCGCTCCGAGGTACTCCCGCTGACCGCCATCACCGATTACGCCAACAACGTCGTCGCCCAGCAGATTTCCCAGCTCAACGGCATCTCGATTGTCCGCGTCAACGGCCAGCAAAAGCCTGCGGTGCGCGTACAAGTCGACCCCGCCCGCCTCGCCGCCCTCGGCCTCGGCATGGAGGACGTGCGCAACTTGATCGCCCGCGCCACCATCAATTCCCCCAAAGGCAGCCTCGATAGCGCCCGCCAAAACCTCGCCTTCTACGCCAACGACCAGCTCACCACCGCCGCCCCTTACAACGACCTGATTCTCGCCTACCGCCAGGGCGCCCCGATCCGCATCCGCGACATCGGCCAGGCAATCGACGGTTCGGAAAACGTGCGCGCCGCCGCCTGGGTCAACGGCCAGCGCGGGCTGGTCCTGGCGGTGTTCAAACAAAGCGACGCCAACGCCCTCGCCACGGTTGCCCGCATCCGCGAACTCATCCCGTCACTCCAGGCCGCCCTGCCTCCGGCGATCAAAATCGAGCTGCTCGCCGACCGCACTGGCACGATCCGCGCCTCGGTCGATGAGGTCGAACTGCACCTCGGCCTGACCATGGCGCTGGTCACGATCGTCGTCTTCATGTTTCTGCGCGACGTGCGCGCCACGCTCATTTCCAGCGTGGTCGTGCCCGTCTCCATCGTTGCCACCTTTGCGGTCATTCACCTGCTCGGCTACAGCCTGAACAACCTCTCGCTGATGGCCCTGACCATCTCGGTGGGCTTCGTCATCGACGACGCCATCGTCATGCTCGAAAACATCCACCGCCACGTCGAAGCGGGCATGAAACCGATGGAGGCCGCGCTCAAAGGCGCGCAGGAAATCGGCTTCACGATTTTATCGATCACCCTGTCGCTGGTCGCGGTATTTATCCCGGTATTGCTGATGGGCGGGATCATCGGCCGGCTATTCCGCGAATTCGCCGTCACCGTGACCGTGGCGGTGCTCATCTCGGCCTTCGTTTCGTTAACGCTGGTACCGATGCTCAGCTCGCTCTTTTTGCGCCCTCACCAACCGCCGGCCGCCTCCACCTGGCGCGGGCGGCTCGACCGGCTGCTCGAACGCGGGCTGGTCGGCATGGAGGCCACCTACGCTCGGTTGCTCGCCTGGGCGCTAGGCCACCAACGCGCCATCCTCGGCCTGCTCGGCCTGACCTTTTCCCTCACCGCCGCCGTGTTTGTCGCCATGCCGAAAGGCTTTTTCCCCCAGCAGGACACCGGCTTTATCAGCGCCACAATCGAGGCGTCCTCCGACATGTCCTACACTGGAATGTACGAGCGCGTTGAGCAGGTAAACGCCCTCATCACCGCTGATCCGGCGGTCGCCGGCTTTGGCACGTTCACCGGCGCCAGCTTTAACTCCGCCCGCAGTTTTATTAACCTCAAGGCCCGCCACCAACGCGACCCGGCTTCCGTGGTCATGGCCCGGCTTCGCCAAAAAGTCGCCGCCATCCCTGGGGTCACCTTTTACCCGAAAGCCAGCCAAGACCTGAACATCGGCGGCTTCGCCTCAAAAACCCAATACCAGTACACGCTTCGCAACGCCAACGCCACCGAGCTCTCCGTCTGGGCCCCGCGCCTGCTGGAAAAACTCCGGCAACTGCCCGCCCTGCGCGATGTCACCTCCAACCAGGAAGCCAGCCCCCCCGCCCTTTCTATCGAAATCGACCGCCAGGCGGCGGCCCGCTTCGGCATCCAGGCCGACGCCATCAACCGCGCCCTCTACAACGCCTTTGGCCAACGCCAAATCACCCAGTTCTACACCCAGGTCAGCCAGTACAAGGTGATCATCGAGGTGGCGCCCGAACTCCAGTCGGACGTCGCCACCCTCAACCAGCTCTTCATCCCCTCGCCGCTCACCGGCGGCCAAATCCCGCTCGCCTCGTTGGTCACGATCGACACCCGCAGCACCAAGCCACTCTCGGTAAATCACCTCGGCCAATACCCGGCGGTGACGATCTCGTTCAACCTCGCCCCCAACGTCGCCCTCGGCGACGCGGTGGCGGCGATCGAACGGGTCGGCGAGTCCATCGGCAAACCCGCCACCCTCACCGGCAGCTTCTTGGGCTCGGCCCAGGCCTTCAAAGATTCACTCAGCTCCCAGCCGCTGCTGATCCTGGCGGCGATCGTCGCGATCTACCTGATACTCGGGATGCTCTACGAGAGCTTCATCCACCCGCTGACGATCCTTTCGACCCTACCCTCGGCCGGCTTGGGCGCGCTGCTTACGCTCTGGGCCTTCGGTTTCGACCTCGGGGTCATCGCCATCATCGGCATCCTCCTGCTGATCGGTATCGTGAAGAAGAACGCGATTATGATGATCGACTTCGCGATCGAGGCGGAGCGCGAGCGCGGCCAGTCTCCCTACGACGCGATCCACGAGGCGTGTTTAAAACGGTTCCGGCCGATCATGATGACGACCCTGGCGGCGATGATTGGAGGTATTCCGTTAGCGCTGGGCCACGGCGATGGCTCGGAGCTGCGCCAACCGCTCGGCTACGCGATCGTGGGCGGGTTAATCCTCAGCCAAGTGCTGACATTGTTCACCACGCCGGTGGTGTATTTGTTGTTCGCCCGCCTAGCTGGTCGTAAAGCGGGCCCTCGCTGAAGGGAGGGCCAAGCTGAGCCAAACCCAACCCGACCGGCGGTCGGGCTTGGTTTGGTTTTAAAACGCCCCAACGCCGCGCGCGGCTACTCGCTCAGGCGCCAATCGACCATCTCCACCTGGAGCAGCTTACGGTCGTTGAAATGATTCCACGCCAACTCCACGGCGAAATCCAGCGGTACACCCGTAGGCGGCACCCGGCTGGCCATTTTCCAGGCCACGCCAAACAACCGCCGCCCGCGCGAATCCTCAAAACTGAAACGGAAATGCGCCTGCTTAAACACCTCCGGGCGTGAACGCAGCACCACTCCGCGCACCCCGAAAATCGGCTCGGGGTTGCCCTGACCGAAGGGCTGCATCGACTCGAGCTCATCCATCAGGGATTCGCGGATTTGGTCGGCCGTAATCCAGGCCGACAGGTTCAGGATCGGCTCAATGAGGTCACTGCCCGCCGCCAGTCGCACCGCATCCGCAAAGCGGGTACGGAACGTGGCAAGGTGGACCTTTTTGAGCGATACGCCCACTGCCATCGGATGCCCGCCCCAGCTGTTGAGCTCCTCGCAACAGGCGCCCAGCACGTCGACGAGGTTAACCCCATTCACGCTGCGCCCCGAGCCCTTGGCGAATTCCCCCTCGTTGCCCAAGACCACGCAGGGCCGGTTGTATTTGCGGCTGACCCGCCCGGCCACGATGCCCACCACGCCGGGGTGCCAGTTTTCCCCGAACAAAACGATCCCGGGCCAATCGGCGAAATCGCGCTCGATCATCTGCTCGGCTTCCTCGGTGATGTGGCGCTCAATCTCCTGCCGCTCGCGGTTAAACAAATCGAGCTGCTGAGCCGTCTCGTCGCAGAACTGCTCATCGTCGCTGAGCATGAGTTCAACCGAAAGCGCGGCGTCGGCCAAGCGGCCGCTGGCGTTGATGCGGGGCCCAAGGCGGAAGGAAATGTCCACCGGGTGAATGCCCTGGTCGGGGCGGACGCCGGCGATCTGCATGAGCGCCCGTACCCCCGGGCGCTCGCAGGCCTGGAGAATGCGCAGGCCAAAGCGGGCGAGAATGCGATTCTCACCGGTTAACGGAACGAGGTCGGCCACCGTCCCCATTGCGGCCAAGTCGAGGTAGTCGCGCAGTTTGATCTGGAGCGCGATCGGGTGGTTGTCCGCGCGCAACAGCTTGAGCAGTCCGTGGGCGACCTTGAAGACCAGCCCGACCGTACACAGGTTATGCCACGCCTCGTCACCGGTTGAACCGTGAACGTGGGGGTTAACCAAAAGTCCCTGATCGAGCGGCTTCTCCTTGGATCGATGGTGATCGATGACCATCACCTCAATGCCCTGAGCGACGAGATAGGCGACTTCATCGTGGGAATTGGTGCCGCAGTCCAGGGCAATAAACAGCTGCGGTTTGCCCCGCTCCAGTGCGCGATCAATCGCACTGCGCGACAGCCCGTAGCCGTCCTCCATCCGGCGCGGGACGACAAAGCGGGGCTGCGCCCCCAAACGCCTGAGGATACTCACCAACAGCGTGGTGCTGCTCACCCCGTCGACGTCGTAGTCGCCGAGCACAACAATGTCCTCGGCCGCCTCGATCGCGCGGCGAAGGCGCCCCGCGGCCAACTCGACGTTGGGCAGGAGGAACGGGTCGTTAAGCTCGGCCAAAACCGGCCGCAAAAAACTCGCGGCTGCGGCCGGATCGCTGAGTCCGTTGCGCAGCAACAGCTCAGCGATCACAGGGGTTACCCCCGCTTGCTTACTTAACGTCCCGACCTGCTCAGGTGGGAAGGGATTATAGCTCCAGCGCATCAGCGGTTCAGCTTCGCAGGATTACTGCGAGGCCTTGCTGCCGGCATCCCAATCGTAGACGGGCTTGGTGTCGTGGCTCTTTTCCACGTGATTACGGTCGCCCTTGTGCCACCAGAAGAAAATCGGGCTGGCGATAAAGAGCGAAGAGAAGGTTCCCGTGATGACACCAATGATCAACGTGATCGCGATATCGCGCACTTCGCCACCGGCCACCGTGGCGAGCACGATCGCCGTCATGAACGTGGTGCCGCCGGTGATGATCGTGCGCGAGAGCGTCAGGTTCAACGAGCGGTTGATCACGTTGCGCAGGGTGGTGGTGGGGTTAAGCAGCAGTTCCTCACGGATACGATCGAAGACCACGATGGTGTCGTTGATCGAGTAACCCACGATCAACAGGATCGCCGCGACCATCGAGGCGTTAAACTGACCGCCGATCATCACAAAAACGCCGATCGTGATGAGCACGTCGTGCAGCGTCGAAACGACCGCGCCGATGCCGTAGCCGACCTCGAAGCGGAAGGCCACATAGATGAGAATGAGCACCAGCGACCAGAAGATCGCCCAGGCGGCATTGGACTTAATTTCGTCACCCACCGACGGGCCGATGCGCGCTTCGCTCACCAGCTTGAACCCGGCGGCCGGATAAGCCGCCTGTAGAGCCGTCACCAACCGCTTGGCCTGATCAAAGGGCGTCGTCAGGCGCAAGACCTCGGTCTCGCCGCCAATCTGCTTGGTGTAAGACAAGCTGATGTCGCTGATGTTTTGGCTGACGGCCACCTTGCGCACCTCGGCCAGAGAAACCGCCTTGTCGAAGCTCAACGACACCTGGTCACCACCGGAGAAATCGATGCCGTAGATGTCTTTACCCTTAACAAAAACGGTGGCCAGGCCGGCCAGCACGACCAGCCAGGAGACGATGAAGGCGCCACGCGCGTACTTGAGGAAATCGTAGTTCGTGTTCTCCAGAATGGAGACCATGCGCATTTTTTTGACGAACTCGCCGTGAATCGCCCAATCGAGGAAAAGGCGGCTGATGACCAAGGCGGAGAACATCGTGGAAAAAATACCAATCGCCAGGGTCACACCGAAGCCCTTAACCGGGCCGGAACCCAGCGCGATCATGATCGCGGCAGTGATCAGCGTGGTTAAATTGCCGTCGAGAATGGCCGAAAAGGCTTTTTCAAAACCGGCTTCCAGTGCCGACTTGAGCGACTTGCCAAGTTTAAGCTCTTCGCGCATGCGCTCGAAAATCAGAATGTTGGAGTCCACCGACATGCCGATGGTCAGCACGATACCGGCGATGCCCGGCATGCTCAAGGTGGCTCCAATGCTGGCCATCACCCCTAGGATAATCACCACGTTGAGGATCATTGCGATGACCGCCAAAAAACCACCCGTAGTGTAGAACAAAACGATGAACCCGGCGGTCAGCGCCGTGCCGATAGCGAAGGCCAGTTTACCGCTGGCGACCGAATCGGCGGCAAGCGACGGGCCCACTTCGTACTGCTCCTTAATTTGCAGCGGCAAATCGAGGGGGTTGTTCAACACGTTGGACAGTTCGAAGGCCTCACGCTGGGAGAAGTTGCCGGAGATCTCGGCGGAACCGCCGGAGATTTCGTTTTCCACGCCGGGCGCCGAATAGAGTTTGCCATCGAGCACGATCGCCAGGCGGGCGCGGGCGTTGGCGTTGCCGCTCTGCTGCTGGAGCTGGCGCGAAAACCCAGCGATCTCGCGGGTGACTTCGGCGAAGCGCTTGGAGCCGGCATCGTTGAAACGCAGGCTGATTTTAAAGCGGCCGAACTCATCCATGACCGGATAGGCGCCGGAGACGCCGTCGCCGGTCATCGCGGGCAGACGCTTAACGTAAAGGTCATCCGAGACGGTCTGGCCGCGCACGTCCTGCTCGAGGGAGAGGATTTCGTAGCCGACCGGGGTTTCGCCGCCGCTGGCCGGGGTGCCGAAGGGATAAACCAAGCGGAAGTCGAGCCGAGCGGGCTTTTGCACGCTGGCGACGACCTCGGGATTGTCGTTGGTGTTGATACCAGGCAGCTGGACCTCGATGCGATTGTTGCCCACGGCGCGAATGAGGGGCTCGGCCACGCCGAGACCGTTGATGCGCTCGCCGATGATCTCAATCGCCTTGGAGAGCTTCTGCTGGCGCTCATCCTCGCCCAAGTTGGCCGTGCCCGGCAGGTCGGAAGCCTCCAGCGTGAAGGCCACGCCGCCTTTAAGATCGAGCCCGAGTTGCAGGCGCCCCTTGGACTGGGCCAAGAGGTGATCGAGCAAGATCGCGTTGCGCTTCTCGACGTTGCCCAAGCTGGCCTCGATCGGGTACTGGGGAAAGTACTTGGTCAGATCGAGCTTGCGCTCCTTGGCGATGACCTTGAGCGCCACAAAAACGCTCGGGGACTGCTTGGCCGCTACCCGCGCGGCGGACTCTTTGATCAGGGCGGCGAACTCGTCGGCCTTGGCGCTCGCCTTTTCGGAGGCAAACGAGGCGAACGGTCGATCACTTACCGGCAGGAGCGAGGATACCGCCCAGAGGACGACAGCAAAGCTGAGGGTCAGCTTCCAGAAGTTGCGTTTAAGCATGGTAGATTTTGATTGAAATGGGGATGGGGGTGCGGGGCGGCTGACTCGGCGGAGCAAACCGCGTCTGAAAACAGAACGCGTGGCGCAGTGCGCAGGACCAAAGCGGCGGTCGATTTCGCCTCGCTAATGCGGTCGGGACTCGCCGCGGTGACGCGGCGGCCCCGACTGCGGTTTTCCGGCCGTTTTTTTAGCCGTTTTTCTTCACCAACGCGTGGATGAAGGCCTTGCCGACTTCGATCTTGGTGCCTTCCGCAATCCGGATGACGAAACGGTCGTCCTTCTTATTGGTGATTTCGCCATAGATACCGCCCGAGGTGACGACCTCGTCGCCGGTGGAAAGCTCCTCAAGCATCTTGGCGTGCTCCTTCTGCTTCTTGCGCTGGGGGGCGATCATCAAAAAGTACATCGCTGCAAACATCAGTACGAGGAAGATGATCTGGCCGAAACCGCCGCCGGGGGCGGCCTGCTGAGCAAGAAGGGAAGGTGCGAGAGCGAGGTGCGACATGGTTGTGATTTCGTGTTGTGGTTTTTGAAAAATGAAACAGCTAGATAACCGCTTCCACCTTTCCGAACGCAAGCCATAACCCAGCCCGCCCTCCCTTCCCTCTTTTGAAAAGTAAATCCGCCTCCTCCTGGTCCGTCGCCCAATCCGAAGAAATCTACGGTTTCAAGCGCTGGGGCTCAGGCCACTTCGGTGCCGACTCCGACGGTTTTGTTAACGTCCAACCGCTCGCGGACGGTCGCGAGATCCGCATCATGGACGTGGTCGACGAGGCCGTCGGCATGGGCCTCAAAGCCCCGCTCGTCATTCGTTTTCAGGACCTACTCCACCATCGCGTCACCCAGCTCAACGAGCTGTTCCGCAAGGCGATCAAGGAGGAGGGTTACAAGGGCGAATACCGCGGGGTGTTTCCCATTAAGGTCAACCAACTGCGCGAGGTGGTCGACGAGATCGTCGATGCGGGCAAAGACTTCGGCTACGGCCTCGAGGCCGGTTCCAAGCCCGAGCTGATGATCGCCTTGGCGATGCACGAGGGCGCCGACCGCCTGATCATTTGCAACGGTTACAAGGACCACGACTACATCCGCCTGGCCCTGCTCGGCCGCAAAATCGGCAAGAAAATCATCATCGTCGTCGAGCAGTTAGCCGAGGTGGATGACATCATCACCATCGCCACTGAGGTCGGAGTGAAACCGTTGATCGGTTTCCGCGCCAAACTGCAAACCCGCGGCGAGGGCAAATGGTCCTCCTCGACCGGCGACAACGCCAAATTCGGCCTCAACACCGCCGAAATCCTCTTCGCCGCTGAGAAGCTCAAAAAGGCCAAGCTCACCCAATGCGTGAAGCTGGTGCACTTCCACATCGGCTCGCAGGTGCCCAACATCATCACGATCAAAAACGCGGTGATCGAGGCCACCCGCTTTTACTGCCAGCTGGTTAAAATGGGCTTCCCGATGGGCTTCCTCGATTGCGGCGGCGGCCTCGGCATCGACTACGATGGGTCGCGCACCAACTTCGAGTCGTCGATGAACTACACCATGGCGGAATACGCCCGCGACGTGGTGGCCAACATCCGCGACATCTGCGTCGCCTCCAACGTCGCCGTGCCCGACATCGTCACCGAGTCGGGCCGCGCGGTGGTGGCCCCCCACTCTATGCTGGTGGTCGAGGTGTTCGAGCGGATCAACAAGCGCGAAACCCTCGGCCAGCAGCATCTGCCCAAGGTCAAACACAAGGTGGT
>CAMBUJ010000047.1 GCA_945871005.1 Opitutus sp. GAS368 | reverse complement strand
CGCATGGAAGCCGACCACCGTAACTGTGATGTTGGGAATGAATGATGTCGGGCGAAAACTTTATGACGACAAGATGCAAGCAATTGAGAAGGACCCCAAGCGTTGGCAGGGGTTCGCCGCAGATTACCTCGGGCGACTCGGCTTGCCTGCGGTTCCTCCCACGCTGACTGAAGCAAGAGACGCCTGCATTGAGCTCTATAGCGAAAAAATGACTGCAATTATCACCCGGTTAAAAAGCAGTGGAGCCCGGGTCATTCTAATGACCCCTTCAATATATGATGAGACGGCGGTGATAGCCAAAGGCAACGGTGAAGTGTTAAAAGGGGTCAACGGCGCCTTGGGGCGGTGCGCGGCCAAGGTTCGGCAATTTTCAACCGACAACCAGACCGGTCTTGTTGATGCCTATGGCCTGATGAATGAAATCAACCGCCAAGAGCAGGCCAAAAACCCAACATTTTCCCTAGTGGGTGCTGGAAAGAACTGGAACGATCGCGTACATCCTGGTCCGGTTGGACATTTCGTGATGGCGTATGCCTTTTTAAAGAGCCAAGGGCTATCTCCGTATGTCTCAAGAATCGAACTAGATGCAGCAACGGGTCTGGCGGCCGGGTTGGTGCGCTGCACCGTAACAGATTTAAAGCATGATGATTCCGGAATCGGCTTCAATTGCAAGGAAGAGGCATTGCCATTCGTTCCCTCGCCGAATGCCAAGGAATCATTGCGGCTAGTCCCATTTACGGATGAATTAAATCAGCAACTCCTGCTTGTGCGCGGTTTGGCTAAAAGCAGTTATGAACTGAGAATCGATGGAGATGTTATTGGGCTTTATTCAGAGGCTGAACTTCTGAATGGAGTCAATCTGGCGACGGTTACGAATACTCCACAGTACCGGCAGTCGGCGAAAGCCACCGAGATTGCCACGCAGATTCACGAAATCGGAGGGGAGTTGCGTGAGATTGCCACCTTTAAGTATGGAATGAGCAGCAGGGGCGGGGATCCGACAGACCCCGAGGCCGTGAAAAAAGCCGTGATGGAATTGGTCGAAAAGGCTGAGGCCAATGGTCAGCGACTGCCACCATACTTGAAGAGCCAGAGGGATTGTGCGCTTGAACCTGGGAAATTGGAGGCGCGAATCAATGCACTGGAGGAGGAGCTCCGTGTCGCCTGTCAACCGAAGGTTCATCACTATGCTATTAGTGCAAAATGAAGAGTTGCATGAAACTCAAGTGATCCCAGTCCCAGCGGATACGTTTCGATTTAGCTAACAGGTATTTGTGCATGCTCACGACACGCATGAAGAAGGCTAGTTAATTTAATATAGTGGCATAATGAAGGCATTGTTTTTTACTGAGGCGGCCCGGCGCATCGTGTATCCGGACCGACCTTAATTAAACAAACCGAAGGTTCACGACGGTGCACAATGTTTGGCATTTCGTGCGGAGCCCGTGCGGGTGTTATTTAGCAAGCCGCTAGCGGATTAATGTTGTATCCAAGCTACTCGTTTTACCCGCTGAGAAAGCTTGCACTCCCGATGACCCACAGTTGGTCGATTATTTTAACGCGATGCCTGAACTAGAGATCCACTGGATATAGCGGGCGGTCTGGTTGCGTGTAAGCACTCAACTAGTATGCGTTGAGCCATAGATACAGTGGGACTCCGTGCAAGCCCAACAGAAATGAGCGGACTGCTGGGCGGAGCCTGTTCGACAAGTGAATCCCTGCCGGTGAAGGCAGCCGCATACGTGGGGATTTTTTGGGATGGGCACGAAACTGCATCTTAATGGCATGATGCGACATATCAAATTAATCGAAATGTGAGGCTCCTCCGATTTGATAGCAAAACCATCTATGAACTCCTATGAGCTACCGCAAAGCGCCATTCCAACTCAATCCTGGTTCTCCCAGGCCAACCTTCCCGCGTAAAAGGTAAACTCGCACACGGCCGCGCTACAGTCCCCATGAGCAACTTGATTAGTCCCCCTGTAAAGTCCCCGCCGGCTGCGGCCTCGCCGAACTGCACAATTACCAAAACCTGGTCAGTTGGCTCGCTTAATTACACGGCAGGCGGGTTGTTTTTACTTATGCTCCTGCTGCTCGGCGGAGACTTCGCTTGGTCGATGCGTGAACGCTCGGTCCAACCGCTGTTTCAAATCCTCCTGCGCAAGTTCGAGGCCTCCGACTTCTTGACCAGCCTGCTGATCGGTTCGATTCCGGCCTGTATCACGGTGCTGGTTTGGCCGGTGGTGAGCGTGTGGAGCGACCGCACCCGCAGCCGCTGGGGCCGGCGCATCCCGTTCCTGTTTTTCCCCACCCCGTTTATTTTCGGCGCCATGGTCGGCCTGGGTTATGCGCCCGAGATCGGGGTCTGGGTGCAAAACCTCGTAGGTTCCACCGGCAACCCCAACCCCTATATTCTCGGGGTGTTCGGCTTTTTCTGGGTGGTGTTCGAGGTGTTTGCCATGGTCACCAACAGCGTGTTTTACGGCCTGGTCAACGACACGGTGCCGCGCGCCATGATCGGGCGTTTCTTCGGCCTGTTCCGCATGGCCAGCCTAGGCGCCGGGGTGTACTTCAACTTCAGCTTGATCGGGTACGCCGAGACTCACGCCAAACAGGTGTTTCTGGGCATCGCCGCCTTGTATCTGGTGGGCTTCACCATCATGTGCCTGTTTGTCAAAGAAGGCACCTACCCGCCGCCCCCCCCGGTGGTCGAAAACGATAACCTCATCGCCAGGGTTGGGCGCTATTTCCGCGAGTGCACCCAGGACCGCTTTTATACCATTGCCTTCATCACCCTGGCGGTGGCCAACCTTGCGGCCCAGCCGATCAATTTATTTAGTATCTACACCGCCAAGAGCTACGGAATCGAGACGGCCCAGTACGGCAAGTTTTTGGCAATTAGCTACGTGTGCTCCTTTGCGCTGTCCTTCCCGCTCGGCTGGCTGTCCGACCGGTTTCATCCAATGCGCACCGCTTCGGCCTGTCTGGCCGGGTACGCGCTGAGCATGACGGCCGGGTTTTTCATGGTGCACAATGCGGCGGAGTTCGGCGTGTTTTTTATTATCCACACGGTGTTGAGCGGCTGTTTCGCAACCACCTCGATGGCGGTTTACCCGATGGTGTTCCCCAAGTCGCAATTCAGCCAGTTCTACTCGGCCTATTCGCTTCTGAATAATTTCATGCTGTTTGGGATTTCCCCGCTGCTCGGTCTAGTGCTCAACTTCAGCCACAGTTGGTACCTGCTCACTTTCCTCATCAGCGGCGGACTCGGCCTGCTGGGCATCGGCCTGTGGATTTACTGGTACCAACTATTCAAGCAACATGGTGGGATTAAAAGTTTTGTCGCCCCTGAATCTGTGGCAACAGTTGAAGCCTAGCCTACGCCGATTCATTTAAGGCCGGGGTTAAATGCAGAACGGCATAATGCTGCTGCATGCTAGGAAACAGCGATGATCCAGTGGGTTTTCTGCATCAATCATTCGCATAAAACCCCGATCACCGTTTTTCAGCATAGGCGTCCTCTTGCGACAGGTAGATGGCACACTCACGGGGTTTCGCCGGGTACGGATTATGGCTTAATTACCTAAGTAGCGCCATGCGAATCCACGTGATCCGTTCACCTAATTTTTACTCTTTTATATATGTCAACCCTTGCCTCGTTGCCTTCGCAACTATCTCTAGCCTCGCGCACCCGTCGGTTCGCGCAAAACCCCCTGGTTCAGCCGACAGATCTCTCGCCTAGCGGCCCCGGACTAGAAATTGCCTGCGTGCTCAATCCCGGCGTATTTCGCCGCGACGGACGCACCTACCTACTCGTGCGCGTCGCCGAAGGGGCTATTGCTTGTCCAGGGAGGGTCCGCGTCCCGGTTTTGTCGCAGGGTAAAGTAGAGGTTTTGGACTTCGCTGCTGATGACCCCGATCTCAACACCTCCGACCCACGAGAGTTCAAATACAAGGGGCAAGGCCTGCTCTCCACGCTTTCCCACCTCCGCCTGCTAGTAAGCGAAGACGGAATCCGCTTCACCGAGGTACCGGGGGGGCGCTACTTCGGAGAAGGCTACGCCGAGTCCTACGGCATTGAGGATCCACGCGTGAACGTGCTGGATGATGGCCGCACGCTCATCACCTATACCGCAGTCTCGCCTGTGGGATACGGAATTGGCGCTCGCATGACCCGCGATTGGTTGTCCTTCGAAAAACTGGGGCTACTCCTGCCCACCCCCAACAAAGACGCAGCCCTTTTTCCCTGCACCTTCTCAGGCCGCTACCTGATGATCAATCGCCCGACCAGTGCCATTGTCGGAGGCAGCGACATCTGGCTGTCTGCGTCTCCCGACCTACACCACTGGGGCGACCACAAATGTATCGTGCAGCGCCGTCCCCTTAACTGGGACAGTGGCCGTATCGGAGTCAATGGACCGCCGATCCGTACAGAAGCGGGCTGGCTGGTGATGTATCATGGGGCAGACAGCAACAAACGCTACCGCCTGGGGGCCGTGCTCTTGGATCTTGCAGACCCCAGTTGCGTGCTGGCCCGCACCGCCGAGCCAATCATGGAACCCGAGGCCGATTATGAGCTCAAGGGCTTCTTCAACGCCGTAGTGTTCTCTAACGGTCATCTTTGTGACGGAAAAACCATAACCCTGTATTACGGTGCGGCCGATACAGTTATCTGTGGGGCGACACTTCAGCTCGCCGACGTCCTGGCGGCTCTTGGCATAAAAGCACAGGATGATTGCACCTCAGCCAGTCCCGCCTGCCCCTAATCGCGCATATAATCTGAGCGCATAGTTGAATTTGTTATAGCCAAAATAAAAAAATGAAAACCAAGAAAATACACAGTGAATCGCGGGTAAACTCACTTCGCTGCAATAATATGCGTAAGCATATTATTGTTGGCCTGTTAGCGGCATTAGCCGCTGCAAATCCTTCGTCGTACGCAGCTATTGACACATGGACTGGTAGCGGTGGCAGTGGTTTGTTTAGCGACTCTGCAAACTGGACTGGCGGCAGTGCGACCCCGATCAGCAATGATACGCTGGTTTTTGGTAGCACCACCGGCACGACGACATTGACCAACGACTTGGCGGTAAACCCCTTGCTAGGCGGTATCACTTTCAATGCCGCCGCTCCGGCTTATACGCTTAATGGAGCCATGAGTTTGGCAAGCGTGAATCCATTGACCGTGTTTACCGTCAATAGTGCCAGCAATATTACACAGGTGATCAATGGCGATTTCCTCGGCCTGCAGATCAGAGGGATTTCGGTTATAGGCAGTGGCAATCTTACGTTGAACGGTAACATCAGCCGCGGCGGAACTTTTTCGCCTAAAATTGAAATGAATGGCACTGGGGTACTCACTCTCAATGGAGCTGCTAGCACTAACCCTGGAGTAGTCACATTCGCAAATGGGACGGTGAGTGTGGGGACAATTGATAACGGTGGGGTAGCTAGTAACCTTGGCGCGGGTTCGGCGCTTGCTGACCGCCTAGTTTTCAGTGGCGGCAAGCTAAAATATACCGGTGAGAATACCACCAGTAACCGTGCTTTCACTATTAACGCGAACACGAGCGGGACAATCGAAACCGCGAACAATTTGAGTTTGGCCGGTGCCACCGGTACGGCCACTAACGGTAGCTTCATCAAGACCGGTAGCGGCATACTCACCCTTACGGGAGTCAACACCAACACCGGCTCGACCACGGTCTCGGAGGGCACGCTGGCCCTGACCGGCACGGGCTCGATCTCCGCGTCCTCCCCCTTAATCGTGGCGAGTGGATCGATTTTTGACACCACCGGCGTGACGACGGCCGGAACATTGGGAAGCACCACGATTAGTGTCGGTACGTCGAGTAATGGCGTGTTAAACCTTAAGAGTGGTACGACCTACGCCAATGCGTTGACGATCGATTTCGGCAGCACGTTGACACTGGCGAGCAGCTATAATCTATTCACCTCCAATCTGGCCGGACACATCGGGAATTTCTCAACAGTGACGGCCACGGGTACGAGCATCTCTGGCACCTTTGTTTATGCCGGTGGCCCCAATGATACTTGGACACTCAATACCGGTAGCTATAACCTCGTGCTCAACGAGAACCTGGGCACCCTTACCGCCTCAGCTGTGCCCGAGCCGTCGACCTATGCCGCTTTTGCGGGTGTGCTGGTCCTCGGATTGACGGTGATGCAGCGCCGCCGTAAGTCGGCGAAAGCGATGTGATCAATTGATCAGCGCTAAGCGTGCGCTTTGACTCAGGTAGTTAGCGATCGAGCGGCACACTGGGGGTAAATCCAGGTGTGCCGCTTTTTTATTAACAGCTAACCAGCAAAAGGCTTAGCCCAGGAAAACTACGAAATATAGAAAAAAAGCCCGCCTCCGACTGGTCAGGCTCATGACGTGGTATGGCTTGAGCTTTGGCGGCGAAACGTGCTGGGCGTCATACCCACTTCGCGGTGAAAGGTTTTACTAAACTGCTCCGCTGAGCCGAAACCGCTGTATTGAGCTACGATTTCGATTTTGTTGTCGGTGCTCACCAGCAAGCGCTTGGCAAAGTCAATCCGTCGATTGAGGACCTCAGCATAGATGGTGCGGCCGACATGCTCTTCAAACAATCGATAGAGTTGTCGCCGTGAGACCCCAGCAACCCGAGCCAAGCGCTCGGCAGTCAGGTTCTCAGTGAAGTTTTCGGCGATGTGCACTAACGCCTTCCGCAAGGGCTGGACGTTAATTTTAAGCGCATCGGAGCTTTGCCGGATTACAATTTCACGAGGAGGAATGCGAATGGGTTCCAGTGGGACCGTTTCGCCCTGCATTAAGCGTTCGAGCAAGGCGGCTGCTTGATTGCCGATCATGGAAAAATTGCAGTCCACACTGGTGAGTGGAATCTCACCGATTTCGCACTGGACATAGTCATTGTCTACACTGACCAAGCCAACATCGTTAGGGATGTTGAGCTTGGCCTCGGTACAAGCATGGATCGCAAATTGGGCCTCCACATCGTAGTGAACCATGAGGCCGATCGGCCGTGGGAGTGAGCGGAGCCGCTCGCAAAGCCATGGCACCGGGGCCTCTGCTGGGGGCACATCGCTATTTTGATAAGCGATTTCGGTGACTTCTAGGCCAGCGGCGGCGGCCACCTCGCGCATACCACCCAACCGCTCGTTTACCACCCGAGCACGCGAGTTTAATGAGAAAAAAAACAGGTGGCGATAACCGCGACTGATGAGGTGCTCGGCTCCAAGACGCCCGATCAACCGATTGTCGGGCAATACCTGTCCGCAGGATAATCCAGGGATGGCCTCCAACGCGAGGTTAACGACCGGACGCCCCAAGGTCTTCAGCATCGCCACAAGCGCATGGTCATCAGGACGAAGGTAGGTAATTATACCGTCACCCTTCCAATACGAGGGGAAGTGTTTCAGCCTTGAGACGTCTTCGAGGATCCATTTCGCATCCCGTGCATAGCTGGTAATACCTTCGTTGACCTGCTGTTCGTGCCAAGTTGACACGAGTAAAACTCGACGCCGGGTGGGGATTAACACGATGAAGCCCTATTTGGGCGGTTTTTACCCTAAATGGAAAGCCCAAATCCATTTGAAGTGGTCATTGGACACTTGGGGGGTTAGCCAAACTGGAAAAAATAAGCTAAACATATGACTACAGCTCAAGTTACTCCTTGAATGTGCCGTTAGACGGATACGGCCAAAAAGTAACATGCAACATAACGCCGCTCACACACGTTTGCGGTCACGCTCCCATAGGTGTAATTGGATCCTGAATCGGGTGATCCTGCCCCTGGTGGCTGCGCTGGCCTCTGCGGGCCCATCGGCGTACGGTGCCACTGACACGTGGACCGAAGGGGACAGTGGAAGTGGATTGTTTAGCACAGCCATTAACTGGACTGGAGGCAATGTAACGCCGCTTACAAATGACACGCTTGTCTTTGGCAGCACAGCTGGGACGACTTCGCTGACCAACGATTTAGCAGTTAACCCGGCGCTAGGCGGTATCACATTCAGCGCCGCTGCTCCTGCTTTTACCCTAAACGGTGCCATGAGTTTGGCGAACGGGGCAGTGATTACCGCCAATAGCTCCAGCAACTTGACCCAGACCATCAACGGTGACTTCACCAATCTGCAGATCGCGGGTTTTTCAGTGGCAGGCAGTGGTAATCTTACCATGAACGGGGCCATCATCCGGGGCAGCACGTTTGTGCCGCAGATGACGATGAATGGCACCGGGGTGCTCACTTTGGGTGGGGCGGGCCAACTTAATACCGTAGGGCGCTTTAACATCAACAGTGGCACTGTGATTTTGGCAAAGACAACCGCCGGAGGGATTAGACCGGACGTCGTCCTCAATGGCGGAAAAATCATACTCGGCGCGGCCAATCAGACTCTATCTGGGCTCACCATGGCCGCAGGCACGACCTTTGATTTAAACGGGTTTAATCAAGGCACGAATGGAACCAGCGGTTTTTCTTCACTGGTTGGTGTGGGGGGGGTGATTACCAATAGCGGAGCAGGCACGGGCACCAACAACCTATTTTTCGGCGTTTCGAACCAAACTTCGTACAGTTATTTTGGCGGTACGATTACCGATGGGGCGACCGCCAAGATCGGGGTCAGTGTTACAACGGCGGGATTTAAGGGCAACTATGTCGCACTTTCGGGCAACAACACATTCACTGGCGGAACCACCCTAACACAATCCCAAACAGGAAGTTCCACGGCTTCCGTGATTAGCATCGCCGGCATGCAAAACATCGGTGCGGCGGGGAGTCGCAATCTTATATTTAATGCGGCTACCGGTGTAAGTACGAGTGCCCTGCAAATCACTGGGACCGGGATCAACAATTCCAGCGGGTTTGATTCGATAACCTTCGGAACGAGCAAAAGATCCGGGTTCGACATCGCGGACGCCACAAATACCTTCACCTTAAGCCAAGCAGTGAACAGCGGCGCCGGCGGTATTTTTACCAAAACGGGTGCGGGCACGTTGGTAATGACCGGTGCGGCAAACTATACCGGCAGCACCGAACTAAGGGGCGGTACGTTGAAGGTAGACTATACTAGCGGCGGGGTCCTGAGCAACGCCTCGGCTCCCAGCTTTTCCGGCGGCTCGCTTTATCTACTAGGAAACACCTCTGGTTCCACCAGCCAAACTCTCGGCGGGGTGACAATCGGCACTGGCGGCGGAGCTATCGTGGTGGATGCCAATGGAGGCACTGGCACGACGCTGGCGCTTGGCGCGGTTAGCACCTTTCCGGTTGCCGGAAGTGCCTTGGACATCAAGTTAATCGGCGCGGGTAACACCGTGACCACCACTGGCAGCACCGTCACCAACGGGTTGCTTGGCAACGGTCGGGTGACTCTGCGAGATAACGCGGGTAATATCGATTTTGTCGGGCTGAGTGGCACCACGGTTCAGGCCTCGACCTACACTGTCGGATTGCCGGCGTCGGGATCCACTTCCACTGCCAACTACAGCCAGACTGACAATGCCTCCGTAACCACGAGCGAAACGGTCAATGCGCTGAAGTTGGGGACCAGTACCACCGGCCAGTCCTTGGCTATCAGCAGCGGGCAGCAGTTGACGCTTACCTCCGGCAGCCTGCTGTTCACCGGTGCCAACGACTATGCGATCACCGGCGGTACCCTAGTGAGCACTACCTCGACTGACTCCGACCTGGTGATCCATAACTATGGCACGGGCAACCTGACGGTGAACTCGGTAATCGCCAACGGAGTGGGTGCTTCAACGCTCACCAAGACGGGCACGGGAACGCTCACCCTTGGCAGCACCAATACCTTTACTGGGGCGACTTACGTCAACGGGGGCAAATTGGCCATTACCGCTAATGATCAGCTGGGAGCGGCAGCGACCGGAGCGGCGATGGAGTTGAACGGTGGCACGCTGGCCACTAGTGGGACCTTTGCGCTGGACAACGCCGGCGCCAACAAGCGTGCCATCTTAGTGGGAGGCAACGGAGGTGGCATTGAAGTGAGCAGTGGCACCTTAACCGTCAGCGGAGCGATCGATGCCGCAGGGGAAATCACTAAAAGTGGGAGTGGCGTACTCTTACTTACCGCCGCCAATACATTAAACGGCGGAGTGGTCATCAACGATGGCACGCTGCGCTTGGGAATCGCGGGGGCGGGCGGCCAAACCAGTTTGAAGTTGGGCAGCAGCAATACCCCCACGCTCCAACTCAACGGGTTTAGCATGGCGGTCAATGGCTTGGTTTCCTCAAATAGTAATGCCGTTATCGAGAGCGGATCGGCAACGGCTGGCACGGACACGATCACCGTTTTTAACGGTGCCGATAACACTTACGCGGGCACGCTGCGCAACGGTAGTACCCGAGCCCTCGCACTAGCCAAGACCGGCGCCGGCACGCTGGCCCTCAGCGGCGTAAACACCTATACTGGTTCAACTACAATTAGTAACGGGATTTTAAGCGTGGGGTCGATTGGCGACGGCGGGGTGGCCGGCAATCTCGGCCAGGCTTCGGCGGCTGCGACCAACCTAGTCTTCAGTGATGGTACGCTGCAATACACTGGGGCGAATGCCATCAGCAACCGCGCCTTCACCCTCACTGGGAACACGAGCGGGACAATCGACACGGCCAACAACCTGAGCTTGGTCGGTGCAACTGGAACGGCCACTAACGGCAACCTCATTAAAACCGGGTCTGGCGCGCTTACCCTCACCGGCGTCAATACCTACACCGGTTCGACCACGGTCACGTCTGGCTCGCTGGTAATCGGTGCAAGCGGCAGCCTGGTCAGCGGTAACACCCTCACGCTGGAGGCAAGCGGAACCGCCGATTTTGCCAACGTGGCCCAAACCCTCGGCGCGGTCAGCAACGCCAACACCGCCAACAACGCGCTCAACTTCTCCGCCTCCACCGGCACGGTCACCCTCGGCAGCTTGAGCGGCGCTGGTAACACCCGATTCGGCAGCGACGCCACCATCACCTCGGGGGGGATTTCCGCTGGCACGGTCACCACCGTTGGCCTGCTCACCACCGACATCTCCGGAGGCACGGTTGGCACCGGCTCACTCAGCGCCGGCACGGTCAGCGGTGGGGCCACCACCGTCACCGGGGCGGCGGGTATCACCACCCAAAACAACGGCACAACCACCGTAGGCGGCGTGGCCACGATCGGCACGCTTTCGGGCGGCACGGCCAACTTGAACGGCGCAACCAGCGCGATCACCACCTTAAGCGGCGGCACGGTGAATCTCGGCGCCTCGACTGCGCTCACGGTCAGCGCCGGCACCTACGCCGGGGGCGTCTCTGGTGGCGGCAGCCTGACCAAGGCAGGCAGCGGCACCCTCACCTTGACCGGCGCCAACAGTTACACCGGCTCGACCACGGTGTCGGCTGGTACCCTCTCGCTCCACGCGGCCAGCGGCGCGGCGTTGGCGAATACCAGCAGCCTGACGATTGACAGCGGCGCCACGGTGTCGCTCGGCGCGGCCAGCCAGATCGCCGCCACGGCTAACCTCACTCTCGCCGGCGGCACTTTGGCTTTGGGCGGGTTTAACCAGACCCTCGGGACCCTCGATCTGAGCGGGGCCTCGACCCTCAATTTTTCCGGCACCAGCACGCTCGCCTTTGCCGATAGTTCGGCCCTCACCTGGAGCGCCACCACTTTGACGATCAGGGATTTCCATGTCGGGGCGAGCACCCTGCGCTTCGGCACCTCCGCCGGCGGGCTCACCGCCACCCAGTTGGGCCGGTTTCAGTTCGTGGAGTTCGGCAATTCCGCCGCCCGCATCGACGCCAACGGGTTCCTCGCCCCGCTCTCGCTCAACTACAGCAACGTCGGTGCGACCGATCTCGTCATCGACACCCCGATCACCGGCACCACCACGGTGACGCAAAGCGGCACAGGCAGCACCACCCTGACCGCGCCGGCGAGCACCCCCAACACTTCGACCGGCCTGGCCTCCGTGACCCAGGGCACCCTGGTGATCGGCACGGCGGCCGGCGGCAACTGGGCGGGTAACGTCAGTGTTTCCGGCACGGGCACGCTCAAGGGCCGCGGCGACATCACCGGGTTGGTCACGATCAACTCCGCCGGCACCTATAGCCCGGGTAATTCGCCGGCGATCCAGAACGTCGGCTCGCTCACCGTAAACTCGGGCGGCTTCGTCGAGATCGAACTCGACGGGGGAACCGCCGGCACCGGCAGCGGGTTTCATGACCAGATTGCTTCCACGGGTGCAGTCACTCTCAACGGCGGTACCCTTACGGCCTCGACAATTTTCACGGGTTCCAGCGGCTACTTGCCGACCATCGGCGCTGTCCACGCGGTGATTACCGGCAGCACAGTTACGGGGAAGTTTGCCGACTACACGTTCGACTCCGCCGCCAATGCCGCCGGCATCACCTGGCTGCCCGAATACACCGACACCGCCGTTAACCTTTACTCGGTGCCGTCCAACTACGCCACGGCCGTGGCCGGTCTCAACGCCAACCAAGCCCAGGTCGGTGCCGCCCTCCAATCCTTGCGGTTGGTGGGTACGTTCGAACTTGATCAACGCACCGCCCTCGACAGCCGCGCCACCCTGTTTAACGGCCTAAAAACCAAAGACGCCGCCGGTCTGCGCACCGCTTACGACCAGCTCACCCCGGAAAAACTCACCGCTCTGGCCGCCAGCACCTTTCAGTCCGCCTCCATCCTCAATTCCAGTCTGCAACAGCGCAGCGCGGAATTGCGCCGCTTCGGCCCCGCCTCGGTCAGTCTCAACGGTGTGGCAACACCCGCCGCAGCCGAAGATTACCGCGTGGAAACGGTGATCGAAGACGGCGTGCATTACCAAATCGCAAAGGCGAAACCTAAAAAGCACTACGGCTACTTTGCCTCCGCCACGGGTGCGCTGGCCGCAGTCGATGGTTCGGCCGACCGGTTTGGCTCCTTTTCGCAAACCGGTGCCGCCACCGCCGGGGTCGATTACGCGATCAACGAAAACCAGTCGGTCGGGCTGGTGGTCAGCCAGGCTTTGGCTGATACGGATTTCTCCTCCAACAGCGGCAGTTCCCGCACCACGACGAGCCGCGTCGGGTTGTTTCACGACTACCACAACGCAGGTTTCTTTGTGAATACCTCGGTCTCGGCCGGGTTTTCCACCTACGACACCAAGCGTAACATCACCTTCTTAAATCAAACAGCTAAGGGTGAAGCCCAAGGCGTGAGTTACGGCGGCCAGTTGTCCACGGGCTATGATTTTAAGGTGGGAGATTTTATTGTGGGGCCGACCGCCTCGGTGGCCTACGACCACGCGCACATCGACAGCTTTGATGAAACCGGGTCCGCTGCCGGCTTGAAGCTACGTCGGCAAAATGCCGATTCACTCGTCACGCAGCTCGGTTTGCATGTGAGCCGACCCTTTTTCTGGAAGCGCATCGGCTGGATTCCGGATGTGCGCCTGGGCGTGAGTCGCCAGTCGTTTAACCCCAATAGTATCACCGCTCGTTTGGCCGCTGGTGGCGACGCGTTTAGGGTCAATCCACAGGCCGGTGGCAGTGAGTACATTAACCCCGGCGCGAGCCTTTCGGCGCTGCTGCCCAACGGTTGGACCGTGCGCCTGAGTTACGACGCGATATTAAATCCGCAATCCGCCGAACACCGGGTTAACCTGAGCATTAACGCAGGATTTTAGTGGGAAGCGGGCTTCGATAAAATGGCGATCGCTTCGTTGTTAGTTTGATCACCGTAGGCGCAGCGCTAAAGTTCGTCAGGCAACTGGGGGCTAGAACCGTACTTTTTGTGCTGCCTCCGAGCTGTGCGACGGGCGGATGTGTCCATAGGTGCTCATCGCAAGCGTCCCGCCATCGGCGTGTCCGAGCCAGCCCGCAACAGTGGGAATGTCTACGCCGGACTCGATACAGGTAGTTGCGAAAAGGTGGCGAAGATCGTGGTGGGTCAGTTTCTTCACGCCAACGACCTTACAGGCGGTTGCGAGGCTCATAGAGGCTTCCGATGCTTCGAAGACGTTTTCGTGTGGTTGGACTGCCCGGCCAAGCATTGCTTCACGATGCGATTTAATGCGGAGGGTCAGTTTATGAAAGGCCTGGGTCATCGGAACGATCCGGGCGCTGCCTTCAGTCTTGGTGCCTTTGACGGCCGTCATACGGCGCTCGTGGTCGAGGTCCTCCCAGTGAAGCGAATTGGCCTCTTCTAGCCTAAAGCCCGAGTAACAAAGTCCTTCGGCGAAGTCTGCGGCAATTCGCCCCTTTCCTGCCTTTGTGCGGATATGGTGCACAATTTTTTTGAGTTGGGACTTGTTGGGCAGATTCAGCAGCTTTTTGCGGGGGCGCTGATAGGTTAAATCCCCGGCAGGATTCTTCGCGATGACATGTGCCTTCACCGCGAGTTCAAAGGTATCACGAAGGCAGGTGACGAGCTTGTTAAAGGTGGAGGCGGAATTCCCCGCGACGGTCCTGGCTTTCGCCCCACGGGGGAGGAATGGCCATTTGCCTCTTTCGAAATCGGCGATGTATCCGGAAATTGACGCCGGGGTCACGCGCCGGATTTCCATGCCGAACAGCTCGGGCCACGTCCGGCGAAGAGTCGCGATGGGGCGCAGTCGAACCTCTTTGGATGCCGGCCTCAGTTTCGGGTCGGCCAGCACCTGCCGTGTGTAAATCAACGCCAACTCGTCGTATTTCGACTTCAGGTCCATTCCTGCTGCCACTGTACCGGTGGGGACACTTTCGCGGATTTCCTTCAGCTTGTCGGGGAGTCGCAGTTTTGCGGTCGTGGCGACCTTGGTGTCCAGGGAGCGATATTTGTTTAAGCCCTGGATTTTCAGCCGAGCGTAATAGACGCCCGTGTCGCCGTCCTTAACGAGGTTTTGCGTCGAGGTGGGAATGATTTTCATCCCCTAGGGTTAGGTGGCCGGGTTAGGTGTGAGTCAATTCCGGCCTCCATCCACTTCTGTAAGTCACTAATGGTGCCCGGGAACGGACTCGAACCGTTACACCTTTCGGCACAGGCTTCTGAGACCTGCGTGTCTACCAATTCCACCACCCGGGCAGGGAGGGAGGCAAACCACACGGGCCGCAGGCGGGCTAGGCAAACATAAAATGCACTAACCCGCTTCTCTGTTGTTGGGCGCGGCCGAGTTTTTGGGACCTCCCACGGCCCAATCTGCAGATCGCCCAAGGTGGAACGCGGCTCTGGGACGGCGGAGCGCCGAGCTCCAGCTCGGCTTGGGGCGGCGGAACGCGGAGCTCCAGCTCGGCTCTGGGGCGGCGGAACGGCCCCGCACAGGCCGAGCTGGAGCTCCGCGTTCCTTTTCCGTCTCCGCAGGATCAACGCCGCGTGGGCGTTATTTGCTCCAACTCGCCAGCGAATCCCGCGCGCGTTGCATCTCGGCAATAATCTTGTGCGCATGATCGAGCAGATTCTTGCCTGCCTGGGTCAAAGTCACCCGCCGCCCCAGCCGATCAAACAGCCGGCAGGCCAGATCCTGCTCCAGCGCCTTGATGGCGTGGCTGATCGCCGACTGGGTCAGATGGAGCTCTTGCGCGGCCACGGTGAAGCTGCCCACACGAGCTAGGGTTGTGAAGGCAAGCAGCTTACGACTGTCGAGAAGAGGCGTCATGGAGGAAGGGTTCGGGCGTAGGCCATCCCCACAAAAGCACGTTCCAAGCCAGCCGGGCCCCCGCGCCGGACTTGGTGCAAAAAACCCCTCGCGGGTGCCGCCTTTCGCTGCCACGGTGCGCTTTTCCCTAAAAACGTGGCCCGCTCCGACGACCGTTCTCCGCCTGCTTTCCGCATCGATTTCCCGCCCGAGCTGCCCATCAGTTCGCGTGCCGCCGAGATCGTGGACCTGATCGCGGCCCATCAGGTCATCATTCTCGCCGGCGAAACCGGCTCGGGCAAAACCACCCAGATTCCGAAAATGTGCCTGGCCGCCGGCCGCGGTGTGCGCGGGGTCATCGCCTGTACCCAGCCGCGCCGCGTCGCCGCGCTCTCGGTTTCCCGCCGCGTCGCCGAGGAGCTCAACGTCCCCTGGGGCGGCCCGGTCGGCTGCAAAATCCGTTTCGACGACCGCACCACCCGCGACACCGTCATCAAGTTCATGACCGACGGCATGCTCCTCGCCGAGGTTCAGAACGACCCGATGTTGCGCGCCTACGACACCGTCATCCTCGACGAGGCCCACGAGCGTTCGCTCAACATCGACTTCCTCCTCGGCCACCTGCGCAACCTCCGCCACCAGCGCCCCGAGCTCAAAATCATCGTCACCTCGGCGACCATCGACACCGAGGCGTTTTCCAAGGCCTTCGACGACGCGCCCATCGTCCAGGTTTCCGGCCGCACTTACCCAGTCGAGGTGATCTACGCCCCGCTCGATTCCCTTGGCAGCGACGCCGCCGAGGGTGACGAACGCTCGTCGCGCTCCGAGGCGCTCCACTACATCGACGGCGCGGCCGAGGCGGTCGAACGCATCGTGCGCGACAGTGCTTCGGGCGACATTTTGGTTTTCCTCCCGGCCGAGCGCGACATCCGCGAAACCACCGAGCTGCTCGAAGGTCGCCGCTTGCCGAATACCGAAATCGTCCCGCTCTTCGGCCGCCTCTCCAATAGCGAGCAGCAGCGCGTTTTTTCCACCTCTCAGCGGCGCAAACTCATCCTCGCGACCAACATCGCGGAAACCTCCCTCACCATCCCCGGTATCCGCTACGTGGTGGACACCGGCCTGGCGCGCATCAGCCGTTACTCGCCGCAGGCCCGCACCCGCCGCCTGCCGATCGAGGCGGTCGCCCAGTCCAGCGCCGACCAGCGCAAAGGCCGCGCCGGCCGCGTCGCCGACGGCATCTGTATCCGGTTGTATTCGGAGGCCGACTTCAACGAGCGCCCGCGCTTCACCCAGCCCGAGATTCAGCGCGCCAACCTGGCGGACGTGATCCTGCGCATGAAGGCCTTCGGGCTAGGCGACATTGAGCGCTTTCCCTTCATCAACATGCCGGCGGCCAAGTCGATTCGCGCCGGCTATGCGCTGCTCGAAGAAATCGGCGCGCTCGATTCCAACGCCACCGAGGCCGCCCGCCAGCTCACCCCGCTCGGCCGCGAGCTCGCCCGCCTGCCGGTCGATCCCACGGTGGGCCGGATGATTTTGCAGGCCCGCAGCGAGAAAGCGGTGCGCGAGGTTTTGGTGATCGCCTCCGGCCTGAGCATTCAGGATCCGCGCGAGCGGCCGATGGAGGCCCGCGAAAAAGCTGACACCGCCCATCGCCGGTTCAACCACCCCGATTCTGATTTCCTCGCACTGCTCAACATCTGGGACGCCTACCACGACCAGTTCGATCGTCTGTCCCAGGCCAAGTTACGCCGCTTCTGCAAAGACCACTTTTTGAGTTACACCCGGATGCGTGAGTGGCGCGACGTGCACTCGCAACTGCTCGACGTGCTGGAGCAGCGGAAGGATTTCCAATTCACCTCGGTGTACGACGGCATCCCGCCGGAGAAGATCAACGCGGAAAAGACCGCGTTCGCCTCGCCCGGCTACCGTGCGATTCACCGCAGCATTCTCGCCGGCTTGTTGGGCAACATCGCCACCCGCGACGAGGAAAACGGCGGCTACAAAGCCACCCACGACCGCCGCGTCGCGCTGTTCCCTGGTTCGGTGCTGTTCGTGCGCGAAGAGAAAAAATCAGGCCAGGCGCGAGGCGCCGACTCGCGAAACAAAGGGGACGCCAAAAACCAAAAAAGTCCGCGCTGGATCATGTCGGCGGAGATCATGGAAACCTCGCGGTTGTTTGCCCGCACCTCCGCGCGGCTCGATCCGCTCTGGGCGCTCGATTTGGGCGCGCACGTGGCGAAGGTCGCCCACAGCGAGCCATTCTGGAATCAGGACGCCGGCCGGGTGATGGTGAAACAGCGCACCCGCCTCTATGGGCTGGAGCTGGAGTCGCGCGCCGTCAGTTACGGCAAAGTGAACCCGGTGCATGCGACCGAGATTTTTATCCGCGAGGCGCTGGTCAACGACCAGGTGACCTGGCCGCTGGATTTCATCGCCCACAACCGCGGCGTGCGCGAGGAAGTCGAAAACCTGCTCACCCGCACCCGTGACAGCGGCTACCTCAACCTCGACGAAGGCATTTATCGGTTTTATGCCGCGCGGCTGATTCCGGAAAGCGGCGCGGGCGCGGGTTTCGCCGGCATCTCCTCGGTGGCCGAGCTGGTGGACTTGGTGCGCGAGCGCAAAGGCGCCGAGCCGCGCTTCCTCATGCTCGCGCCCGACGACCTGCGCGACCCGGAGGAACTTCAGGCCGACACCGAGGCTTACCCCGAGGCGATGCCGCTGCTGCAAGCCGCGCTCCCGCTCGCTTACGCCTACAAACCGGGCCAGACCGACGACGGCGTGACTCTTGATGTGCCGGTGCGTACTGCCGCCGATCTGACCCCGGCCGCGCTCGACTGGGCCGTGCCCGGGCACCTCGCGGCCAAGGTGGAGCATTACCTGCGCGCCCTGCCCAAGGAGTTGCGCCGTGATTTCGTGCCACTCGGTGACGCCGCCCGGCAGTTGGCCAAAACCGCCGCCCAACACGCCCGCCTCACCGCCCAGCGCCACACTCTTCCCGAGGCACTCGCGATCCTGATCGGCGAACG
>CAMBUJ010000046.1 GCA_945871005.1 Opitutus sp. GAS368 | reverse complement strand
AAAATGCACCTCACCCGCACCAACGCGATTATCTCGGTTGTGACCGACGAAGACCTCACCGGCAAAGAAGGCCGCTTCGTTCGGATTAGTAACAGCGACACCATCTGCCTGGTTAATTACGCCCTCGAAAAACCCCTCGGTCTGCTTCTTGTCGGCGGCAAAGCCTATGAACGCGTCACCGTGGCGATTCCCGGCGCCCTCGCTGGCACGGTCCGCGTGAAAATCAACGGCCCGGTCAGTTTTGGTGAACTGCTGCAACTCACCGCCACCGGCTGTGCTGAGGCCTACAGCAACGAATTCCCTCAGATGGTGGTCGGGGTGGCCCTCGAGGCCGGGGTAACCGGTGAACTGATCGAAGCCGCCCTCTACGTCCCAACCCTAACCCCTCCCGCCTAACCTCCGCCCTCCGACAGCTCCGTCTCCGACCTACTCGCTACTCACTACCCACTACTCGCTACTTCCGCCATGTCCTCCTCCAAATACAACGTCACCCTGACCAACTACGCCCGCGGCCTGTCGCAAGACCTCTCCGCGACGCTCGCTAACTTCCTCGCCCCCGAGGTGGTTGTCCCGGCCGCCACCGGCCAATATAAAAACTTCGACGACAAGAACACCTTCCAGGTGATCGACACCTCGCGCGCCGTCGGCGGTCCCGCCAAACGCCTGGAATTCGCGGCCAGCGACCCGACCTACAACTGCCTCCCGCAGGCCCTCGAAATCGCCATCGACGACCACGAACGCGACGAAGCCGGCCAAGGCGACCCGCTCCGTCTCGAAGAGGCCAAGACGCAGACCCTCGTCTCCTCCGCCGTCACCTCCCACGAAGCCAAAGTATTCGCCGCCCTGACCGCGCTTGCCGCCGTCGCCAACATCACCCTGGCGAGTGACGACCCCATCGCCAAACTCGATGAGCAAATCGAAGCCCTCGCGACCGACACCGGCCGTATGCCAAACCGCCTGGTGATCGGCCTGCCCCTCTGGAACAAACTGCGAAACAATGCCAAAGTGATCGCCCGTTTCCCCGGTGCGGCCTCGATCGGCGTGAGCATGGCCCAGTTTAGCTCGCTGCTACTCAACCCCAGCATCGACATCCGCGTCGGCATCTTGGCCCGGGATACCCACAAACTCGGCCTGACCAAAGCCAACGTGAACATCATCGGCCAGCAACTGGTGATCTTCCATGCGAACGCCAGCCCGACGCTCTACGACCCCAGCTTCATGAAAACCTTCCGCTTGCGCCGAGGCGGTGTGGACGTCGTCCGCACCTACCGCGACGACGCCGCCCGGTCGGATATTCTGGCGGTGGACTGGAGCGAAGACATCCGCGTCACCAGCCCCGTCTGCGCCCGCAAGCTCACCGCCAGCTAACCCCACCCACAACTAGATCTTCACGGGCGGCAGGTCGGAAACGACCGCCGCCCCTTTTTTGCGCCCCACCGGCATCCGTCCTCCGCCCACCGCCCTCCCTTCGAAATGATCCCCGCCACCCTTTCCATCCTCCGCGACCCGGTGCCGTACCATGGCGCCGTTGGCTTTTTCGCCTTTACGACCCTCGAACGCCTCAACGCCTACGTCGGGCTGATGGTCGGCCTCGCGACTCTGGTTTACCTCTGCCTGCGCATCCGCCGGGAAGTACGCGACCGCAACGCCAAGCCCGCCCCCGAAGACTAAACCCGTTAGTCCACCAGTTGACACGAGGGTAACGAGGTATGCCCACCAAACTCCTCCACATCCTCTCCTTCCTTGGCAAAGCCGCTGGCCTCGCCATCACCATCGCCGGCCCTCTCTCCGGCACGCCCATCGGCCTGACGGTGTTCGCCGCGGCCTCCCTCCTCAAGGATGCGGTGAACCACTTCGGCGACCTCGCCGACGACGGCAAACCCAACGATTCATTCAAACCCTGATCGGGACGCTTGATTCGCTAATCTAAGCCCCGCAGGAGCGATCTTGCAGGGCTTTTTGTTTTCATCGCGCTCTTGGGCGCATATTTTACAATGCCATTATGCCCTCCTTAGTTTTCCTGTCAGCGCCCATCGGGATCACATCGAAAATCGGTTAGCAAACAGACAAGGCAATGCGCGTCACAAAAAATAGTTTCTGTTGACATCGTTCACGGAATACGATTTTCGTGAGGCATGTCATCGCAAAAGCTCGTCGGAATCTCTGAAATCGCCGAACTCGCCGGAGTCACCAAGCAGGCGGTCGCCAATTGGCGGCACCGCTTCGACCACTTCCCAAAACCCGGCCAGACCCTTCAGGCCGGCCCCGTTTGGGATGCTGAAGTTATCGCCGATTGGCTTAAGGCCAAGGACGGCTACCAGACCAAAGTCATCAGCTTCATCAACCTCAAGGGCGGCGTTGCCAAGACCACGACCTCCGTCGCCGTCGCCGAGATCCTCGCCAAGGACTTCCGCAAGCATGTCCTGTTTATCGACCTCGACCCCCAGACCAACGCCACAATCAATCTGATCGGCGAAGAGGAGTGGGGCAAACGCGACAAAGATGGCCGTACCCTCGCGCAGCTCTTCAAAGACAAGCTCCGCCCCGACGCCAAACCCGTCTTCAATGTCGAGGAATCCATCATCCGCGGAGTCTCCACAATCGACGGCGGCATCTCGCGCCTCGATCTCCTTCCGTCGAGTATCGAGTTCATCGACATCCAAGAGAAGCTCCCGTTTGTCGCCATGCAGGGCAACTACGAGAACAACCCACAAGACATCCTGCGGCGCGCGCTCGCCCCCGTGATCGACCGTTACGACTTCGTCATCATCGATTGCCCGCCCAGCCTCGGCATCGTCACCAAGAACGGTCTTCGCTTCTCGACCCACTACGTCATCCCGGCTATCCCCGACATCGTTTCCACCTGGGGCATTTTCCAGATTGTCAGCAGTATCGACGCCTTTTCCGACAGCATCAACCGCGCCCCCCCGATCCGCCCTATCGGCATCGTCGCCACCAAGGTTCAAGGCAACATCGACCTACACCAGCGCGTGCTCGCCCAGCTTCGCGAGGGAAGGCTCTTCGAGGGTAAGGAAACCGACCTCACGCAGCCCCCGCTTTTCACCGCGTCCATTGCCCAAAACGCCAACACCGCACGCGGTGCCGATGCCGACGCCGGCCTGAACACCTTCCGCAAAAAATACGGCCCCAACTACGAGCCCCACCTCGCCCTAACCAAGGAGATCATCGACCGATGCAACCCGGCCAAAAACTAACCCGCGCCCTTCGCGCCTTGGTCGAACTCGTCGAGGATGAGGCCGCCCGCAATCCGGCCTTCGCTCAGAGGCTGGAGGCCGTCATTGCCGACTTACCCGCAGGCACGACCACGAAAAAGCCCTCGAAATCCAAAGATTCGGCCGAGGACATCGAGATTCCCGATGTGCTGAAGGCCTTTCAGGAAAAGGGAGAGTCCGAGTTCCGCTTCTGGTTGCGCGACTTCGACATCACTACACTCAAGGCCATCGTCAAAACCAACGGTTTCGACCCAGGCAAGAACTCCCAGCGCTGGACGGAACCCGACAAGTTCACCGCGCTGATCACCGAGCAAACCGCAGCCCGCCTGCGTCGCGGATCCTCCTTCCTTCCACCCAAAAGCACCGACTCGGACACTTCGGAGTCCTGATATCCCACCATGCCCAAGCTCTCCCTCGCCAAGCTCGAACGCCACCTCTACAAAGCCGCTGACCGCCTCCGGCAGGAGGGCCTCGATGCCTCCGTCTACAAGGACTACATTTTTGGCATTCTCTTCCTCAAACGTTGCTCCGATGTCTTCGACGCCGAGCGGGAAGCCCTCGTCACCCGCAAGGTCGCATCGGGCATGCTGCAGGATGCGGCCGAGGAGGAATACGGCGAATCCCCCGATTTCTACGACGGCTTTTTCGTACCCAAGCGCGCCCGCTGGAGCTACCTGCAGTCGAAACTTCAGGATGCCACCGTCCAGTTCGGTCACGTCCTCGACACCGCCCTGCAAGCTCTCTCCGAGGCCAACACCGAGGGGCTGGAGCACGTCCTCGATCACGTGCAGTTCATTCGCACCCAGAGCGGTAAGCGCGTCATCTCCGACGAGGCGTGCAAAGCCCTCGTCCGCCAATTTTCAAAATACCGCCTGCGCAACGAGGATTTTCAGTTCTCCGACCTGCTCGGCGCGGCCTACGAATTTTTGATCAACATGTTCGCCGAGTCGGCGGGCAAAAAGGGCGGTGACTTCTACACACCGCGCGACGTCGTTCGCCTCATCGTGCGTGTCCTCAAGCCCGAGCCCGGCATGAGCATCTACGATCCCACCGTCGGCTCCGGCGGCATGCTCATCATCAGCCGTGAATACGTCGAACAGTGCGGCGGCGATCCCACCAACCTCCGCCTCTGCGGTCAGGTCAACGACGCCTCCGCCTGGTCGATCTGTCGCCTCAACATGCTCCTCCACGGCGTGAACGGCGCGGACATCCAGCTGCAAGACACCCTCCTGCACCCCAAGCACAAGGAGGGCGGCGAACTAGAACGCTTCCACCGCGTCATCGCCAATCCGCCTTTTTCCATGAACTACTCCACCGAGGACATGGAGCATAAGGAGCGCTTCCGCTGGGGTTGGTGCCCCACCACCGGGAAAAAAGGCGACCTCATGTTTGCCCAGCACATGCTCTCCGTCTGCCGTCAGGACGGCATGGTCGCCACCGTCATGCCCCACGGCGTGCTCTTCCGTGGAGGGGCCGAACGAGAAATTCGACGCAAGTGGCTGCAAGAAGACCTTATCGAGGCCGTCATCGGTCTGCCGCAAAACCTCTTCTACGGAGCGACCATCCCCGCCTGCGTCATCGTCATGCGGCCCAACCTCTCCGGTCTGCCATCCAATCCCAACAAGCCCGAAGCCCGCCGCGAGCGCGTGCTCTTCATCAACGCCGACGCCGAGTTCTACGCCGCCCGCGCGCAGAGCTACCTTCGCCCCGAGCACGTCGAAAAAATCGTCTCCACCTACGAGCGTTTCGCCGACGTGGCCGCCTACGCCAAAATCGTGCCCGTCGCCGAACTGCTCACCGAGGCCAACGACGCCAATTTAAACATCCGCCGTTACGTGGACAATTCGCCCGCGCCCGAGCCGCACGATGTGCGCGCCCACCTGCTCGGCGGCGTGCCCGTGCGCGAAATCGAGGCCCAGAGCGATCTCTTCGCCGCCCTTGGCTTCGACCCCACCCGAGCCTTCGTGCCGCGTACCGGTGACGAGCGTTACCGTGACTTCGCCCCCACGCTCACCGACCGCGCCGCCATCCGTGCCTTGGTCGAGACCCATCCCGGCGTGCTCGCTCGCGCCGCCGCCCTGCGCGAGGCCCTCGCCGCCTGGTGGCTTGAACACTCCGCCCGTCTGGTCGAACTGCCCGCCCGCCGTCAGCTCAACTCTGTCCGCACCGACCTGCTCCGCAGTTTTAACACCGCCCTCGCTCCGGTCGGTGTGCTTGACCACTACAAGCTCGCTGGCGTCATCGCCACCTGGTGGACGGACACGCTGCCCGACCTGAAGACGCTCATGGAAAACGGCTTTGCCGGTGTCATCGACGGCTGGGTGGACGCCATCGCCGACGCGCTGGAAGACGAGGATTCTGCCGGGGCTACGATTGATCCGTTTACCCACAAGCTTGTGCGGCGCGTCATGCTCGATTACCTCGATCAGATCGACGCCGCCAAGGAGGAAATCGCCCGCCTCAAAGGCGAAAAGGAGACCTTCGAGCAGAGCAACCAACCCGATGACCTCGATGCCGAAGAAGCCGCCGAATGGAACTACGCCAAACACCTCGAAACTCGCGTTAAGGAGTTGAAGCGCGAGCACAAGGACGCGTTCAAGGACTTGGCTAAATTTGAAAAAGTCGCGGCCAAAAAGAACGCCTCCGACGAGGCAGCCGAACTTGCCTCCACGCTCCGTGCCATGCTTGAGCCGGTTCGCCAAGAAATCAGTTCGCTGCAAGACGAACTCGCACCCTACGAACAAGGGAAGACTCAGCTCGCCGAAGCCCGAGCCCGGTTCCGGGCGTTGATCGAGCAATTCGTTGGAGAGCTAAAGGCACGGTGTGGCGTGATGCCGGATGATGAAAAACGGACCATCGTCTTGGAGCTTTTTGCCGATGATCTTTTGATCGGCCTTAGAAACTCCGCTGAGGAAAAGTGCTCTGATCTCGTTCGATATTTAGACGGCCTATTTGCGAAATATAAAACGACCCTCGGCGTTTTGCGTGGCGAGCGTGCCACGATTGAAGAACGGCTTTCAAATGCGGCCTCGTTGCTGAACTACACATGAGCGACCTTCCTACAGGCTGGGCAGATGAGCCGATTGATGCCCTTGGCGAAATCGTTGGAGGTGGCACGCCCAGTCGGGCGGCGACATCATTTTGGGGCGGTTCCATTCCCTGGGTAACTCCAACCGACATCACGGCCCTTACCAGTAAGTATGTGTGGGACACCCCTGAGAAAATCACCGACGACGGATTAGTGGGAAGTGCGGCGAGATTACTTCCTCGCGGCGCAATCGTTGTCACCACTCGCGCGACCTTGGGAGAAGCGGCAATCGCCGCTGTTCCGCTGACCACCAACCAAGGATTCAAGAACATAATCCCGAATGAGACCACAGATGAGGTCTTCACCTATTATCTTTTGAAAACGCTGCGGCCCGCGATGCTTCGGCTGGCATCCGGGACGACCTTTCCTGAAATCTCCAAAAAGGACTTCTCTAAAATTCGGATTCAGCGACCGATTCGCACCGAACAAGAGCGCATTGGTGCTCTGCTCGACACCGCCGACGAAGCCATCGCCAAGACTGAGGCGGTGATCGCGAAACTGCGACAGGTGCGCACCGGCTTGATCCACGACTTGCTGACCTGTGGTCTCGACGAAAACGGCCACATACGCGACCCCATCACCCATCCCGAACAGTTTCAAAACTCACCACTTGGATCCATCCCTTGCGACTGGGAGGTTCTCCAGCTTCGCGACACGATTGAGCGTGTCTATGATTACCGAGGACGGACACCGTTGAAAATCGGCATGGCATGGGGTGGCGGCGACATTCCTGCTTTGTCCGCCAACAACGTGGAAATGGGCCAAATCAACTTCAGTAAGGAGTCTCACCAAGGGTCGAGTGATCTCTACGAGCGTTGGATGACCCAGGGCGATACGGAGGAGGGCGACGTTTTGATGACGATGGAGGCTCCGCTTGGGAACATCGCGCAAGTTCCAGACAACCGGCGCTACATTCTTAGCCAGCGCGTGATTCTGCTTCGTCCAAAAACGCAACGCTTCACCAAGGACTACTTGGCATTACAGATGGCTGGACCTCGATTCCAAAAGGAACTCATCCGACAAAGCTCGGGCTCTACAGCGGTCGGCATCCAGCGAGCAAAACTAGAACTCATGCATATTGCCGTTCCTCGACGGAGAGAGGAGCAGGATTGTGCCGCTCAAATTGTTCGCCTGCACGATAAGCAAATCCGCCAGCACGAAGCTGAACTGATTAAACTCCAATCCATCAAAACCGGCCTGATGGACGACCTCCTCACCGGCCGCGTCCGCGTGCCCGAAACCACTTAAATATGTCATCCCAGCAACTTCACAGTCTCGATGCATTACTTTTGAGCGTCCGGGACCCTGAGTCGAAGCGACTCGCCCAGGATGCTATCGCTGCCTATCAAGGTGGTGCACTCCGCGCTGCTGTGCTGTCCATTTGGGTGGCGGTCTGCGCCGATCTGATCGGCAAACTTCGCGAGTTGGCGACCGGTGGTGACGCCAGCGCCTCAGCCAAAGTTCGCGAACTCGACTTGTGGATCGCCGCTGGTGACAAGGCGAAGTTCCAAGGATTCGAAAATGGTGTCATCGAGCTGGCCAAGGCCCAGTTTGAAATGCTCCTACCGCACGAGGCGACCGACTTGGAGCGACTAAAGGACGATCGGAATTTCTGCGCTCACCCCGCCTTTGTCGGCAACGACACGCTTTTCTCGCCGAGCGCTGAACTCGTCCGCGCCCACATCGTTCACGCGATAACCCACCTGCTCGGCAAGGCCCCCGTCCAAGGCAAGCAGCTCATCGCTCGGTTTGAGCGCGATTTTCACGGAGGAGCGTTTCCAAAGACTCCGGCGGAGATTGAGACCGTGCTTCGCCAGAACTATCTTGCCCGCGCAAAATCTTCAGCAATTGAGTCGTTGATCAAGGCCTTGGCCAAGGCACTCGTCGGCGACGAAGCAGATAAGTTTAAAGGCAAAGAAAGACAGCTTGCCGACGCGCTAGCCGCGATTGGCAGAACACACGTAACTAACTTGGACAACATTCTGCCTGCACACATTGAGCGCGTAGCAGTGCAGATACCCGATGACCGAGTGCTCAACCTCGGTTTCTACATTGCAGCGGAAAGTAGAATTTGGGGATGGCTGGGCGATGCCGGTCAGGCGCGTTTTTTGGCCAAGGTTGAAAACTCACCGTTGTCCGAATTGCGGGGCGGTTTTGCAGCCCGTCACGTTCAGGCCGTCGGCGAACGACTCTTGGTTCACGTGATGGCTGCACCAGTTAAAGACCGTGATGAACTCATGGGCCGCTTCCCGTGCGCTGCCTTCGTAGGCGAAGCTCTAGCGCGTTATCAAACCGCCGGAAGCTTCCGCAGTGCGGAGATGTGTGGCGCAGGCATCATCGTTCCTCATGCTCAACACTTCAAAGTTGAGGACATTGCGCGTCTGGACACGGCGATACGTGGCTCAGTCAACAACCAGATTCTTCATGCCGGAGGCTCATCGGTGATACTGATGCAGGTTTACGAAACCACAAAGCATCTTCTTCCGGCTGCCGCGCCACATTGGGTTTCCATTGCTGACTACATCATCAAGGGCAGGGAGGCGCATGATTACGAATACCCGGCTTTCTTGGCTGCGCTTTCGGCTGCCGGCGTAGCCGTGCCGCCGGTCCCACCTCAGGATGAAAGTGTACTAACATGACGACCGCCCCCGTACAGTTTCAGACTTGGCTCAACGCCCCCGAGGGCACGCGGCTGGAATTTAAGACCGCCAGCAACCGCTTCGATTTCGAGGAGCTGGTGGATTATTGCGTGGCTCTCGGAAATGAGGGCGGCGGCGCGATCATCCTTGGCATCACTGACCTCCGACCGCGTCAGATCGTAGGCACCGCCGCCTTTGCCGAGCCGGGGCGTACCGAGGCCGGGCTCCATCAACGCCTCGGCCACCGCATCCCGGTTGAGGAGTTTTTCTATGAGGGCAAGCGAGTGCTCATCGTCCATGTGCCCGCGCGCCTGCCAGGCACGGCGTGGCAGCACAAAGGCCGTTTCCTTAAACGGGCGGGCGACGAACTCACCACCTACAGCGGCGACGAGCTGCGCACGATCTTCGCCGAGACAGGGCCGGACTTCTCCGCCGAAATCTGCCCTGCCGCGACCTTGGCCGATCTCGATCCGGCAGCGGTGGCCGACTTCCGCACCCGCTGGGCGCGCAAGGCTGCCAACCCCCGCATCGCCACGTGGGACGACCGCCAAACGCTCGCCGATGCCGAATTGTTAATCGACGGGCGGCTCACCTACGCGGCCTTGATTCTTTTTGGCACCCGCTCCGCGCTCGGTCGGCATCTCGCCCAAGCCGAAATCGTCTTTGAATACCGCTCAAGCGAGGCCTCCGGCCCAGCGCAAGACCGTGCCGAATACCGCGAGGGCTTTTTCCTGTGCCACGATGCACTCTGGCAAAAGATCAACCTGCGCAACGACCGGCAGAGCTATCAGGACGGACTTTTCCGTTACGACATCCCCACCTTCGACGAGACCGCCGTGCGCGAGGCGCTGCTCAACGCCGTCGCCCATCGTGACTATCGTTTGGGCGGCTCGGTGTTCGTGCGGCAATTTACCCGGCGACTGGAATTGGTCAGCCCCGGCGGCTTCCCCCCCGGCATCACCACGGAAAACATCGTGGATCAGCAAAACCCGCGCAACCGCCGCTTGGCCGAAGCGCTGGCGAAGTGCGGCCTGATCGAGCGTTCGGGGCAGGGTATGAATTTGATGGTCGAACGGGCCATCCGGCAGAGCAAGGCGCTTCCCAGCTTCGCCGGCACCGCCGCGCACGAGGTGCGGCTCACGCTGGAGGGCACGGTGCGCGATTCCGCCTTCGTTCGCTACCTGGAACGCTTGGGCGAGGAACGCTTGTCCACGTTTTCTACCCACGACTTTCTTACCCTGGCCGCGATTGCCGCCGATGCGCCGCTCACCGACGCGATGCGCGAGCGCCTGCCCGGCTTGGTTGAGGCGGGGGCCATCGAGTCGCAAGGACGTGGGCGAGGAATGCGTTATCTGCTTTCTCGCAGCCTGCACGCCACGCTCGGTAAAAAAGGGACTTACACCCGTAAGCGCGGCCTTGATCACGAGACCAACAAGGCGCTGTTGATGAAGCACCTTTCGGATAATCTGGAGGAGGGCGCGCCGATGGCCGAGCTAGTCCAAGTACTCCCGGCCCTATCTCGGGCACATATCAAGCGACTGCTTCGGGAGCTTTCGGAAGCGGGTTTAGTGAACGTGCTTGGGGTCACCCGGTCAGCGCGATGGTTCGTCCAATCGGCCAAGCCGCCCATTGGCTCATTATCCGCTAATGAGCCAATCAATGAGCCAAAGCCAAATGGCGTATAATCAAATCAAGTCATTGTTTATCATGCCCTTATTTGGCTCGCTCCAATCAAATCATTGAGCCAATTCAGAAGCTGGTCGATGTCCTGTAATCGCATGATCCACAAAGACCTATTTATGCCAACGGGCTTTATGCCAATGAGCCAATCCAAATGAGCCAAAGCCCCCCCCGCCTCCTAAAAACCACATGAGCAAAATCGAATGGGAATATGATTTGGTCGAACGCCCTTTTTGCGAGCAGCTCAAGGCGATGGGCTGGCAGTGGATCGAGGGCGACGTCGATGTCCCCGAACTGACCGAGCGCGCGAATTTCCGCGAGGTCATGCTCCGGGGTCGTCTCACCACCGCCCTGCGTAAGCTCAACCTGCGCGACGGCCAGCCTTGGCTCGACGACGACCGGATCAACCGGCTCATCCAGGAACTCGCGCAGGCTCCCGGTCACGCGCTCATGGAAGTCAACGAGGCCGCGACCAAGCTCCTCCTTACCGGTACCGTCACGGACGGCGTGGACGGCTGGGATTCCGGACGCCAGCAACCGATCCGGTTTATTGATTTCGAGCATCCCGAGAACAACGACTTCCTCGTTATCAATCAGTTCAAGGTGTCCCTCAGCAGCGACCGGGGGAACGTCATCCCCGACGCCATCCTTTTTGTGAACGGCATTCCGCTCGTCGTTGCCGAGTTCAAAAGCCCTTCGATTCAGAATCCGATTGAGGAGGCCATAAACCAGCTCCTCCGCTACTCCAATCAACGCCGAGAGCTTTACCCTGAAAATTATCAGGAAAACGAAGGCGTCGAGCGGCTGTTTCATACCAATCAACTCCTCATCGCCAGCGACCTGTTCGAGGCGCGCGCGGCCACCGTCGGCGCTCCGCCCGAGGCCTACTTGGAATGGGCCGATACCAGTCCCGTGCCCTTGTCCACGGTCGCCCAGGAGATCGGGCTCATCCCTGCCACGCCTGAGGTCGCGGAGGCCGCCAAGGAGTTAACCGAATCGGGACCAGAGGAATCGGGCCGCATGGGCACGCCGCTTTTCTTCCGCAAGCCCGAGCAACGGCCCACCACCTTGCAAAGTCAGCAGGTCATGGTCGCCGGCATGTTACGCCCCTCCCACCTGCTCGATCTCGTGCGCAATTTCACGGTGTTTCAGCAGATGGACGGCAAGACGCGTAAGGTGGTTGCGCGTTATCAGCAGTTCCGCGCCATTCACAAGGCCACGAAGCGGCTCGCCGAAGGCCGCACCCGACCGCAAGGCGCATCCAAGGACGAGCGAGGCGGTATCATTTGGCACACCCAGGGTTCGGGTAAGAGCCTGAGCATGATCTTCCTCGTCCGCAAAATGCGGATGCTGGCGGGGTTAAAGGAATTCAAGGTCGTCGTCGTCACCGACCGCACCGATTTGGAGGGGCAGCTTCGCGATACGGCCCGCCTGAGTGGTGAAACTCTGCGTCCCAACGACGACGACAAGCGCGCTCGTGAATCGTCGAGCAAGCGCACCCAGCGTATTCTCGCCGAGCCCACTCCCGACATCGTTTTCGCGATGCTCCAGAAGTATCAGGACGCATCCCAGCGGGAGAATGCTGAGAAGGTCTCCATGACCGTGGTTCGCCGCGAACGTAAGCCGGGCTTAAACCAGCGTATCGAGGAGCGCGAAATCACCCTTGAGGAAACCATCCAATTCGAGGACTTCGCCGAACTGAACCGCTCGGAGAAAATCCTCGTGCTCGTGGACGAAGCTCATCGTGGCCACACCCGTTCATTGCACCGCAACCTGCGCAAGGCCCTGCCCAACGCTGCGATCATCGGCTTCACCGGCACCCCCATTCTCAGTAAGGAGAAGGGCGAAACCCGCGACATCTTCGGTGATTTTATAGACAAATACATCCTGCAAGACGCCGAACTGGATGGCGCTACCGTGCCGATCCTTTACGAAGGCCGCACTGCTGACGGCATGGTCAAAGATGCCGACAACCTCGACCAGTTGTTCGAGGACATGTTCAAGGAGTACACCCCCGAAGAATTGGCCGTCATCAAGGCCAAATATGCCACGGAGAGCGATGTTCTCGCCGCGCCCCTTTTGATCGAAAAGAAGGCCCGCGACATGATTCGTCACTTCGTTTCGGTGGTGCTCCCCTCTGGCTTTAAGGCCCAGGTGGTGGCAACGAGCCGCGAAGCCGCCATCACCTATCAAGAAAAACTCAGCCAAGCCCGCGACGCGTTGGTGGCGGAGATTGAGTCACTATCAGCCGACTACGATAATCTGACCGACGAACAGCTCGACGCGCTGCCTACTGCCACCCGACTATTAGTTCGGGCTCGGTTGATTTTACCTCGAATCAAGGCGCTCGAAATCGGTGCGATCTTTTCCGGTGACCATAACGACCCTGAGTCGTGGCGTGAATGGTCGGATCGCGATAAACAGGATGATCGCATTCTCCGCTTCAAAAAGAAGTTCGGTCTCACCCGCACTGAGAAGACCGATCCGATGAGTATCTTGGTAGTGAAGAACATGCTGCTCACCGGCTTCGATGCCCCGGTTGAGCAAGTGCTCTACCTTGATCGTAAGATTGTCGCTCACGATCTCCTGCAAGCCATCGCTCGCGTCAATCGCACCAGCGGGAAGAAGCGCTGTGGCTATGTGGTGGATTATGTCGGCATCGCACGGCACCTCAACGAAGCCCTTAAGGATTACGATGCAGAGGATACACGCGGGGCGCTCATCGATATTTCCATCGAGTTGCCCAAACTCCTTGATCGGCGTGCCCGCGCCGTCGCCATCTTTACCGATCTCGGCATCACCGATTTAAAGACTCAAGTTCCGGCCTGCGTTGACCTCTTGGCTGATCTCAAAATCCGCGCCGACTTTATCAACAAAGTGAGGGCGTTTTATGACCAGCTCAACATGCTGGAGCACCGACCTGAAGTCCCCGGCGATGTTTTCCGCGACGCCAAGCTTCTCGGGTTTATCAATAAAGTGGCGGCGAACCTCTACCGCGATCCCGCGCTTAACCTCGTCGGGGTGGGCGAGAAGGTGAAGGCGCTAATCAATGCGCATATCTCCGCGCGCGGTGTAGATCCCAAAATACCACCCATCACGATCACGGACGCCGAGTTTGAGAAGGTTTTGCAAGCGCAGACCAGCAGCCGTGCCCGCGCCGCGCAGATGCAGCACGCGGCCCGTTTCCACATCATCGGGTTCATCAATCAAAACCCGTCCTTTGCGCGCAAGATGAGCGAAAAGCTGGAGGAAATCCTCAAGCGATTTAAAGACGATGCTGATGCCTTGGAGAAAGCCTTGCGGGCGTTTGTAGCCGATCTGCGCAAAGGTGATTGCAATGACTTCCCCGATCTAGATCCCAAGGCGCAGGTCCCCTTTGTGCGCCTCCTCCTTGATGAATGCGGCAAAGGGCGCACCCTTGACGATGCTCTGACCAAGAAACTCATTGGGCTGGCGATAGAGGTGGTGGAGCGCGTCCAACAGGAAATTCGTAAAATTGGTTTCTGGAAAAATGACACCATGCGCGAGCAACTCACCAAAACTCTCGTGCGCGACCTGGATAAGTCCGGTATCTGCCCGCCCAAAAAAGAGCGCGAGATTGCCCAGCGTCTAGTCGAACTCGCCAAAGAGAATCACGAATACCTCAGTAAGTCGTGAACGCCACGCTCACAGTTGAGGGCCTGAATTTCGAGGTCCGCCGGAGTAGTCGGCGCAAAACGCTCGGCCTCACGGTGGGCCGGGCGAGTGAGTTGATCGTTCACGCGCCGGAGGTAACCGCCGTCGGTGAGCTGGAGCGCTGGATTCACCGCAAATTGCTTTGGGTGCATCGTAAGCTCGCGCTGAAAAAAGAGTCCGCACCACGTGAGACACCGCCCGAGTTTGTGTCAGGGCAGGTCATTCACTTCCTTGGACGCAGTTATCGACTGAAAGTGAAGTCTGGGCAGAAAGAGCCACTGGTTAACAACGGGGATGAGTTTCACCTAGCCCGTAGCCACGCGGGTAAAGCCGAAGCGTTATTCCAAGAGTGGTTTACTCAAGAAGGCATAGATTGGCTCACGCGCCGAGTCGCGCACTGGGCGCCACGCGTCGGCGAGACCCCTACGAAAATTGTGGTGGGAAACCTCGGTTTTCGCTGGGGTTCTTGCAGCAAAGGAGGGCGACTCAATTTCAATTGGCGGGTGCTTCAACTCCCAGTCGGTCTTGCTGACTACGTGCTCGTCCACGAAATGATCCACCTACGCGAACGGCACCATGGTCCCACGTTCTGGCAGATGTTCGCGCGAGTGATGCCCGACTACCGGCAACGCGAAGCCCGACTTCGGCTAAGGGCCGGTGAGTTTTTGGTTTTCGATATTCTTAAACCGAAGGATTAACCAAGGAGAATACGGCCGCTCGTGGATAAATGGATGCCGATTTCCTGACCGCATGAAGGATCTTTCGTGATTGTAGAAAATCAGCCCTAGCCACTTATCGTTCCGTTAACATGAGTCTCTATCGAGTTGCCCAAGACAAACTGGAATCAGTCTTACGCACATCCTATTCCGCCGAAAATATCCTGGAGCGAAATGACCTCCAACGACTGCTGCGTAATGACATTTCCCCTGTGGGTGATGACCTCATGGTTATCGCCGAGGAGTTCGGTGATTGGGAGGACAGTACCCGGCGCATTGACTTGCTTTGCCTAAACAAGGTTGCCGACCTCGTGGTCATTGAGATTAAACGTACTGAGGATGGCGGGCACATGGAGCTGCAGTCGATCCGCTACGCGGCAATGGTCTCCAGCATGACACTCGATCAAGTGATCAAGACCTACTCTCGATTTAAGAGCATCGACGAAGAACTCGCTAAAACAGAGGTGTTGGGGTTCCTCGAAATTGAAAGCGATGAGGAAAAAGAATTAACCGGCGAGGTTCGAATCGTCTTAGTTTCAGCCAATTTCTCGACGGAATTGACCACGGCTGTACTCTGGCTGAATCGTCACGAATTGGACATAACCTGCATTCGCCTTTGCCCCTATAAGCTCGGAGATCAGGTTTTAATTGATGCGACGCAAATCATACCCCTTCCCGAATCCGAGGACTATGAGATCCGTGTTCGTGAACAAGAGAAGGAAAAGCGAAAGGTACTGGGTGGGCGCCAAGAGATATTCAGAAGGTTTTGGGCCCGGTTAATTGAGCATTCGTGCGTGCGAACGCAGTTGTTCGCGAACCGAAAACCGAACAGCAGTCATTGGCTTGCTGCCGGCATCGGCCGCAGCGGCTTCAACCTCGCCGGAGTCCTCACCCAACATACAGCTCAGGTTGAGTGCTACATCAGGATCGGAGGGCCAGGGGAAAAAAGTAAATCTGCCTTCACACAACTCTTTGCTAGAAAAGCTGAAATCGAAGCCAAGTTCGGGGCGGAACTCATCTGGCAGGAATTGCCGGATCGTAATGGATGCCGCATCTGTTCCCAGTTTCCGGGAGGGTGGAAGTCACCAGAGCAAGATTGGCAACTGATCCAGGACCGCATGATCGATGAAATCATTCGAATGGAAGCGGCCCTTAAGAAACCCATACAAGAGCTCAAACTCTAGGTGCCTGGAGTATCGGCCAGGTAGTAAGCTCCATGAAACAAGGTTAGCCGATGTATTGCCGCCAAACCATGAGTAACTCTAAAATCAGCAATGAGGAAGCGGTCTCCATGAGTTCGGCGGATGACTTTGTGGCGTTGCTTGGTGCAGGTCGATGGAGAGACTTTGACGTCGCTATATTAGAGCAGAAGCTGCCCGCTAATCTTCGCGAAACGCTGCTCCGCGCTAAAGCCGTAGCAATTCAGAAGGCTCTCCCGAAAGACCTATCGCTTGACGATGATCAAGCTAGGATTGCCGCCAGTCTCTCTAGGACAATTCGCGTCACCGCGCGAGCGGGCTCAGGCAAGACAAGGCTCCTCACGGGCATCGCCGCCTACCTCCTCCGCACGGGGCAGTGCAAGGTGGATGAACTACTCATTCTCACCTTCAACCGCGACAATGCTGCCACGCTGGAGGGGCGCCTCGTATCAGACGCAAAAATCGACTCTTTCCCTGGCGCACGGACTTTCCACTCATTCGCTCTTGGCATCGACCAGCCTACCGAAGCAATAATAACAGACGATTCCCAGCAGGCACTGGGCCGCCAGTTAAGTATACTTATAACCGACATAGCCGATTCCCTCGACCCAGATGAACTAGGCTCCAAGCTTTATAAATTCTTCCGACGCGAGTCTGCTCCCGCGCTACAAGCCGAGCCGCTAAAACTGGATAAGTCTTACTATGATTATCGTCGCGCTCTAATGGATGTAACGCTGTCGGGGACTTTAGTTAAGTCGCGCGGCGAAAAATTCATCGGCGATTTCCTATTCGAATTTGGAATAAAGCATCATTACGAGGTGGCCCACAGAACTGTTAATGGAATTTACCGGCCTGATTTCACAATTTACAAACCCGATGGAGATTTCTTCATCTGGGAACATTGGGCGCTGAACCCTGATCTTGGACTCAAATTCTCCAAGGGTAGTTGGCCCTACAAGCAGTTAGTTCGCTATCTAGCGCTCGTTGAAATTAAGCGACGCCATTGGAACGAGCGAGGAATCCAATTATTTGAAAGCAACGCGTCTGAGTCTAGGCAACGTGGCTTGTTCGAACATGCGTGCCTACGCCGACTTCAAAGGAGTTTACCCGGTATGCGGAAGCTTCCTCAAGCTGATCTTGAAGCCCAACTGCGCCCCGCCCAAATTAACCGGCTATCACTTTTACTCGCTCAAGCCATACAGCGCGCACAGAAACAGGGTTTTGATGCACGAACCCTGAATGAACATTTGAGTTCGTACAAAGCCGATTCAGAAAGGGAACAGTTCTTCTTGGAGTTATTGGCAAAAGTTTTTCCTGAATACGAAAAACGACTCGCAGAGGAAAATAAGATCGATTTTGACCGAGTATTTAATCGTGCCATCAAAAAGCTTTCAGGTAATCCGCCAGCACGCATCCTCACCGGCAAATCTTCACGCATTGATCTAGGTAAACTAAAATTGTGTTTGGTGGACGAAGCTCAAGACCTCGCACCACAGTATCTGGCATCGTTGACTGCCCTGAAAAAACTCAATCCAGCCCTGAAGATTATTCTCGTCGGGGATGACTGGCAGGCAATCAACCGCTTCGCCGGTTCGAATGTAGAGCTTTTCTGCTCAGCAGATAACGGACTGGGTAAATACGTAGCAGCTACGCTTTCGACGAATTACAGAAGTGGGCACAAGATTATTGAGGCGGGCAATCGGCTGATGGCCGGCCAAGGCCCCCCTGCAGTTCCCAAAATCCTCCATCAGGGGCGTATTGAAATGGCATACGTTGACGAGCTTTGGGTCGAGTTCCGTCCAGAGAAGCCTAGGCACCAGCAAGATAAGCACTTTGGCGCTTGTGGCTTCGGTTTGACCGCGTTCATCAAGGCTCTCTATCAGCTATCTATTTTAGACCTCACGGCCGGCAGAACGGTCGCCGTGCTTTTTCGAACAAACAAGCGGTCTGGGACGCCGATACCCGAGATACAAAAAAGCTTTGTCACCATCCTCGGACAACTAGGATGGCCACGCGATCGGGTTGCTCAATGGAGTGAGCACCAGATTTTTTTCTCCACCGTCCACAAATTTAAAGGGGCGGAATGCGACAGTGTTTTCATCGTGGATCCGTTTGCTGGCTACTTCCCTCTGTTAAATGCCAACAGTATCGAACTTTTTCGATTCTTTGGTGAGACCCCTGTGCAAGCTGAGCTTGATGAACGTAGGCTCTTTTACGTCGCTATCACACGGGCAAAAGACCGCCTAGTTTTTCTTACCGAAAGAAGAATGGAAGATGAGAGTCCTTATCTGGAATCCTTTCGCGATCTCATAGAGGTTATCTCGATCCCTGAGTGTACTATAGTCCCGGACGGGGTCTTGCCGTAGACAGGCTTCTCAGAACGACGAAGTTCCAGCGCGCGGGGTTCGCGCCACGGAGAGGAACCCGCTGCTGGCCGACACTGAATCGGAGCCCTCTCACTTTCGCCCCCAAATTATTTGTCAGCGATTTGCCAGCAAAGGTGTTTCTGGCTTCACTTAGGCTCCGTTAGGGTTAGTTTTCTTCCTGTCTCAAAATATTAACTACCAACATAAAGCACACTAAACGAAGGCTTTCGGTTGTTTGCCTCAGGGTGGTTCGAATCCCCCCCTCTCCGCCAGTTAACTTACTATATGTAAGTCACTTGGTTGAATGCTTTGCCTCGGTTGCCAGTTGTCGTGACAACCTCAACATGTCCGACACCTTCGACGTCACCCGTTCGTTAACGGCAATGGCATCATTTCTTGGCGTATCTCCGGCTGGTTGCACGGGTCGAGGCTGACGGGGACGGGGCGAATTTTGTCGTTTTGGATGCCCACTTCTTACGGTTCCTTCAGTATTCGAAAGGC
>CAMBUJ010000045.1 GCA_945871005.1 Opitutus sp. GAS368 | reverse complement strand
CCGACGTCACGTCGATGACCACCTTGTATAACGGCGCGACCACCACGGCCAACAGCACGGTCTCCGTTGTTGTGGCTAGCGCAAACGCTAACTCCATGCAGGGTCGCCTGACCACCACTTCGACGGCTCGATTTGGTACGACCAATCAGATCGTCGCGAGTGGCGCCGGCTCGGTGCTGGACTTCTACGCGGTGATCCCGACCGGTGTTAGCCCTAGCGGTTTGGCCATCGATGGTTCCGAGCATTTGTACGCTTCCGGCGCTAACTTCCTTGGTTCCTTCACGCTGAATGCCTCCGGCCTGAGCTACACCACGGCTCCCTCCGCTGTTCCTGAGCCCTCGACCTACGCTGCCCTCGCCGGCGCTGCGGTCCTTGGTCTCGCCGCTTACCGCCGCCGTCAGGCGCGCGCCTAAGTTGTCTGTAAGTTAACCTAAAGCTATAGCCATTATAGGTTAATGAGTCGAAAAGCCTCCCGCCCTCTTGGGCGGGGGGCTTCTTTGTTCATCAGAAGAACCCTTTCGCGTGCCGTTTCAATTTTACGTTTCCTTCCTATGCCGGGCCGCTGCTTGCGCCGGTTTCCTCGCTTTACTCGCGCCAGGTTTGCGCGCCGCCGAGCCCGCCACCACCCGTTTCCTCATTCAGGAATTCCGGGTTGAGGGCGTGCACTCGCTGAAGTCCGAGGAGGTCGAGGAGGCGGTGTATCCGTTTCTTGGGCCCGAGCGAACCGTCGACGATGTCGAGCGCGCCCGCGTCGCCATCGAGTCGCTCTACCGCTCCCAGGGTTACCAGGCCACTTTCGTGCAGGTGCCCGCGCAGGACGCGGCTAACGGCGTCATCGCCATCCAGGTCACCGAGGGCGTGATCGCCAACACTCGGGTGCGCGGTTCGCGTTACAGTTCGCCGGTGCAGCTCAAGCAGGACGTGCCGTCGCTCGCCGAAGGGCAGCCCCTTAATTTTAACACGATTTCCCGCGACCTCGCCCGGCTTAATCAGGTGCAAGACCGCCAGATCACCCCCGAAATCAAGGCCGGCGCCGAGCCCGGCACGCTCGATGTGGATTTGAAGGTCGAGGAGGCCAAACCGCCGCTCAACGCCAACGTGGAACTGAACAACCGCAACAGCGCCAACACCTCCTCGCTGCGGCTCAACGCCGGTGCCAGCTACGGCAACCTCTGGCAGCGCGGCCACACCCTCGGTTTCAGCTATCAGACCGCCCCCGAGCAGCCCGCTGACTCCAAGGTCATGTCGGGTTATTATCTGTTTCGCCCGGCCGGCGTGGAAAAACTCACCCTGCAACTGCTCGCCACCAAACAGGAAAGCGACGTCTCCACCTTGGGCGGCAGCGCGGTCGCCGGCCGCGGCACCACCCTCGGCACGCGCGCCATTTTTGCCCTGCCCAGCGATGAGAGTTTTTACCACACGCTGGCAGTCGGCTTGGATAAAAAACAGCTCGACCAGGATTTGATCACCGGCACGTCGGTTTCGCGCGCTCCGGTGGAGTATTATCTGGTTAGTTTTAACTATGCAGCCACTTGGCTCACCGCCACCGGCTCGACCGAGTTCACGCTGACGCCCTCGCTGAGCCTGCGCGGGCAGGGCAGCGACGACACCGACTTCGGCACCCGGCGCAACGGCGCGTCCGGCAGTTTTGCCTACTTGCGCGGCGAGCTCGCCCGCACCCAACAACTTCCCTTCGGCTTTGATTTGTACCTGCGCGGTCAGGCCCAGGTTGCCGGGCAACCGCTGATCGACTCCGAGCAGTTCAGCGGCGGCGGGATCGATACGGTGCGCGGTTATTTCGAGTCCGAGGTGGCGGGCGACGACGCGGTGGCGGGTACCATCGAGCTGCGTTCGCCCCCGCTGTTGCCGCTGTTCAAGGCGACGCGGCTGGGCGACTGGCGCGTGCACGGGTTTGTCGACGCCAGCCAGCTGGTGATCCAGCAGCCGCTGCCCGCGCAGACCGCGCGGTTTAACCTGATCGGTGCCGGCTTCGGCACTCGCTTGAAAATCAAAGACCATTTTACCGGTTCCCTCGACGCCGGTTGGCCGCTGCTCGACGAGGGGCAGACGACGGCCGGCGACCTGCGGGTTAATTTCTCCCTCGGCGCCACTTACTAATTTTCCACCTCCGACCTCCTTCAAAACCATGGTTTCGCCACGCCTCCGCTCCCTGCTCCAACCCGTCCTGGGTTTAATCGCCTTCGCGGCCTCCAGTCTCACCGCCCATGCGTGGTGGAACGACGAGTGGTCCCTGCGACGCGAACTCACCGTGGACGCGACCGCGCTCGCCGCCACCGCCCCGGCCGGCACCGATGCCAGCGACGCCCGCCCGGTGCTGGTGCGCTTGCACGATGGCAACTTCCAGTTCCCACAAGCGCAGGAGTCCGGCGCCGACCTCCGCTTCGTCGCCGCCGACGAGAAGACGGTGCTCGTGCACCACATTGAGCGCTACGACTCGCTGCTCAACGAGGCGTTTGTTTGGGTTAAAATCCCCGCCCTCAAGTCCGGCGCCAAGGTGAGCTTCTGGCTCTATTACGGTAACGCGCAAGCGCCCGCCGTCGCCGACTCGAAGGCCACCTATGACGAGGCCACGCGGCTGGTTTACCACTTTGGCGAGACCGGCGCGCCCTTTGACGCCACGCGCAACGTGAACAACGCTGCCAACGCCGGCACCCCGGTGGTCGGCTCGCTGATCGGACCCGGCTACCGCCTGATTGGCTCCGGGCCGGTGCGTATCCCCGTTTCTGATTCGCTCAAGCGCGCCAACGGCGAGGCTTACACCTGGAGCGCCTGGATCAAACCGACCGCCGAGGCGGCCCGCGCGGTGGTGTATTCCTGGGGCGACCGGGATAACGGCTTCGAGATCGGTCTGGCCAAGGGCGTGCCGTACTTTGAAGTCCATGACGGCGCCGCCTCGGGTCGCAGCCCGGTGGGCGCACCGCTGGCGCTGGGTGCCTGGAAGCACCTCGCGGTGGTTTCCGCCGAAGGCGTGACCACGCTGTTTGTGGATGGCGCCGTTTACGCGAAACTGGATCGCCCGGTGCCCTCGCTCACTGACGGCGCGCTCCTCGGGGCCGACGCCACCGGCGGCAACGGCTTGGTCGGCGAAATCGACGAGCTGCAGATTTCCAACACGGCCCGCAGCGTCGGCTGGGTTAAACTCGCCGCCGTGACCGAGTCGGGTTCGCCCGAGAGCCAGAAGGTGTTCATTTACGGCGCTGAGGAAGCGGCCGGCGGCGGCGGCCACAGCGCCATGCTCGAACACGTCATGCTGTTTGGCGACATCGCCCAAGATATGATGTTCGACGGCTGGATCGCGGTGGGCTGCTGCGTCATCATGATGGTGGTCGGTTGGGTGGTGGCGTTGAAGAAATTCGCCTACCTCAAACGCACCGAAAAAGGCACCGCCGAATTCCTCCGTCGCTGGAAGACCGTTTCCTCCGATTTGACCGTGATCGACCATGGCGACGCCGCCAACGTCAAGAGCCTGGGCGGCACCGTTGCTGACGAGGATTTGCAAGCGCTCATGCAGGAGAGCCCGCTTTATCACATTTACCACATCGGTTCGGAGGAGATTCACCAGCGCATCATCAGCAAGCGCGGCTTCAATGGGTTGTCGGGGCGCTCGATCACCGCGATCAAGGCCAGCCTCGATGCCGGGCTCACCCGCGAAGTTCACCGCCTCAACTCCGGCCTGGTGTCGCTGACCATCGGCATCGCCGGCGGCCCCTATGTCGGGCTGATGGGCACGGTGGTGGGCGTGATGATCACCTTCGCCGTGATAGCGAAAACCGGTCAGGTGGAGGTCAACTCGATCGCCCCCGGTATTGCCTCGGCGCTTCTGGCCACGGTGTTCGGCCTGCTGGTGGCGATCCCCGCGCTGTTCCTCTACAGCTTCCTCAATAGCCGCATCAAGGACGCCGTCTCCGACATGCAGCTCTTTATCGACGAGTTCATCACCAAGATGGCCGAGTTTTATCCGGAAACCGATGCGCGTAACGCGACCGCAAACAAGCAGGAGAACGCCGCGCGATGAAGGCCGACGACAGCAAGTCCTACGACGACATCAACGTCACCCCGATGGTGGACCTGTACCTGGTTCTCCTGCTGATTTTTATCATCATGACGACGGCGGGGGTGCAGGGCGTGAAGGTGGACCTGCCCCGGGGTGGGGCCGCGCCTGCGCTCGGCGGACCCAAGAGCAAGGCGATCACGGTGAACAACGAGGGTAAAATCTTCCTCGATACCGTGCCGGTGAGCCTGGAGCAGCTCGAACAAAACCTGAACGCCCACAAGACCAAGAGCCCGAACTTCCCCGTCGTGGTACGCGGCGACCGGGGCACCCAATACCAGGGCATCATGGACGTGCTCGACGTGCTCGGGCGCGTCGGGGTCACCCAAATCGGTCTGGCCACCCAGCCGCCCAAGTAACCGCAATGGCGACTGTTTCCAAAAAACGCAAAGGCTCCGCCTCCCCGCTCCAGCGCGGGCTGTGGGTGGCGGGCGGCTGCGTGCTCGTGGGCGGCTTGGTTTACCTCATGTCCGGCAAAAGCGACGGCGGTAAGCGCCGCGCGCCCGCGCCGCAGGTGGTGAACATCACCGTGCCGCCACCCCCCCCGCCGCCGCCTCCTCCGCGCCCGAAGCCGCCGGAAACCACCCCGCCGCCTGAATCTTCTCAGCAGATGGTGGCCGAGACCGCCGCCGAGCCTACGCCCGCACCCGCCGCGCCCAGCAACGACGGGCCGCTGGGCACCGGCATCAAAGGCGATGGCGGCGCCGACGGCTTTGGTCTGGGCACGGGCCCGGGCGGCGGTGGCGGTGGCACGCGTGTGGGTGGCACCGGCGGCGGCGGTACGCGCTGGGCGGGTTATTCCACCACCGTCACAAAGCGGCTCGAAGACACCATCAGAAGCGACGAACGCACGCGGTTCGCCGACGGGCGGGTGGAGTTGGGCGTGTGGTTGGACACGGGCGGGCGCATCACGCGGGTGGCGCTGCGCAAGTCCACCCTCACGGCTGAGGTGGATGCCGCGCTTAAAGGCGAGGTGCTGGTTGGCCTGCAGATTCAGCCCCCGCCCGCTGACATGCCCCAGCCGATCTGGCTGCGCACCACGCTGCGCCGCTCCAATTAATTTTCATAAAACTTTTTCAACGAACCATGTCCGCTTCCCTTAAAAACAAACGCCGCCGACAGTTGGCCGCTCTCGCCACCGCCTGGTGTGCGCTGGCTGCCACTGGGGCGACTTACGCCCAAACGGCCGCCGTGTTACCCGCTCCCGTGGCGGGCATCCCGACGGCGCCGACGGCCAACGTGACGATTAACCTGATCCGCCTGATGGTGGAGCAGAAGCTGTTGCCTGCCGAGGCGGCCGCGAAGTTGATCGCGCAGGCCGAAGCCGAAGCCGCCCAGGCCAGCGCCGCCTTAGCTGCTGCTGCTGCGGCCAAACCCGCGCCGGCCGCCGCAGGCGAGGTTGCCGCGAGTGCTCCCGCCGCGCCCGGCACGGTGCGGGTGAGCTACATCCCGCCGCATGTGCGCCGCCAGATGGTCGAGGAAGTCCGCCAGGAAGTCATGAGCCAGGCCGTCAATGAGCGCTGGGCCGACCCGCAGGCCCTGCCCGAGTGGGCCACGCGCTGGAAGTTCAACGGCGACATTCGCCTGCGTTACGAAGCCGTCTCCTTCCCCTCGGGCAACGACACCTCGGGCAATTTTTTCAACTTCACAGCTATCAATAATGGCAAAGGCCAACAGGTGAACGACGACGCGACCGATGACGAACCACTTCCGTTTCTTAACGTGAACCAAGACCGTGAGCGCCCGCGCCTGCGTGCCCGTTTTGGTGCCGATGTGAATCTTGAAGAAGGGTTTACCACCGGTCTCCGACTGGCCACTGGCGATAGCAATTCCCCGATTTCGCAAAACCAGACACTCGGCGGCGGCACGGGCAATTTCAGCAAATACGACGTATGGATTGATCGCGCGTACCTGCGCCACGAAGCTACGGTAGCCGACACCCTGCTAACTTCGTCATTGGGTCGGGTAAATAACCCGTTCTTCGGTACCTCGATGATATGGGCAAACGATCTCGGCTTCGACGCCGCAATGGTGCAGGCGCGTCACCGCGCCAGCGACAGTTTTACCCACTTCGGAACCGCTGGCCTATTCCCAGTTTTTAACACCGCGTTCGATTTCTCCTCTAACGACCGCCAAAAAACTGCCAGCTACGACAAGTGGCTCTACGCCGTCCAGGCCGGCACCGAGTGGAAGATCAACAAGGACTTCGAGGCCAAGCTCGGTCTCGCCTATTACCACTTCCAAAATATTGAAGGTAAAGTTTCCAGTCCGACTAACGGAAACGCGCTCGACGCCGGCGACACGGACGCCAGCCGCACGCTGTTCGCGCAAAAGGGCAACACGATGCAGCCGATCCGGAATCTCAACGCTCCGGACGGCACCACCAAGCAGTTTCAGTATTATGGTCTGGCCACGCCTTTCCGCGAGGTCGCTCTGACCGGGCGCCTCGACTACAACCACTTCGACCCGATCCAGATCTCTCTCATCGGCGAGGTGGTGAAAAACATCGCACTGGATAAAGGCGAGGCGGCGTCCAACGCCTTTAACAATCTTAACACCTCCAACCAACTCGCCGGCGGCGATCTCGGCTTCTACACCGCAGTTCAGGTCGGCCACGCCGCGCTGGCCCAGCGCTGGGATTGGAACGTGAGCCTCGGCTACCGCTACGTGCAGACCGACGCGGTCGTGGACGGGTTTGCCGACTCCGACTTCGGCGGCGGCGGCACCAACGTCAAGGGCTTCACCTTGGGTGGCAATCTCGCCCTCTCCAGCCGCGTCTGGATCGGCGCACGCCTGATGAGCGCCGACCAGGTCGATGGACCGACTTACAAAAACGACACCCTGCAATTCGACATCAACGGCCGCTTCTAATCCCATGACACGTATCCTTTCACTCACCTTGTTGGCCGGGCTTGTCGCCACGGTCGGCAGCCTCAGCGCCCAGGAAGCCGCCTCACCCGAGGCCCGCCTGCGCGAAACGCTCCGGGCGACCACGCTGCAACTGCGCACCGCCCAGAACGACCTCTCGACGGCGCAAGCCGCTCGTGATGCGCTCGCTACCGAAAAAACTGCGGTCGAAGCCGAGCTGGCTAAACTCCAAAAGCAGCTCGTCGCCGATCGCCTCGATAACGACAAAACCGTCGCTGGACAAAAAGCCATCGTCGCAGGGCAAGCCGCCGAACTCAGCGCCACCCGCGCCGAGCTGGAAAAGACCCGCGCCTCGCTCGCCAAGGTCGTCGACTATGCGCGGAAGACCGAGACCGAGCGCAACGAGCTGACCTCCCGAGTCGCGCAGTTGGAAACCCAAGCCGAGGACCAGATCAGCCGTAACATCGCCTTGTACGAGTTGAGCAATGAGATCCTTAACCGCTACGCCAAGTTCGGGCTCGGCCAGGCCATTATCGCTCGCGAGCCCTTCATTGGCACCTCGCGCGTGAAACTGGAAAATCAGGTGCAGGATTACGGCGATCGGATCCGCGCCATGCGTATCAAGACGGCCGCTGCCGCTCCCGTGGAACCCACCGCCAATCCGTAAACTACCGTTCGTCTCCGTCCCACGCCGACTTCCGTCTTCCGTGCTCTAAGCTCCGCACTCCTCGATCTAGCCGTCCGTTTTAACTGCTTCCGCCATGTCCCGTACGCCTCCCACGCCGTCTACCGCTCGTTTTGTTCTCACGTCGATCACGGCGGCGGCTGTGTTTTATGCCCCCACCACGGTCTTCGCCAGCCCTTTGGCCGATGCTGCCCGCGCGGCAGCAAAGCGCCAGATCGCTATCCAAGAGGGCGCGGGTGCGGGAACCGGCACTGCTGCCGGGTCGGCCACTACCAGTGCGGGTTCACAGGCTGGAGTGCTCGCAGCCCAGGCTAGGGCGAGCGCTGCCCGCTACATCGAAGCGCGCCAGTCCATGCAGGCGCTGCAATCCGCCGCGCGTGCGGCCGCCCAGGCTGCCGCCTCCAGCGTGCCCAACGGCCTCGGTGCCGGCGGCCTTTTGGTCGCTCCGGGCGCCACCGCCGGCTCGGCGCTGTGGACCGGTGCCCAGTTGCCCACCCAGCAGACGGCGGGCGGACTGACCACGGTGACCGTTGACCAGAGCGATCCGCAGGCACTGCTGACTTGGCAGAACTTCAACATCGGCCGCGAAACCAAGCTGCGTTTCAACCAGGGCGGGGGCGATTGGATCGCGTTTAACCAGATCGTCGATCCCTCGGCTAATCCGACGCGCATCCTTGGTGCTATCGAGGCGCCCGGGCAGGTTTACGTGATCAACCCCAACGGCGTGATTTTTAGCGGCAGCGCGCAGGTCAACACCCGCACGCTGGTCGCCTCCTCGCTGCCGCTTAACACCAGCCTGATCGCCCGCGGGGTGGTCAATAACCCCGACGGCCAATTCCTCTTCACCGGTTTGGTCGCCCCTGCCGGTGCCCAAACCAACGCGTTCACCCCGCCTGCGCCGCTCGCCGCCAACGGCCGCTACGGCGACGTGCTGGTCGAGGCCGGCGCGATCCTCAATTCGCCGACCAACGCCGACAAATCCGGCGGTCGCGTTGCCCTGATCGGTGCCAACGTCACCCAGGCGGGTTCCATTTCCACGCCTGATGGTCAGACGATCCTGGCCGCCGGTTTGCAGGTTGGGTTTGAAGGCAGCACCGATTCGACTTTGCGTGGCCTGATTTCGAACATCGGCGCGGTGGGCGCAGTCGGCGACTATGCTGGCACGGTGCGCAACACCGGATTGATCGACGTCCCTCGTGGTGCGATCACTTTGCTCGGCAAAAGCGTGAACCAGTCCGGCCAGCTTGCCGCCACCACCTCTGTCTCGCGCAACGGTCGCATTGACCTGCTCGCCCAATATGACGCGGTGCCTGTGGGTGATTTTGCCGAGTTACCCGATTTTTTTGCCTCGTCGACCGGGTTAGTGACCTTGGGCGCGGGGAGCCAAACCTCGATTCTGCCCGAGACCGCCAGCAGCGAAAAAGCCGTGGGCAGTAAACTTGCGCTCGGCTCCCAGCTCAACGTGCGCGGTCTGGTCCTGCACGCGGAGACCAACGCCTCCGTGCTCGCCCCAGCGGCCACGGTTAACTTTGACGCCGGTCGTTGGACTCAGGTCGGGCTTGGCTCCGCTCAGGCCAAGGCCGTGTTCGTTTATCCCGAAGGCCAGATTTATCTGGAATCCGGCGCGTCAATCAACGTCGCCGGTACCACTGGGGTGACCGCCTCGGTGGCCGACAACATCATCGAAGCCTCACTCAAGGGCGACGAGTTGGCTGATTCGCCGCTCCAGCGCGCCGGCAGCCTGTTTGGCCAGACTATCCGTTTCGACGTGCTCCAGACCGGCACCTTTAATGGCGTGGATTGGGTGGGCACGCCGCTCGCCGACGTCTCCGGTTATGTGAATCTGATCCAGCGCAATGTCGGTCAACTGACCACCGGTGGCGGCACGGTTAACCTCACCGCTGGCGGTTCCGTGGTGGTGAGCTCCGGAGCGTCGATCGACGTGTCGGGCGGTTATACCGATTATCAAGGCGCCAAGGTGGAGACCACCAAGGTCATTTATCAGGGCCGCTACGTGGACATCGCCCAGGCCACCCCGGATGTCGTGTACGAGGGGATCTATAACGGTGTGTTCACCCCCGTCACCAACACCGCCAAGTGGGGTGAGGCGGCGGCCACTTCGCGCCAGAGTCGCAGCCGGCTTTTTACCGAGCGCTTTGAACCCGGTTACATCCAGGGTGGTGATGCAGGGGCTCTCAACATTCAGGCGGCCTCGGTCGCTCTCGACGGAACGCTCACGGGGCGTTCGGTCAGCGGCGCGCGCCAACGCACCGCTCCAGCCCAGTCCGGCGGGCTAGCGCTGAGTTTCCAAAACCAAATCGCCAACGTCGATGCCACCAACGGATTTCTGGCTCAATCGCCACTTCCCCCCACCGTGATCTATACCCGGGTGGGCGCAGTGGGTACGCCCTCGGCGTTTACCCTGGATGCCGCCGGTCTTCCGGCCGGCGTGGGCGCCGAGCGCGCGGCCAACGTGGTGCTTTCGCCCGATTTGGTCACCAAGGAGGGCTTCGGCCGGCTCAGCGTGGACAATCGCGAGGGCGATGTGGTGGTCGCCACCGACGGCGCCCTCGCGCTGACCCCAGGCGGGCAGCTCTCGTTGACCGGTAAAAACGTGGCCGTCTTCGCCGACCTGTCCGCCCCCGGCGGACAAATCACACTGACCGCCAATGGCGTTTCTCAAGACGTAAGTAACACCTCGGATTTACTCGGGACCGCGCCGGTGCTGGGGGCCAACCGTGGCCTAGTTCAGGTGGGCTCAGGCGTGAAGGTGAGCACCGCCGGAATGATTCAGAACGACGCGGTGGGCAGCGCGGAGGATTCGCTGCTGACCACGGGCGGCAAGGTCACGCTGACGGGTTACCACGTGAACCTGCAAAGCGGCTCCACGCTCGATGTCTCGGGCGGCGTGCATGCTGCGGCCGGCGCGCGTTTGGCCTATGGTAATGGCGGCACATTGAGTGTGTTTTCGGGACGCGATGCGACTGAGCCCACGGTGATTGGCGGCTCGCTCGCGCTGGGCGCTGATTTGAAGGGGTTTTCCGGTTCCAAGGGCGGCTCCTTGGTGTTGCAGGCTCCGGCGTTTCAAATCGGTGCAGCCCCGGCATTCGCCAACGCCACGGTGCTCGACCCGGAGTTTTTCCAAACCGGTGGTTTCACTTCGTTTGATCTCCGCGGGATCGGCGGGGTGTTAGATGCGGATCAAGACCTCTATACCACCGCGGTGCGGGTAACCGCAGGCACGGTGATCGCGCCCCGCGCATCGTCCGCCGTCGTGCAGGCTGATGCCAACGCGGTCGAGCGCCTCGGCTTTGGCGTGAGTTTACTCGACGCCAGCCAGCGTACGCCCACCAGCTTGAGCCTTACGGCGCTGGGTAGTCGTGATGCGTTTAACCTGCATCCGATTCGGGGCGACCTCGCGGTGCGCGGCGATCTCCTCGTCGAGCCAGGCGCTTCCATCACCACCGATCCCGCGGCGAAAATTTCCCTCAGTGGCGACACGATTACTCTACAAGGCCGTCTGGTCGCCCGCGGTGGTTCGATCAGCCTGAAAGCGGGCAGCGATTCCAATAAGCTGTTTCCCGCGACTCATAATTTTGAGCCCAAGCCTACGCTTGCGTTGTTCTCCAGCGCCCGCATCGACGCCTCGGGTGTCACCGTACGTCAACCCGACAGCAGCGGGCGCGACTTGCGCCTCGGCAAGGTGCTGGCCGGCGGCACCGTTAGTCTCACGGGCAACATTCTGGCAGAGCCCGGCGCCGTCATCGATGTGTCCGGTGCGAGCGATACGCTCGATCTGAACCCGGTTTTTTCCGGCCGCGCCTCTCGGCTGGCAGGGTTTTCGACCACGCCGACCCAAGTCGATTCAGCCGGCGGCACGCTCACCCTGAGCGGCGGCCAACAATTGATCACCGCCGCCACCCTGCGTGGTACTTCTGGCGGCGCTTCAGCTGAGGGCGGTAAACTCGTCGTCAGCTCGGGCATTTATCGGTCACCGCTGAACACCAACGCGGTTACCCCCGACGAAGTCAGCCTGATCGTGACCCAGTCGGCCCCCGCAGCGTATTTTGCCGATCGCGGTAACTTTGCCGTAGATGATTTCACGGCCGGGGGATTCGATTCCTTAAACCTGCGTGGGGTGGTGGGCTTTGACGGTCCGGTTTCGATCACAGCAGCCCGCGATTTGCGCGTAGCCAGCGGTGGCGTGCTTTTTGGTGACGCAGCGGTTTCCCTGAGTGCTGCGCGGGTTTCGCTGGGCACGGACTTGGTCAAACCCCGTCTGGCCGATAAGGACGTAACTCGCGCTTTTATTGGCAGTAACAACGATCCTTACGACATCGCCCCGGTTTTCGGCACGGGCCGACTGACGGTCAACGCCAGCCAGCTCATCGACGTGGGCAACCTGTCGTTACAGGAATTCGGATCGGCTGTGCTGAACGTGCCGCAGGGCGATATTCGCGGCAGCGGTACGCTCGATGTGGCCGGTTCACTGGGGCTGGTGGCTGCGCAAATTTACCCGCCCTCCGCCACGGTGTTCTCGCTGCACGCCTATGATTATGTGGACAACGGTCTGGCGCGCACCGGCTCGATCACGGTTTCACCGGGCGCAGCTGCGTCGGGCTTGCCGCTTTCGGCCGGGGGTACGCTGAATCTCCACGCCAACACCATCAACCAAAACGGCGTGCTGCGCGCTCCCTTGGGCGTGATCAATTTGGGCTGGAATGGCACCGGCTCCGCGCCGGTTGACTTAATGACCGGTCAGGCCGTTCCCGTGGCCAACCAGGTCTCGCTCGGCGCAGGCGGGGTGACCTCGGTTTCCGCCCTCGACCCCAGCACTGGAAAGTCGCTGGTCGTGCCTTACGGCGCTTTTGCTAACGGCACCACCTGGATTGATCCGCAAGGTCGCGATGTGACCAGCAGCGGCCCGGTGGCCAAACAGGTGAACCTCTCCGCGGCCACCGTCAGCACGGCGGCGGGCGCCTTGGTGGATTTGAACGGGGGCGGCGATTTGCAGGTGGCGCGGTTTGAGACCGGCACCGGTGGCCACACCGACCACCTCGCGTCGGCGGGCAGTTACGCCGTGTTGCCGGCTTACACGGCGGAGTTCGCGCCGTTTGCGGCCAACAACGACAGCACCTTTGGTCAGGCGTTGTTGGGGAGCGACACCGGGTTCGTGAATCCGAACCTGGCGCTGGGCGATCGCATCTTCTTGGACGCTGGTTCCGGTTTGGCGGCGGGCTTCTATACCTTGTTGCCCGCCCGCTTTGCCACGTTGCCTGGGGCGTTTTTAATCACCCCTAAAACCGGCAGCCCGAACGCCAGCGCGGCGGTGCAACCCGACCAGTCGGTGCTGGTTTCCGGTTTCCGTTTTAACTCCACGGGTACGCTTTCCGCGGCGAGCCCGTTGCGCACCTCGTTTGAGGTGGCGTCAGCTGACGTGGTCGCCAAGCGCGCCTCTTATAATACCGCGCTGGGCTCGGCGTTTTTCCCCACCAGCGCGGCGCGCAACGCGAACACCGTGCCGCGCCTCGCCGGTGATGCCGGCCAACTCGTTTTTAGCGCCACCCTGGCGATGGATTTACAGGGCAGTATCAACGCGTTGGCTGCCAGCGGTTCGCGGGGTGGACAGGTCGATATCAATAGCCCGGTGGACATCCGCATCGGCGGAGCTGGCACCGTGGCGCAGCCCGGCGAGTTGGTACTCGATGCCGGTCGTTTGAGTGCGTTTTCAGGGGCCAGCTTGTTGGTGGGCGGAAAACGTGAAACCACCGCCCAAGGCACGCGCATTCAAGTCGCCACGGGGACGATCACGGTGGACAACGCCGGCGCACCGTTGAGCGGGGCGGAAATCATCCTCGCGGCCACCGATTCGGTGAGCGTCGCGGCGGGTGGGGTTATCCGCCAAGTGGGTACGCTGGGCGCGGCTGGAGCCCAGGATTTGGTCATCGGTGACGCGGCGGTTGCCGGCAGTGGTGATGGTGCGCTGCTGCGGGTGACCAGCGATAGCCAAGCGGGGCTGACCCGCTCCGGAGTGAGCGCGGGCTCCTCTGCTAGTTTGGTGGTTGCCCCGGGCGCGGTGCTCGAAGGCGGCGCCGGGCTTACGCTGGATACCACCGGGACCAATCAGATTGATCCCACGGCCCGTCTGCGCGCCGAGGCGTTGGCGCTGAGCAGCGGTCGGATCAGCCTGCAACTCACCAACCCCGGAGCGTTGGCGACCAATCCCGGGCTGGTGCTCACCAGCGGCGTGCTCGATGAACTGCAGGTGTCCAGCAATCGCCTGGCCTTGTTGAGCTACTCCAGTATCGACGTTTACGGCACGGGCGTGATCGGCTCGGAGTCGTTTGCCCAGCTCAGTTTGCGGGCGCCCGCGCTGCGTGGTTTTAACAACGCCGGGGGAACCGCGACGTTCCAAGCCGCCACGATTCTCCTCGATGGTGGGGCCGGTGGCACCGCTCCTGTGGCCGTGGCCACCGACAGCGGTAAACTGGTTTTTTCCGCCCGCTCCCTGCGGCTTGACGCCGGACAGCTCAAGGTCGCGCAGTTTGCCGACCTCACGTTGCGCGCCAGCGATCACGTGCTGCTGGCCGGGCAGGGCGGACTCACCGCCACCGGTTCGATTAACGTGGAAGCCCCGCTGATCACTGCGGCGACCGCCGCCACCCAGCAGATTACGGCGGGCGGCCGACTCGCCTTTTCTAACCCGACCGCCGCCACGACGAGTACGGCGGCCACGGGACTAGGCGCGAATTTAACCTTCACCGGCGGCACGGGCGTCGCGGTGGACACGGCGATTGTGCTGCCCAGCGGTGCGCTCGCCCTGCAAGCCACCACCGGCGATCTGGCGATCGGCGAGTTGGGCGCGGCTCGCCTCGACGTGGACGGCACCAGTCTGAGCGTGCTGGACACCTTGCATTACACGAATGCCGGAACGATTCGGCTTGGGGCGTCGTTGGGCGATGTGCGCATTGGCAGTCAGGGCGTGCTCACGGCCTCGGCCGCAGCCGCCGCTGGTGACGCTGGGCGGATTGTCGTTTCCGCGCCCACGGGCCGCTTTACCTCCACCGGCTCGCTTTTGGGTGTGGCGGGTGCCAACGGCCGCGGCGGTCGTTTTGCCAATGATGTAGGCAGTTTGGTCGGTGGTAGTCTGGCTGCATTGGACCAGATCTTGAATGCGGGCGGATTTGACGATGCCCGCCTACATCGCATTCGCACCGGCGCGGTGGCGGTGGACGGTCTGGCGGATGCCCACGCCTACGAAGTGACGGCCGACACGGGCGCGCTCACTGTGACTGGGACGGTGGACGCCTCGGGAGAAACCGGCGGTGCCATTAAGTTATCGGCTCGGGGCAATCTGATCGTGGCCAACGGTGCGCGACTCGATGTGTCGGGTGAACGATTCGACAGCGCGGGCAAGGGCGGCTCGATCCAGTTGGCCGCCGGCACCTCGCTGGCCGGGGTGGCCAACTCCGCGGCTGCGCTCACGCTGGCTAGCGGGTCGACGCTCGATTTCTCGGTGGACGCCGCGAATGCGTTAACCGATGCCGGCTTGGGCCGCGCTACGGGCACGCTCCACTTGCGCGCCCCGCGCACCTTGGCCGGAACCGATCTGGCGGTGAACCCGTTGGCTGCGACCTTGGTTGATGCCTCCCGCGTCACGCTGGAAGGCTTTAAGGTTCGCGATTTGACGCCGGGCTCGGGCACGAGTGCGACCATCACTAGCGCGGTACGCACCTCGGTACTGGCTGAGGCGACGACCTTCGGCAACGCCTCGGCCGCCATTTTGGCCCGCGTCAGCGGCTCAGCGGAGGCCGGAACGGTGCACGTGTTGCCCGGCGTCGAGATTGTTAACCGCACGGGCGATCTGGTGCTCGACGGGATTTGGGATTTGTCGACCGCCCGCTATGGTGCGGCGCCCAGCTTTGCCCAGCGCGAACCCGGTGTGCTGACCCTGCGTGCGCAGGGCAACCTGAGCCTGCCCTACGTGAGTTCGGCTTCGGCCTCATTGAACGATGGTTTCGGTACTGGCACCAGTGCACTCACCACCACCACCGCGCTCTGGAACGCCCCGCTGCTGGCGGCCGGCAGTCGTTCGTGGAGCTACAATCTGGTTGCCGGCGCCGATCTGGGCTCGGCTGGCCTGATGTCGGTGCTCGCAGCCAATGCGGCCAATCCATCGGCCGGCTCGTTCCTGTTGGGCGCAGGCGCACCGGCATTTGCCAGCACCCTCGACACGCGCCAGGCGGCCACCGGCGTGCCGCAGTTTTTCCAAGTGGTGCGTACCGGCACCGGCGATATCTCCATCGCCGCACGTGGCGACATCGAGCTGCGCAACAACCTGGCGACGATCTACACGGTCGGCACCCAGGCGGCGGCACTGGCCGATTTCGATGTGCCCAACGCCAGTTACAACACCGCCTCCACTGACCTAGGTGCTCGCCAGTACGTCACCACCAACGGCTACGTTGCCCATTACAGCCATAGCGGTGGCGACGTCGCGCTGTTCGCGCAGAATGATATTTTCCGCACCGTCGCCGGCCAGATCGACTCCAGCAAGCAGATGCCCACCAACTGGCTCTCGCGCCGCGGCAACATCGATGAGGCCACCGGTGAATTTTCCGCCTATTCCAACGTCGCGGCCAACGGCCCCAAGACCCAGCGCAACTCGACGAGCTGGTGGGTGGATTTTAACAACTTCTTCGAGGGCGTCGGTGCCCTCGGTGGCGGCCATGTGAACGTCACCGCCGGTTCCGATGTGGTGAACATCGACGCGGTGGCGCCCACCAATGCGCGCATGCCCTTCGGCACGCCCGATGCCAGCAAGCTGCTCGAACTCGGTGGCGGCGATGTCAACGTACGCGCGGGCGGCAACATCGATGGCGGTGTGTATTATGTGGAGCGCGGTCGCGGCACCTTGGCCGCCGGCGGCGACATCACCACCAACCACACCCGTACCAGCCTCAAGGTGGCCGACTTCACCAGCACCTCCTCGACGGCGAGCGCGACCTGGCTGCCCACCACGCTGTTTCTCGGCAAGGGCACGTTCGACCTCAGCGCGGGCGGCGACCTCACCCTCGGCAATGTGGCTAACCCCTTCCTGCTGCCGGGCGGCATCAACAACAGCTACTTCCTAAAGAGCTATTTTAGCACCTACGCGGCCGACAGCGGCGTCGAGGCGTTCGCCCTCACCGGCGACCTCACCCTGCGCTCGCGCAATCCCTCCATCGACGGCGGCTCGCTCTACGATTGGTACAACAATGTCCTGCGTCGCAACAAAGCCCTCCCGAGCTCGACCCTCGCCGGTAAAAACCAGCCGTGGCTGCGCCTTTACGAGACCGACGTCATCGCGTTTGCCACGGCTTCGACGCTGATGCCGGGGCGCCTCGATGCCTTCGCCGCCACCGGCGACATCAACCTGGTGGGCGTGTTTAACTTCCTGCCGTCCGCCCAAGGTGGCCTGCAACTGGTGGCCGCCGATTCGCTCAACGGTCTGCAGGTTGTGGGGTTCAATCGCAGCACGCAGCGCAACGAATGGGCCAGCGCCGTGGTGAACTTCTCCGACGCCAACCCGGCCGTGCTGCCCTCGGTTGCCGCGCCGCTGTCGGTTTCTTTCGCCGGCATCAGCAACAGCGCGCTGGTCAACACCGTCACCCGCACCACCGCCGATTTCACGCTGCTTAATTCGATGTTTGCCGAGTCCGGCTCGTTCACCGGTGACATCTACGGTCGCATCCAAACCAAACAAAACTTGCACGCCGCCGACTCCGTGCATGCCGCGTCCACCGAACCGGTGCGGCTGGTGGCAGGCTCGGGCGATGTTTCCGGGCTGACTTTGTTTTCCGCGAAAAAAACCGAGGTGCGCGCCGGTCGCGACGTTTCCGATGTCGCGCTCTACCTGCAGAATTTGGCCGAGAGTGACGTGAGTGTGGTGTCGGCTGGGCGCGATGTGTTGCTCTACAATCCGGCGTCCGCTCTGCGGGCCCAGGCGGCGACCACCGGCAACAGTTTACTCGCCACCAACGCGCGCGGCCCGATCCCCGGCACTGGCAATCCCACCGCCGGTGACCTCCAAATCGGCGGCGGCGGTACGCTCTCCGTGCAGGCCGGCCGCGACATCGATTTCGGTGCCACCTTGCCGCCTGACGATGGCATCAGCGGCGGGCTCAAGTCCCCCGGCGACGGCACCGCGGTGGGCCTCACGAGCATCGGCAACGCGCGCAACTTGTTCCTGCCCGACGCCGGGGCCGACGTGGTGATCGGGGTGGGTGTGGGCGACGGCACCCAGATCGACCGCGCCGCCTTCGACGCGGCGTTCCTTGATCCGGCCACCGCCGGGGCCAACGCCACCCGTTACCTGCCAGCGCTGCGCACCCTGCTCGGCTTGGTCGGCTCTGACGATGCGGCAGTGTTCGCCGCCTATTCCAATTTCCCGTCCAGTGTTCGTGCACAGGTAACCTCGGCCATGTTCAACCAGGTGTTGCGCGACGCTGGGCGGGATCACAATAACTCGGAGAGCCCCGCTTTCGGCACGTACGACGCCGGGTTTGCCGCCATCGCCGCCCTGTTCCCAGGCTCCGCCTGGCAGGGTGACCTAAAGCTGTCTTCGCGCGTACTGACCACCTCGGCGGGCGGCGACATCACGGTGTTTGCCCCGGGTGGCGGCATTAATCTGGGTAACGAAATCACCGCTTCGCAGACCCCTCCCGGTATTATCAGCGAGCGCGGAGGCGCCATTTCGTTGTTCACGCATAACGACGTGGATATCGGTTCGCAGCGCATCTTCACCCTGCGCGGGGGAGACATTATGATTTGGTCGACGGTCGGCGACATCGCGGCCGGCTCGTCGTCGACCACGCTCCAATCGGCCTCGCCCACCCGGGTGGTGGTTGATCCGCAGAGTGGCGACGTGCAGACCGATCTGGCGGGCCTGGCCACGGGCGGTGGTATCGGTGTGTTGGCCGCCGTTGAGGGCGTGAAGGCGGGCGACGTGGATCTGATCGCGCCCGGCGGCACGATTGACGCGGGTGATGCGGGGATTCGCTCGGTGGGCAACATCAGCATTTCGGCGCTCACGGTGTTGAATGCCGCCAATATATCCGCAGGCGGGTCCACCACCGGCACGCCGCCCGCAGCGGCACCGGCGGTTGCGGTGGGCACGGCGACGGCTTCGCCGGACACGGGCTCCAAATCCTCGGCTGAGGTGGCGGCGCAAGCGGGTCGTTCGGCCGGGGCGGTGGTGCAAACCCCGTCTTTTGTGAACATCGACGTCATCGGGTACGGCGGCGGCGGCGAGGCGGAGAAGGAAAACGAGCAACGTAAAGCGACCGACGGGGTTTGAGTTCTGCAAAGTAGCGCAGACTTCCAGTCTGCTCCGAAATACCCAAATCGGTTTAGCCGCAAAGGAACGCAAAGAGCGCAAAGATCAATCCGCCTGTATTTCTATGCGTTCTCTGCGTTCTTTCGCGGCCAACACGCCTTGGTTGCGGCCGAAAAAGTAGCGCAGACTTCCAGTCTGCTCCGAACCATTTGGAGGCAAATTACCTTGGGGCGTTCAAGTGAAGGTGTCTCTAAACCGCCTGTGGGCGAGCCAAAGGGGACTGGCCGTGTTTTGTGATTTATTGCTTGCTGGAGAGACGTTGAGGAGGTGGATTCGAGCGCATGGCAAGGAAGTTACGCATAGGGGCGAGCCAAAGGGGACTGGCCGTGTTTTGTGATTTATTGCTTGCTGGAGAGACGTTGAG
>CAMBUJ010000044.1 GCA_945871005.1 Opitutus sp. GAS368 | reverse complement strand
TAAACGCGGCGCACCGCGCGGATGCAGGCGCCCTCCTCAACGTCCATCGTCGGCTTCAATTTGTTACGCAGGGAATGGATCTCACCGGCCATCGAGTTGTCGCCGAGGAACAGTTCGCCGTTGCGCACGATGCCTGCGCCGAAACCGGTGCCGAGCGTGATGCCAAACAGGTTTTTATAGCGCTTCGGGCTGCCGGCTTTTTCCAGTAGGCCGTTGACGTGGGGGAGCAGCCCACCGATCGCTTCCCCATAGACAAACAGGTCGGCGTCGTTGCTGATGAAAACCGGAATGCCGAACTTGTCCTGGAGCATCGGCCCGATGGCGACCCCGCCGCGGAAGCCGGGGAGGTTGTGCAGGTCGCCAATGATGCCGTTGGGGTAGTCGGCCGGTCCGGGAAACGCGAAGCTGATGGCGGAGGGGGGCTCGGGGCAGAGGGCCTTTACCCGGGCGAAGCCGGTGAGCAGGTTGTTCAGGCAGTGCTGTAAGTCGGCGCCATTGGAGGGCAGCGCGACGGTCTCGGTGATCGGTTTGCCGCCGCGGGTGGCGGCGAAGCGGAAGTTGGTGCCGCCCGCGTCGAGCGTCATAACGATGCGTGAGTCCTGATAAAGATTCATGAGGCGAGTCGGTCGAAGGGTTAAAGTGGCCCGCAGATGAAAGCATTCTGCGCGAAGGGTAAAGCCATGCTTTTCGGGCCGGGGAGGGGTGCCACTCAAGCCCGCGAGAAACCTTGAGCTCACGCTCAAGGCCACGCCGAGGTGGCTCCGGGCGTGAGCCCGGGGAGGGCCCGCGCGTGCGCAAAAAAGCCCTGCGGCGGGGGCCGCAGGGCTGGGGGCGAAACCGGGCGCTTAACGCCGGTGCTTAGAAGCCCAGGTTGATGAACGGGAAGGCCTTGGGGAGCGGGTCAAATTGATCCCAGCCGCGCGAGTTGACCTGATTCCACAGGCCGATCTGCACGCCCTTGAGAGTTTCGGCGTAGTTGATGAAGCCGAACTGTACGCCGTGAACATGTTTGGCGGTGTTGACGAAACCGAGCTGCAGGCCGGAGAAGTCGGCCGTGATGGTGTCGTTGTAGTTAACCAGCCCGGTTTGCAGGCCCTTGACCTTAGCGGTGGCGACGTTGATCCAGCCGCTTTGCCAGCCGGTCACGGCGCCTTCGGTGTAGTTGACCAGGCCCCACTGCACGCCCGTGGTGGTGCCACCGACATGGTTGTAAAGGGTGAACAGACCGCCAAAGCCGACGAAGTCGCCGGTGGTGGAGTGGGCGAAGCCGATGTCGACGCCGGAGACGTTGCGGTTTTCGCCATACACCTGGAGTCGGATTCCGGAGACGTCGTCGGTCGCCGGGACGAGCTGGGGCGAAGGAGCCCAGAGCGAGGCCTGGAAAAAGGCCGGCTCTGAGTAGGTGGCAGTTTGGGCTTGGGCAGAGACGGCGAGCGCGCCGGCGACGGTGAGGACAGACAAGGACTTGAGGAGGTTCATTTAGGGTTTGGGATGACAAATCCGCGTGATGCGGAGTCGTTACGGATGCGTTTAATTAATGTGCAGTTGCAAGGCCTCGGACACGCTCCGGATCGGTAGGTTCGCCAAAAAAATCAGGCGACCGCGTGGGTGGTGTAACGCACCGTTTCCGCCTCCCGTGAGGTAATGGTTCCCCACGGTTGCCAGCCAGGGACCGCGGAGCTCCAGCTCGGCCCGCTCGGGTTGCGTGCACAGGCCCAGAGCGGAGCTGGAGCTCCGCGGTCCGCTCAGCCCCAGGCTGGTTCAAACCACCGGCTGGCTGGCGTCGCGGGTTTTTTGGCCCAGCTCCTTGATGTCTTTCTCTAACTTGGCGCGGACTTTTTTCTCCATGCGGTCGATGAAAAGCGTGCCGTTGAGGTGGTCGACCTCGTGCTGAATGCAGCGCGCAAACAGGCCGTCACAGAGCAAGGTGTGGGCGGTGCCCTGCAGGTCCTGAAAAGTGACCCTGATCACATCGGCGCGAATCACGTCGCCGCGGATTTCCGGAAACGACAGGCAACCCTCCTCGTAAACGGTTTTGTCGGAGGGCAGCACGGTGACCACGGGATTGGCCAGCGAGAGCGGCATGAACAACTCCAGCGGGGGCCGCCCGCCATCGAGTTCCCAGCTGAAATCGCGGTCGGTGCCGAGCATGTCGACCACGCAAAACTGGAGGGTGCGGCCGACTTGCTGCGCGGCCAGGCCGATGCCGGCAGCGGTGTTCATGGTCGCCACCATTTGGGCGGAGAGCAGGGTGAGGGCGTCGTCGAAGACCTTTACGGGGTCGCCCTTTTTACGGAGCACGGGGTCGTTATAATGAACAATTCGCAGGGCCATAGGTCGGAGGGAGATGAGGCCGTGCAACCTGTATTTGCCAAGGGCGCGCGGCAAATGAATACTTCGCCGCGCATGACATCGCCCCGCCCCGCTTTCCCCCGCTCCGTGCCGCTGTGGTGGCTGATCGGCCTGGGCGTGCTGGCGGCGGCCTGGAGCGTGCCGGTTAATCTTCAGTCGCTCACCCCGGCCCTGTTGGAGCGTGCCGGGGCTGAAACCCCTTCGGTGGCCCGGCTCGCCCGCGAGTGGCTCGAGCGCGAAAAACCCGGCCCGGCCGGCCTGGCCCTCGCCGCCGTCCGATCCCTCGGCGACCCGCAGGCCGCGCCCCTCGCCACCGCGCTGGCCAACGCCGCTCACCGCCAGCCTGAACTCATTCCTTGGGGCGGCTGGGATCCGTTTCTCGATCCGCTCTTTAACCTCAAGGAAAACACCGGGCGCACCCAGAGCACCCCGGTGCTGACCTTTTTCATTACCCAAAAAGCCCGCGCCCAGTTGCTCGGTTATCTGGGCAATTCCCGTTCGCAGGGCGTGCAGAGTCTGTTGCGGGTACGCGCGGTTAGCGGCACCCAGCGCTTCGCCCCCGCCACCCAGCCCGGCGGCCAAGCCCTCGACGCGGTGATTTTGCTCTCAGCGCTGGTTTACCAGGGCGGCCACGCCCCCGAGGCACTCCAGCGCGAGCTGCGCGAGCTGGCCGAAGCCGCCGTCGGGGCGAACCAGCTCGGGGAGCTTGAGCCGGTGTTCGCCGACCTGCTCTCCCTCGGCAAACGCCTCGACTGGGTGCAACTCACCGAACTGCTGCGGCTGACCGGCAGCGTGAAAACGCTCGGCGAGTTCGCCCAGCTCGCCCGAGTTGCCCCTGACGACCTGCCGCTGATCTACAGCGCCGCGCTGCTCTCCGGCTCGGCCGATCGCGTGGCCACTTACCTGCTGAAATTCGGCCGGACCGGCCTGGCCGACCTGCGGCTCGCGCTCGGTTACGGGCAGGGCGCCGTCGAGCAGTTGCTCGCCCGCCAGGTGCCGGTCAACCACCAGCCGGCCCCTTCCTTCGGGCCGATCACCCTGGCGGCCCTGCTCTTTCCCAAGCTCGCCCTCGTCGCCAAGTACCTGGGTTTTCTCCTCGGGTCGTTCTGCCTGTTCCGAGGGTTGGGGCGGTTGCTCTTCGCCGACGAAACCGATGGGGATCCCGGCCTGTTCCGCGCCAAAAGCGGGGTGCTCGCACTGCTCACCGCCGCCCTGCTGGTGCTTGGGACCGAACCCTTTTTGCTCAAGCCGACCGCGCCCTCCGAGTTTCAGCTCAAGTTAACCATTCCCGTTCTCTCCAACCTTTCCGACCCTGCCTCCCTTACGCCCACGGCCCCCACACTCACCATGGATATCTCCACGCTCCTCACCATCGGCTTTTTCGCCGTCCTGCAAATCGGCATGTACCTGTACTGCCTGTCGAAAATCCGCGAAATCGAAGGCCAGTCGGTGTCCGCGCTGCTCAAGCTCCGCCTGATGGAAAACGAGGAAAACCTCTTCGACGGCGGCCTCTATATCGGCATCGCCGGCACCGCCACCGCGCTCGTGCTCCAAGTGCTCGGCGTGATTCAGCCCAACCTGCTCGCCGCCTACTCCTCCAACCTGTTCGGCATCTGCTGCGTCGCTTTGATCAAGATCCGCCACGTGCGCCCCTATAAGCGCCGCCTCATTCTCGACGGCCAGCCCTCCTCCAAAGCAGCAGCCCCCGTCGCCCCGGTTGCGGTCTAACGCGCCGCTGCCCGGCCCGCGTTCTCGACTCCTTCCATCCCTTCCTTCCCCCCGCGTTCCCGCGCCATGAACCGCACGCTCCTTCTCATCCTCTGCGACTTCCTGCTGCTGACGCTGCTCGCGCTCACCGACTGGCAAAAGGCCGCCCCCGCCAAGCCCGTGCCGCCCCCGCCGCCCGCTGCCCGACCCGCGACCGGCGCCGGCGCGGCGACCCAGGACGACGACCTCGTCGCGGTGATGAAGCTCTCGCTCGCCGACGAACGCACCCAACGCGACCAGGTTGCCCAGCAGTTGCAGTCAACTCAGAGCACCTTGAGCGAACGCGAAAAGACGCTCGCCGACACCACCACCTCGCTCGACGCCACCCGCCAAAAAGCCGACACCCTCGCCCAGCAGTACAGCGCGGCCGCCGCCGATGCCACGGTGTCCAAAGAGCGCCTCGCCCAGCTCCAGCGCGAGTTGGAGCAACGCCAGGCCGAGGCCACCCGCCAAACCCAGGCGCTCGCCACCCTGGAAAAAGCCCAGAGCGAGGCCCGCGCCAAAATCGAGGATCTCAGCGTGACCGTGCGCGTGGTGGAGCAGGAAAAGCAGCTCCTGCGCAGCGCCGCCGAAACCCTCAAAACCCAAGTCGAAGCCGAGCGCGCCGAGCGCATCAAGGTTCAGGAAACCACCACCCAGCTCGCTCAAGGCGTGGGCCAACTCGCCGACAACTCGGTGGCGCTGACCAAGGAAATCCGCGAAAACCGCCCGATTAACATCAACGTTCTCTTTAACGAGTTTTTGGCCAACCGTGTGCAGACCTCGCTGGTGGGCACGCGCCCGTTTTTGCTGAGCGATCGTACCGACAAACGCGATACCCGCACGGTGTTCGTGACCGACGGGCGCGATACGATGGCGTTGCTGCACGTGAGCGACACGCCGTTCTCGCTGATCGATCCGCCGTGGAACTGGACCGCGTTCAAAGCCGAGTTCCGCAAAGGCGAAACCCGCATCGCGGTGGACCGTTTGGTGTTTCTGGCGATCGACCCGCGCGTGGCGGTGCTGCCGGTGACGCCAGTGCAGTTAGCCGCGCTCGGGGTGAAGAGTTACCCGATCGCGCTGGAGCCGTTCAAGTTCACCGAAGCGCTGATCATCGCCAACGGGGGCACCGGCTATGGCGAGATCCCCTTCAAACTCGATCCGACCAATCCCAGTTATGTGCACATGGACAATCGCCTAGTTCGGCGGGTATTTGGCGACTTCTCGCCGTCGCGCGGCGACCTGGTGTTGAGCAAGACCGGCGAGTTGCTCGGCATCATGGTGACCAGCAGCTACTGTGCGTTGGTGAACAATTTTATGCCCTCACAAGTGATCCGCACCGGCGCGGATTTGTCAGCCCGGCCCACCGGCAAGCCGCTCGAAGACCTCGGGCAGCGCCTGCGCAAACTGCCCGGGCGGTTGCAGTAAAGGGATCGTGTTACAGTCCCGATGCTGCGCGGTAGCTGGAGGCTGGCGTCGGTCGCGCACCAGTCATGCACCCACCTTGAACTCACGTTCAAGGCCACACGGAGCTGCCACGAACGGACGCCGCCTCGTGGCCCGGAGCGTGAGCTCAGGGTGTTCAGAGTGCGCAGTCGACTCCCGTGCCCAAATTAACCTCGCCGCATGGCCCGCCCCATCCGCGCCCGATCCGAGCACTTCCGCGCGCTTACCCCAACGTGCGCCGGAGCATCCCGACCGCCATGCCCATCGTCAGGTGGGCGAGTTCGGCGTCGTAGCGCAGGCCCTCGTCTCGCAGGAAGGCGTGGGCGCCGTTGAACTCGTGCCAGGTGAAATTCGACTTTGCCGCGGTGAGCGCCGCGTAGATTTTGGCCCGGCCCTCGCCGGGGATGTGCGGATCCTGGCGGCCCCAGATCATCATTAACTCGCCCTGGATTTCAGAAATGCGGGCGAGCGAGTCGTCGGCTTTGCCCTGGCCGAGGGTGCCGTTGTGGATGTCGGTGGCGTAGAAGCAAACGGTGGCGGCGACCTCGGCGCGCAGGGCGGCGCGGAAGGCGAGATGTCCGCCCAAGCAGATGCCCACGGCGCCGACCCGGCCGTTGCCGGCGGGGTGTTTTTTCAGGAATTTGACGACCGCGCGGGCATCGTCGTCGTAGTGGGAAACTTCCTTGGCGTATTTGAGTTCGTTACCCTTGTCGGCGCCGGGTTGGTCGTAGGCGAGCACGGTGCCGGCGGGCAGGAACTCGTGGTAGACCTCGGGCACGGCGACGATGAAACCGTGGCCGGCGAGGAAAGCGGCGGTGCGGCGGATGGGGGCGGTGATTTGGAAAATCTCCGAGTAGAGCACGATACCGGGGTGGAGGGCTTCGCCGGTGGGGCGGAACACCAGGGCGCGCATGGGCCCGGAGGCGGTGGACAGTTCGACGACTTCGGGTTCGCGGATGGTCATGGGGGAAAAGTGGGCAGGAGCGGAACAGCCCAGTGGGCGTTTGGCAACCGGGCAGCCGGGGGGCGAAGGCGAGGGGGGGCGTTGCTCGGCCAAACCGGGTGAGCCCGCCACGCCGGATCGAAACCAACACAATGGGTTGGTTTATGTCCGGGGGGGTGGACGGGGAAGGTTTGCGGGGACAGGGACTGGGGGCTTTATCGTCGGGCTTATGGCTCACGTTACCCCGTCCATTCTCTGGATTGTCACCACCCAGTGGCGGGCTCAGGCGTGCGGTTACGCGGGCGATCCCAACGCGCGCACGCCGCACCTCGACGTGCTGGCGTCACGGAGCGTCAACTACGACCAGGCGGTCACCCCTCACCCGTTCGGGCCGTTCGCCCGCGCAGCCTTGCTCACCGGCGTGCCGTCGCCGGAAAACGGAGTGCGCGACTACTTCGATCCGCTGCCCCTCGGGGCTCGGACGATCGCCCATGAACTCAACGAGCGCGGCTACACCACGGCGTTTTTTGGCAAGTGGCACCTCGGCGCGCGTGACCCCGCCGCGCCGCTGGTCGGCGAACCCCACGCCAAGACGGTCGTACCGGTGGAAGCGCGGGGCGGGTTCGCGCTCTGGGAGGGGTTTGAGAGCGGCTTTTTGCTCAATGACCCGTGGCTGCACGGCACGGGGCTGCCGGTGCCCACCCGGTTTCCCGGCTACCAAAGCGACGTAGTCTGCGCCCGAGCGGCCGGATTGATCGCAAATCTGAGATCGGAGATTTCAGAGCCCCGAGCCGGGATCTCGAATCTCAAATCTGAAATTTCAAATCTGGAATCTCAGAGCCCAGAGCAGAAATCTGAAATCTCGGATCTCAAAGCGGAAATCGCAGGTTCCGGATCTCAAGTCCCCGATTCCCGATCCCCGTTTTCCGATTTCCGAACTCCGATTTCAGATCTCAAATCTCAGATTTCAAATGGCCGCAGCGCGCCCCCGCCCTGGTTCGCGGTGGTCAGCCTGGAGGCGCCGCATCCGCCCTACGACGCCCCGGCTGCGGGAGTGATGCCTCGCGCCGTGGAGCTGCCCGCCAACGTGCCTCGCGGCGGCGCAGTCGAAGCCAAGGCGGCCCGGGAGCTGGCTGGATATTATGCGCACATCGAGGCGACCGACCGCGCGATCGGTCGCTTACTGGCGGCCGTGCCCGACGACGTGATTGTGGTGTTCACCTCAGTGCACGGTGACATGCACGGGGCCCACGGGTTTTTCCGCAAAGGCTGGCCGCACGAGGAAAGCGTGCGCGTGCCCCTGCTGGTGCGCGGGGCGCCCAGTGGCGAGGCGGAGGCCGGCGGTCAGCCCGCGGGCGGCGCGGCGGGTGGGCGGCGCTCCGACGAGCCTGTGTCGTTACTCGATTTGCCTGCGATGACCCTCGCCTGGGCGGAAGGGCGCAGCTGGACGTGCGCGCGGGAGCGGGCGGAAATTTCCATGCCGAGCGTGGTGGCGTTGCCGCTCCAGTGCGACCGGGTCTGGCGCGGCTGGCGTTCGCCGGCCCGCAAAGAAATCGTCAACGCGGATGGCACCCCGTGGCTGCAGTTTGACCTGCGCGCCGACCCGACGGAAACGCATAACTTAATCGATGGTTAAACCGTGCCGGCGCGAGCTGCTGTTCGTTCTGGTGATGATGCCGGGTGCCGGTTTCCTTGCCCCGATCGGCGTTCCGAACTCGGCGTTTTTCTTAAACTCCCTGGCCAAACCAGTCCGCCTCCTTCGACTCGGCCTCCTCGGACGTCCCTGCCGACGGGGGCGCCCCGCCGTGGCGGCGGATTTCGGCCGCGTGCGCCTGGATCGCGCTCACCTCGGTGGGGCTGAGGCGGGCGAGGTTTTTCACCTGTAATCCCATGCGGGGGTTGCCCACCAACAGGCGTTCGTGGCGCAGGAGAAAATCCCAGTACAGGGTGGTCACCGGGCAGGCGTTGGCACCGGTGCGCTCGGCCGGATCAAAGCGGCAGCCGACGCACGCGTTGCTCATCCGTTTGATATAATTACCCGTCGCCACATACGGCTTCGAGGCCATCAGACCGCCGTCGGCGTATTGCGACATGCCGAGGGTGTTGGGCAACTCCACCCACTCGACCGCGTCCACATAGACCCCGAGGTACCAGGCGCAGATTTCCTTCGGCCGCACGCCCAGCAGCAGCGAATAAAGACCCGTCACCATCAGCCGCTGGATGTGGTGGGCGTAACCATGCTGGAGGGTCTGCCCGATGGCGTCGCGCAGGCAGGCCATCTCGGTTTTCCCAGTCCAATAAAACTCGGGTAACGGCTGGTCGGCGCCCAACGCGTTGAGCTCGCCGTACTCAGGCATTTTCAGCCAGTAAACCCCGCGCACATATTCGCGCCAGCCGAGGATCTGCCGGATAAACCCCTCGGCGCTGGCCAAGCTGACGCGGCCGGCGCGGTAGGCCGCTTCGGCCGCCCGAATCACATTGCGGGGGGCGAGCAGCTTCAGGTTCATCGCCGCCGCCAAGCGCGAGTGGTAAAGCCACGGCTCCCCGGTCCAGATGGCGTCCTGATACTGGCCGAACGAGGCGAGACGGTGGGTGATGAAATCCGTCAGGGCCAGCTGCGCCTGCGCGGGGGTCACCGGCCAGTCGAAACTCGCCAGGCTGCCGGCGTGCCGGGAAAAGCGCTTCGCGACCAACGCGAGCACCTCGGCGGTGATGGAATCGGGTGGAAACGCGACCGGCGCGGGCAACGGTCCGGGTCCGCTTTTGGGGAAACTGCCGCGGTTGTCGTGATCGAAATTCCATTCGCCGCCTTCCGGTTCTTGCACGGCGGTGAGCAACACGCCGTGCTGCCGCCGCATTTCCCGATAAAAATACTCCATGCGCAGCTGCTTGCGCCCGTCCGCGTGATGCCGGAATTGCTCGAGGGTGCAGAGGAAATGTCGGTCGGGGCGAATCTCCAGGGGGAGGCCGAGGGCAGCGGCTGCGGTTGCGAGCGCCTGCCGCACCCGGTGTTCGCCGGGCTCGGTGATGATCAGCCGTTCGGGGGCCAAAAGGCGGGCGGTGCGGGTGAGTTCGCCGGCGAGCGTCTGGGTGTTATCCTGCAGATCGAGCGGGGCGTAGTGAACCGTAAACCCCCGCGCCCGCAGCGCGTCGCGGTGATGGCGCATGGCGGCGAGGAAAATCGCGATGCGCGGCTGGGTGGAGGGGACGTGTTCGGATTCTTCGGCGACCTCGGCCATCCAGACCGCATCGCGGGCGGGATCGAAGCCGTCGAAGGCGGAGGAATCGGCGTTGAGTTGGTCACCAAGAACCAGAACGAGGGAGCGCATACGGAATGAAGTCGGGCGAGGCGAAGTGCGGGGAGTGGGGAGTGGGGAAGTGGGTCGAGACGGTAAGCACAACACCCGGTTTGTCATCTGCGTCGGCCTGAAATCCGTGCGCCCGCCGCGGGGGAGGGGGCGGCGCTCAGGCGGCGAGGCCGACTCCGAGCAGTAGTCCGGTGCGCGCGGTCCAAAGGGCGGTGCGCAGGGTGTTGAGCCGATTGAGCTGGGCCATGTTGGGCGCGTCCGGGGCGGACTGCAGGCGGTTATGGACGGGCACGATGAGACCAAAAGTGAGGGCCCAGATCAGGATTACCGCTATCGCGCCCAGCCATGCGCCAACCGAGGCGGGGGCGGCCCAGCAGCCCCAGGCGACCAGGCCGGCTTCGGCGAGCATCAGCGGAGCGGCGACGACGCCCATGCTGCGCACGTAGGCGGCATGGTAGGAGCGAAATCCCTCGGCGCCGGAGGTGGTCAGCAGGTGGGCGAAATGCGCATAAACGGCGAGCTGCACCGTCCAGCACAGCCCGGTTAGGGCGGCGGTTACGACGAGTTGAGCGAGTAACCAAGGCTGATTCATCGGCAGGGGTTGAACCGGAAAGCGAACCGCAGGGCAATGCCCGTGAGGTCGGGGTTGGCCGTCAACGCTTGCCTGATCCTGCCGGTTTTCGGTCAAGTCGCCCCGGTTTGTGCCGTTAGCAAGGGGACAGCTATGTCCACCGATTTAAGCCCCGCTAGCCCGGCTCCTTCGCCCCCCGTCGCCGAGGGTACGGGTGCGCCCGTGGCCAATCCAGCCGGGGCGGCCGGGCTTTTACCCGTCCCGAATGAATTGTGGCGTACACTTTACACGATCACCGCGGCGCTCCCCGAGCGCGGCGGCGCCCAGTGGTGGAGCGCCCAACGCAAGGACACGGCCGAAGCGGTCTTTCTGTGCGCCCGCCCTGAGACGAAGAACGATCCGCGCTCCACGGTCTGGGGGCACCTGCGGAAGATCGAACTGAGCCACCTTCAACGGGTGCAGGAGGAGTTTGTCGTTGGCCCTTACCGCGTGGAGGTGTACGCCGCCGTCCAAGGCACGCCGTTGGATGTCTGGCGCCAGAAGCGGGAGGCCCCCGAACTCGCCACCGTCGAGGCACTCGTGCGGCAGTTAACCGAGGCGATCGGCGTTTTGCATGCCAGCGGGTTGGTCCATCTGGGTATCAGTCCGGAGGCGATTTTTATTCAGGAAAACAAGGGGCAACTGCACTGCACCTTGGGGGGATTGGAGTCGGTCGCGCTGATCGAACACGCCCAGCCGCTGTTATTCCGGCCCGATCCCTTTTATGCACCGCCCGAGGTGGTGATGCTGGAGACCCACGCCCCGAGTCCGGCGCTGTGTGCCTGGGATTGGTGGTCGCTCGGGCGGGTGGTTCAGGAATTCATTCTCGGCCACCCCGTGCTCGACGATCTGCCCGGAGCCAATCCGGCCGAGACGAAGCCGGAACGGGTGGAACGCGCCGAAGCCCTGCTGCTGGAGCTGGCGCCAGGCGGGCCCCGCGCCGGCGCCGTTGAGTCGATGCCGCCCCAGGACGAGCGCGTCACGCTGCTCCTGCGCGGGTTGCTCGCCAGCGCCCCGGAGGCGCGCTGGGGCATGGAGGCAATGGACAGTTGGGGGCGTCAGTTGCCGGTGAAGGACAACTACGATAAGCGCCGCACCGAGACCAAATTTCGCTGGCGCGGCCGCCGTTACTCCATTCCCGACGCGGCCCGGGCCTTACAAGCCGCCGAACACCGCGAGGCTGCAATCGTTAACATTTTTGACGCCGCCACCGCCGGGACCCTGCGCGAATTTATCGGCAAAACCCCCGACGACAAAAACTACCGGGCCCAACTCACGGAGTTGGTCGCACTGGTCGAGGTCGAGCCACTGAAGGCCTTGCCCGAGCCGTTGGCCCGCGAAGTCGTCGCCTGCCTCGCCCTGCTCATGCTGGCGGGCCAGAACGTGCTCTGGCGCGGGCAGCGCCTCGGCGGGGAAAGTCTGCCGGCCTTGCTTGCGGAAGCGCCTGACGACCCCGATCAACTCGCCCTCGTCCGCGCTCTTAGCCACCGCACGGTCACGGCGAAAATCGAGCGCTTTGATCATGCCGCCAGCCGCTCGCTCAGCCAGGTCGGCCGTCTGGCCGAGGACTCGGAGGCGCTCATCCGCCGTAACGGTTGGGTCAAAGGCATTGATCCGGCCGCCTCGGAACGGATCTTCCGGTTGGCGATCACCGCCGAGGCCGACTTGCTCGCCCTGCGCGCAGGGCTGCAAAGCCGGTTCGCCTGCACCACCCACGCCTCGCTTGAGCGGTCGTTTCATGCCGCTAGGCCGACGCGAGTCGATCTGGTCTTGGTCGCCTGGGCCGAACCGGCGCCGGCCGACCACGGGTTCATTACCCACGAGGAGTGGCAGGCGCGGCAACTCGGGGTGTTGCGGGAGCGGAGTGCGCCGCTGGTGGCCGGGCTGTTTTGGGCGCAGCAGGGGCGGGCGCTGGAGGCGGGCCCGGCGGTGTTTGGGCACTGGCCGGCGGTGCTCGCGCTTTGGGGCGGCATTGCGGCGGTGCTGGCTTTGCTTTCGCCAGGCCCGGAGTGGCTGCCGGCGGCTCTCGCCCCCGGGGTGCTGGCGCTGGGGATACGGATGCTTTTTGCCAAAATCACTGCCTCGGCCCTGCGCCGGTTTGTCGCCCAGGGACGGCCATGGCGCTGGGCCGATACCAGCGAGCGCTGCCGCACCGAAATGGCCGCCCTCACCCAGGGCCTGGATCGGGCCGGACTGGTGGGCGCGTTGGACGCGGTGGACGCCGAAATTGGAAAACTTAACTTGCTCGTTCCGGTGCCCGCACCGACCACCCGGCCGCCCGGTTTCGCCGGCCAGCGCCTGGCTGCCCACGCCAGCTGGGTTTTGCTCGCGGGCGCGGTTTTTTGCGCGGGGTGGCGGGGCTATGTCGCCCCACCGACCTTGCCGCAGCTTCAGGCCGCGTGGATCCCCGCCGCGTTGCTCCCCTCCGAAGACGCGGGGGATGACGCCAAGGACTCCGCGCCTGCACCGCGTTTGAGCCAACCGCCCGCCGCCACGGTTAAGGCATCCGTCACGCCAACGCCCGCAGCCGTTGGCGCGCCGGCCGCCCAGGTTGCCCGCGTCAGTCCGGGCGCGGCGGCGGGAGCTAAAGTTGCCGCACCGGCCGCGCCTGTCGCTCCGGGGACTTCGGTAGCCACAGCGACGTCAGCAGCCAAAGGGGGCGGCACGACCGCACTCTCCGCAACCCCAGTCGCGAAGACCACCGCCGGATCCGCTTCTGTTTCTACTTCTGCCCTGCCGACAAGCCCCGCAGTGAAGGCCGCAGGCGTGACGGTGGGTTCCGCCGGTGCCAAGGTAGGCCCGAGCGCGGCGGTTGGGGCCAAGGTGGCGGTTCCTGCCGTGCCGACCACCAGCGTGCCGGCGGCCCGGCCGACCGCTGCGGCGGTGACGGGACTGGGGGTGGCGACTGCAACGAGTGCGCCGGGCGCGGTCTCCGAGGGGGGCAGTCGGGGGAAAGCCGTTTGGCCTTTCCCTCTTACGCCCAACTTTAAACGAGTGGTGGCGCTTCGGGCCATGGAGGCGAGTCCGCCGCAGTTGGCTTACGCATTGCGGCGCGGCCGCGCCATCGTTGCCCCGTACCAGGCGGCGACGACTCAGCTGAAGGTGATTTTCGAAGTTCCGGTGGCGGAAAAAACCGGGGTGATGATTTACGATGGAGCCCGCGATGCTCTGGTCGGGAATAACGTTTTTATTCTCGAAAAGTATCCGCCCCAGCAGACCTGGATCGAACTCGATCAGCACAAAGGCTTCGTGGTGGCGGAATAGGAGCTCGCGTGCGGGTGGTGAGGGAGATTCTGGGCGTAGCGGGACGATGGAGTCGTTTCGATTCCGTAAAGCGGAGAGCGCGTCGAGCCGCGCAGATCGGAAGCGCTCCGCGCTCCCGCTACGTCTCGGAAGTCCCCCTCGCTCCGGGGCGTAGCGGGACGATGGAGTCGTTTCGATTCTGGGAAGCGGAGAGCGCGTCGAGCCGCGCAGATCGAAAGCGCTCCACGCTCCCGCTACGCCTCGGAAGTCCCCCGCGCTCCGAGGCGTAGCGGGACGATGGAGTCGTTTTGATTCCGTAAAGCGGAGAGCGCGTTGAGCCGCGCAGATCGAAAGCGCTCCGCGCTCCCGCTACGCCTCGGAAGTCCCCCGCGCTCCGGGGCGTAGCGGGACGATGGAGTCGTTTCGATTCCGGGAAGCGGAGGGTGCGTCGAGCCGCGCAGATCGAAAGCGCTCCGCGCTCCCGCTACGCCTCGGAAGTTCCCCGCGCTCCGGGGCGTAGCGGGACGACGGGGTCGTTTCGATTCCGTAAAGCGGAGGGTGCGCTGCGCGCAGATCGAAAGCGCTCCGCGCACCCGATACGTTGCGGAGCCTCTCGCCCATAAAAAAGCCCCGACCGGGTGGTCGGGGCTTTTGGAGTCAGCCTAGGCTTTTACTGGCAGGCTTCGCATTCGCCGCCGTTGCGCATCGCTTCGATGCTACAGGCGTTTTTTTGCTCGGCAGTGAAGACCGGCTTGGCAGGGCTCGCCGCAACCGCAGCCGAGTGGCTGCCGCCGACGTCGCCGCTGTTCTGGCCGCCCAGCGAGCCTTCGCTCACCGCGCCGCGCATTTCCTTTTTCACGCCGACAGTCGCCTTCTCGATGTTCGAGGCGCCAAGGGTGCGCAGGTAATAGGTCGTCTTCAGACCCACGTGCCAGGCTTGGCGATACATGTGGCTGAGCGTCTTCAGGTCGGGCGTCTTCAGCCAGAGGTTCACCGACTGGGCCTGGTCGATCCACTTCTGGCGGCGGGCGGCTGCTTCCAGCACCCACTTGAAGTCGATGTCGAAGGCGGTCAGGTACTTCGTCTTCAGGTCGGCCGGGATCGCCTCGATGTCCTTCAGGTCGCCGTCGAAGTACTTCAGGTTGTCGATCATCTCCTGGTTCCACAGCCCGCGGGACTTGAGGTCTTTGACGAGGAACGGATTGAGGACGATGAACTCGCCGGAGAGGTTCGATTTAACAAACAGGTTCTTGTAGGTCGGCTCGATGCACGGCGAGGTAGCGGTGATGTTGGAGATCGTCGCAGTGGGGGCGATGGCCAGCACGTTGCTGTTACGCATGCCGTGTTTGGCGATCTTGGCGCGCAGGGGCGCCCAGTCCATCCGGCCGCCGCGGGGAACCTCGACGGTAACGCCGCGCTCTTTTTCCAGCAGGTCAATGGTGTCCTGGGGCAAGAGGCCGCGGTCCCACTTGGAACCCTTGTAACTGCTGTAGGTGCCACGTTCAGCGGCGAGGTCGGCGCTGGCCTCGTAAGCGTAGTAGGCGATCGCTTCCATGGCCTCGTCGTTGAATTCGACGGCCTCGGGCGAGGCGAAGGCGTGGCCGCGCAGGTAAAGCGCGTGGGCCAGGCCCATCACGCCCAGACCGATCGGACGGTGGCGACGGTTGGACACCTCGGCCGCCTTGGTCGGGTAGAAGTTGATGTCGATGACGTTGTCCAGGGCGCGCACCGCGGTCTGGATCGTCTCGCGCAGCTTCTTGTGGTCGAGCTGGCCGTCGGGCAGCAGGTGGTTTTCAAGGATGACCGAGCCTAGATTGCAGACGGCGGTCTCGTCGTTGCTGGTGTTGAGCGTGATCTCGGTGCAGAGGTTCGACGAATGGATGACTCCGACGTGGTCCTGGGGCGAACGCAGGTTGCAGGCGTCCTTGAAGGTGATCCACGGGTGGCCGGTTTCGAAGAGCATCGAGAGCATCTTTTTCCAGAGCTCGAGGGCCTCGATTTTTTGGCCGTAGATTTTGCCCTCTTCGGCGAGTTGCTCGTAGCGCACGTAGGCGTCCTCGAACTTTTTGCCGTAGAGCTCGTGCAGGTCGGCAACCTCGTTGGCGCGGAACAGCGTCCAATGGGAGCGGGCCTCCATGCGCTTCATGAACAGGTCGGGAATCCAGTTCGCCGTGTTCATGTCGTGGGTACGACGGCGGTCGTCACCGGTGTTTTTGCGCAGCTCGAGGAATTCGAAGATGTCGTTGTGCCAGGATTCGAGGTAGGCGCAGCCCGAGCCCTTGCGCTTGCCGCCCTGGTTGACGGCGACGAGCTGGTCGTTGTGGAGCTTGAGGAACGGGATAACGCCCTGGGATTCGCCGTTGGTGCCACCGATGTGGGCGCCGGTGCCGCGCACCGCGGTCCACGAGCCGCCGAGGCCGCCGGCCCACTTGGAGAGCTGCGCGTTTTCGGCGATGCCGCGGTACATGATGCCCTCCAGGCTGTCGTCCACGTAATAGAGGTAGCAGGACGAGAGCTGCGAGTGGAGCGTGCCGGAGTTAAACAGAGTCGGCGTGCTGCTGCAGAAGCGGCGGTTTTTGTAGAGCTCGTAGAGCCCGACCACCTTGGCCTCGCGGTCGCCCGGTTCCTCGATGAACAGGCCCATCGACACGCGCAGCCAGAAGAACTGGGGCGTCTCGATGCGGCGCGAGGTTTTGCCGGTCTTGTCGATGATCAGGTAGCGGTCGTAGAGGGTCTGAATACCGAGGAAGTCGAACTCCAGGTCGGCGGTCGGGTCGAGGGCGGCGCCGAGCTTTTCGAGGTTGAAGTCGAGCAGCTTGGGATTGAGGCGTTTGATGCTGATGCCGTACTCGAGGTATTTCTTGAACGCAGCGATGTGGAAGGCCTTCAGGCGAACGATGCCGTCCTTGACGATGTCCCAGCCGAGCACCTCTTCGTAGATGTAGGTGAGCTGGATGCGGCCGGCGAACTTGGCGAAGTCGGCGTCCTTTTCGATCAGGGTTTTGGAGTTAAGGACGATGGTTAGGTCGAGGTCCTTTTTGCTGATCTGGTCGAAGACCGAGCGGAGCAGCTCCTGCTCGATGGCCTCGTTGGACAAGCAGAGGTCGAGGCCGATCGAGGCGAAGGCGATGCGGGCCTTCAGCTCGGTGCGGTTCCAAACCGTGGTTTCACCATTGGCCAGTTTGATCACGATCTGGGCGGGCGCGGCGGCGGAGGCGGGGGTTGCTGCTCCGGCCGGGGCAAGGGCGTCACCCTCATTGGCGCGCTCCTCATTGCGGTGGGCGCGGTAGAGGATGTAGGACTCGGCGACCTTGAAGTGGCCGGCTTTCATCAGCTCCTCTTGGACCATGTCCTGGATCTCCTCGATGTGGATAAATGACTGCTTGGAGGCAGTGACGCGGGCGGCGACGGCCTGGGTGATGGCGATGGCTGAGGTGCTGTCGGTGTGCAGCGAGAGGAAGGACTTGCGGACGGCGATCTCGATTTTTTGGGCGATGAAGGGGACGACCTGCTTGTTGCGACGGATGACGCGGATGGTGCCCAGGGCGTGGGGGGCGGGCGTGAGCAGCTTGCGGCTGCGGTTGAGCAGGAGGCTCTTGGCGACGTCGTAGGCGTTGTTGTCGACGAGGGTCTTTTCGATCAGCTCGTAGAGGTCGTTGAGCGAGACGCGCAGGGGCGAAGTCAGCAGGGCCTGAGCGAGCAAGTTGGCGGCGATTTCCTTGACGATGCGGCCGACGAAGGTGCGCGATTCGGGTGTGAAGATCGCAGCGCTCTCGCCGCGGGCGAGGTGAACGTTGGTGACCGCGCGGCCGAGGGTATCGGCAATCTCGGCCAGGTCGAAGCGCGTCTCACCTTGGGGGGCGAGCAACACGATCGAAGGCAGCAGCGGGGTGTCGGTGGGAATGCAGTCGCGCCAGGCGAAAGCGGGAGAGTTTTCACCCGGGTTGAGGGCGGTGCGGTTGAGCGCGAGATCGTGGGAGAGCGACGAATTCATCTAAGTTGAGACCTGTATTAAGTGACGGAAAAGGGGGGGCGACGGACGGCGGCGTGTGACGACGGAGGGAAACGGGAGGGCGAATGCTAGTAGCGGAAAGAAGACCAAAGTGCCGGCAGTGCCGGTTTTGGTCGAAAAAAAGGAGACCGGCAGCGGCTTCGGGTGAGCGAAGCCCCTGCCGGTGCGTCTAAAACGAGCGGGCGGGCGGGGATCGGACGATCAGAGGTCGTCGTCGGAGGCGTTGGTGAGGGCGGAGGACTTTTGGTATTCAGTGACGCGACCCTCGAAGAAGTTCTGCTCTTTTTTGATGTCCATCATCTCGGCCAGCCAGGGCAGCGGGTTTTTGGCGCCCGGGTGAAGCGGAGCCAGGCCCACGCCCTCGAGGCGGCGGTCGGCGATGTAGTCGATGTAGGTGAGGAACTCGTCGATGGCCAGGCCCACGGCGTTGACCGGCAGGCAGTCGCGGATGAAGTCCTTTTCCAGTTGCACGCCCTCGGCCATGGTGGCGCGCAGTTCCTCTTTAAACTCGCTGGTCCAGATCTCGCGGTTCTCCTCGATCAAATCCATGAACAGGTTGCGGAACACCTCGATGTGGTTGGACTCGTCGCGCAGGGTGTAGCGGAACATCTGGCCGATGCCGGGGAACTTGTTCTGGCGGTAGAGCGAGAGAATCATGCCGAACAGGCCGTAGAACTGGGTGCCCTCCATGCACTGGCCGAACAGGAAGATGTTTTTGGCGAGCGCCTGCTTGTTTTCGAGCTTGGTCAGATCGACGTCGCGGCGCAGGTGGCGGGAGTTGTTCACCACGAACTCGTTCTTTTTAACGATGGTGGGGATGTCCTCGAACATCGCCTCGCACTCGTGCGGGTTGATGCCCAGCGACGAGATCATGTAGAGGAGCGAATCGGCGTGGATGTTCTCCTCGTGGGCGTGGCGGCCGAGCACGAGCTTGAGCTCGGGAGCGGTCACCAGCTCGCGCACGACGTGCTGGATGTTGTCACCGACAATGCCCTCGGCGGCCGAGAAGTAGCCGATGCCCATGCGGATGATCCAGCGCTCGATGTCGGAGACGAGGGTGGTGTCGCGCCACTGCTCGATGTCCTTGCCCATGGGCACGTCCTCGGGCTCCCAGTGGTTGGCCTTCATCGTGCGGTACAGGTCGTAGGCCCACTGGTATTTGAGCGGCAGCAGGTTGAAGGTCATGGTCACGCGACCGTTGATGACTTTCTTGGCCGCAAACGCGGCCTCGGCCTTGTCCTGGTCGAGGACGAACGTCTTGGTGCCGACTTGAAATGTTTTCTGCATGGCGATGGGCGGAGGAGGGTGGGAGCGAAGGAGGTGGGAGCGGGGCGAAAAGGGAGGGCGCAGACGGCGATAAACGAGGGAAGGGCTGACGGGAAAGGGGTTGTTTTCGACGATCAGCGAGCGCTGGCGATCTTTAATCGGCGGAACTTGCTGACGGGTTGCTCACCACCACCGGTAGTGGTCGCGGCGCGAAATCGGCACAACCTATGGTAATCGGTAAAAACCCCGTCAAATGGTTTGTGGCCTGATAAGGGTTAATTTTTTCCCATATTAGGCTTGCGGGAATGGGGCGCAGTCCTCGCCCAAGGGAAATCCAGGAAAACTGGCCGGTTCTCTCTGGGAGGGTGCGGCGGTTCACGTCCGCCGGGGCACAAAAAAACCCGCCGCCCGGCATTGGCCGGAAGGCGGGCGCAGGGTGCTAAGTTAACCGTGGCGGATCTCCGAGCCTTGGAAGCGGATTTGGATGCGGTAGACCTTTTTGATGCGGTTCTTGATGGCGCCGGTGGCCAAGTCGAAGCGCTCCGGAATTTCGATACGGTGCAGGTCGACAACGGCGTGGAAGCCACGCTCGGAAAAGATATCGATGAGCATCGCCAGGGAAAGCGGGTCGTCGAGCAGCGCATCCTCGGTGTTCACCTGGGCGAAGCCGGAGATGGCGTGGCGGATGACGATGGGGATGATCTTTTTGTCGATGAAGGTCACCACGCTGGCGAACAGTTCGGCTTGCTC
>CAMBUJ010000043.1 GCA_945871005.1 Opitutus sp. GAS368 | reverse complement strand
CGTGGTCGGCCATCGCGTCGTAGATTTGGCGGCGCTTTTCCATCCAGGTGTAAGCGGGCGGGCGGTGATCGGGGATGCCGGCCGCGCGAGTCAGACGCAGGCGGGTTTCCGGCGCCTCGAACCAGCCGTGCTGATAGGTGCCCCAAACCGACCCGACCCGATGCCCCTCGGGGCGCGGTTGGTCGCCGTCGAACACGGTCTGCAGCGCCTCGCACGGTGCGCTCGCGGCGGTGCGGCCCATGTGGATTTCATAGGTCGTCCAGCGCCGGCCGTCACACTCGGTGGTCACCGGGCGAACGATTTTCGGTACTTCGAAATGGGTAACCACCGGCAGCAACCCCAAGCCAGGCTCGTCACCGGCGTCGCCCGCCACCCCGGCGACATCGACCAGGCGCTCACCCAACAGTTGATAACCGCCGCAGATACCGACCACCGGGAGGCCGCGGCGCGCGGCGGCGAGGATCGCGTCGGCCATGCCGCTGGCGCGCAACCAGCGCAGGTCGGCGATGGTGTTTTTGGTACCGGGAATGACGATGGCGCGGCAGGCGGCCAGTTGCGCCGGATCGGCGACCCAGCGGGTGCGCACCCCGGCGTCGTCCCACCACGGCTGGCAATCGGTGAGGTTGGCGGCGTGCGGCAGGCGTATCCAGGCAATGGCGTCGCCGCTGCCGCGATCCTCATCGCCAGCGGCCAGCCCGTCCTCCTCCTCGGGCTGAAGGTCGGGGCGGAATGGCACGGTGCCAAGAATGGGAAAGCCAGGGGCGTGCGGGGCGAGCCAGCGGTTGGGGTCGGGAAACAGCGAGAGATCGCCGCGGAAGCGGTTAACAATCGCCCCCAGACCGCGGGCGCGGTCCTCGGGCGGAAGCAGGTTCCAGGTGCCGGCCAGTTGCGCGTAGATACCGCCGCGGTCGATGTCGCCGACCAGCACCCAGCGGCCGTCGAGGTAGCGGATCGGACGGAGGTTAACCAGGTCACGCTCCATCAAATTGAGCTCCACCGGGCTGCCCGCGCCCTCCATGACCAGCACGTCGCAGCGCGAACGCCAGCCGTCGAGCGTCTCACGCACGATCTGCCAGTTCTGCTCAAAATCCCGGTAATAATCGCGCCCAGCCTGATGCTGGCGGGCCTGGCCGAGCACGATCAACTGCGAGCCCATCGGCCCGCTCGGCTTGAGCAAAATCGGGTTCATCTCCACGCACGGCTCGAGGCCGCACGCCTCGGCCTGGACGGCTTGGGCGCGGGCCATCTCGCCGCCGCCGGGGGTGACCCAGCCGTTGTTGGACATGTTTTGAGCCTTAAACGGCGCCACTCGCACGCCCTCGCGGCGCAGCCAAGCGCAGAGGGCCGCGGTCATCCAGGTTTTGCCGGCGTTGGAGGAAGTGCCGAGGACGCCGAGGGCTTTCATGCGGAGGAGGTGGAGGGCAACGACAGGGTGAGACCGGGCTCAAGCCGCGCCTGCACGCCGAACACGTTCAGCAGTAGTTCGGGCGTGAGTACTGCGTCGGGCCGGCCCTGAGCGGCGATGCGCCCGGCCTGCATCACCACCACGTAGTCAAAACAGTGCGCCACCCGCAGATCGTGCAACGACACCAACACCGTGCCGCCGCGCTTTTTTAAATTATCGGCCAGCACCAAGGTTTGCAGGGCATGGCGCACGTCGAGGGCGGCCAGCGGTTCGTCCCAGAGCTGCAAGGGCGCGGCGGTGGCCAGGGCGCGGGCGAGGAGCACCCGGTGACGTTCGCCGCCCGAGAGTTGGTTGACCGGACGCTCGGCCAGCGCGAGTAAATCCATCGCCGCCAACGCCGACTCTACGCCGGCATCGTCGTCGCCGTGGGCAAAGCGCCCCTGCGCCACCACGGAGCGTACCGAAAAACCGAATTCAAATTGCGCCTCCTGCGGCACCCACGCGGTGAGCTGTCCGCGTTCGATAAAGGGAATCGCGCTAAACGGCCGGCCGCGCCAGACCACCCGGCCCGTGGCGGGCAACAGCCCGGCGGCCGCCTGCAGCAGAGTGGATTTGCCCGAACCGTTGGGGCCGACCAGAGCCACCAAAACCCCGTCGGGAAGCTCCAGACTGACGTCCCGCAAACGCTCACCCACGCTCAGGTTGGTTATGCTCAGGGTTGTCATGGATGAAAGCGCGTTGCCTCGCGCCCCTGCGCGTCCTTCGCGGTTAAAAGCTCCGTTTTTTCCCTCATGCCGACCTCCTTAACAACCAAAGGAAAAACGGCCCGCCGACCAGCGAGGTCACGATGCCCAGGCGCAGCCCGCCCACTGAGCGGCCAAATACATCGCAGGCGACCACAAAGGCAGCCCCGCCGATCAAGGAAAGCGGCACCAGCCGGCGATGCTCCGGACCGACCAGCAGCCGCAACAGATGCGGCACGATCAAACCGACAAAACCAACGGTGCCGGCCACCGCCGTGCCCAAAGCGGTCATCAAGGTGGACAACACCAGCAGTTGCCGCCGCAACCGCCGCACGTTGACCCCGAGGCTCTGCGCCTCGTTGGCTCCGAGGCTGAGCAGATCCATCTGCCGCCCAAGTGGCCACAGGACAATCGCCCCGAGCACAATCGGCAGAGCCATGACCGCGTGTTCCCAAGTGCGATCTTCTAGTCCGCCAAGCAGCCAAAAGAGGATCTGCCCGTTGCGTTCAAAGGAAACGTTGGCCTGCGAGAGAACGTAACTGGTGACCGCGCCGAGCAGGGCGTTGAGGGCCACGCCCGCTAGCAGCAGGCGCTCGGTGCTGGCGCCTTTACGCGCGAGGCTGAGCACTGCGGCGGTGGCCACCAGCGCGCCCAAGATCGCCGCCACCGGCAGCACCAGCAGCGAGGCCCCAGCCCAGCCGGCAGCGATGGCAATCACCGCCCCGGCCGCCCCGCCGCTGCTCACACCTAGCAGGCCGGGACTGGCCAGGCTGTTGCGAAAATATGCCTGCATGACCAGTCCGCTCGCCGATAAGGCTGCGCCCACCAGCACCGCAACCAGCAGACGCGGCAGGCGAATCTGCCAGAGAATGGTGCCTGCGAGGGAATCGCGATCGACCAGCCCTTGGCCGATTTCGCTCACCGAAAGCCGCATGTCGCCGACCGCCAGTGAAAGCAACGCGAGCGCCACCAGCGCGGTTAGAGCGATGGGGAGGGCGAGGCGTTGGCGAGTCGTCGCGTGCATGCGCTCAGTCTTTTAACGGGTTAACATAGCGCACCTGGGGAAACCGCTTAAAATCGGTATCCGCAGTGTGGAACTCGGCGTTGTATTCCAAAGCGAGCGCGGCCAGGTGGGCGTCGGTGCTTAAGTTACCGCCCGCACCGGCCTCGCGCAGGCACTTCAGCAGCAGCGGCAAGTGCTCGCCAGAGGGTGGCAGCAGCCGGACGTGATCCCGCACAAACCAGGACTCGACTAACCCCAAGCACGTTTCCAACGCCAAGGGTTGCACCAAAAACCGCGGCGAGGTCGTCAGGCGCACAAAGGCCAAAATCACCACCACCGGCACACCCACGTCGCGGCGCCCGCCAAGCAGTCCCCGCCACCAGCGAGCCGCGCGGGCGTGGTCGGGATCAGCCGCGTTGTAGGCGTAGATCAGCAGATTGGTATCGGGGATGATCATCCCCGCTGTCCCTTCCGCGCCAACTCCGCGTCCAACTCCATTTCATCGGCCAAGCGATTCAATCCCCCACGCTCGACCCCCGCCGCATAAGCCGAGGAAAACGTCGGTAGCGCATCGTCGCCGGAGTCCGCCCCCTTCGCCTCATTCCCCAAACCGGCGGATAAACCGCGGCGGATACTATCGTTGAGCACCCGCTTCAAACTCTGGTGGCGGGCAGCCGCCGTCCGCCGGAGCAATTGCACCGTGTCCGGATCCAACGTGACCGTTGTTCTCATGGTTAAAAAAGACGCCGGTATCTTGATGCTGTCAAGACAGCACCCGAGACACAAGATATAGCAAACAAAGACTTAATATAACTCATTTAGCCGTAAACGCCTCCGGGTGCAAGGCCCGCGCCAGTTGTTCGTAGCCGTCGATGCGGTGATGGCTCACGCAGCTGAGTTGATACGACTCGACCCGCACCGCCCGGCCTTCGCGAACCGCCGCCAAATAGGCGTAAGGCGGGAGTTTTTTAAACACCGCCAACGCCGCCGGCAGGTCGGCGCCGTCGAGCACGACGGCATCGATCGGCCAGGTCAGCATCTTTTCACCGGGCGGCGGTTGATGCCCGTGCAGACCGCCGAGGGAGGCCCCGAGGTTGGTCGCCCCGGCGTAGTCGCACAGGTCCTGAAAGGTGGTGCGGTCGCCGGCCATGACGCCGTAGGTCGAGGGGGCGATCACGCGTTTGGGCGTGACCCCGGCGAGGGCGGTTTTGAGCCGCTGGACGCGGGCCCGGCCCTCGGCGATGAGGGTGTCGGCGCGTTTTTCGGCGGCCGGTCCGAGTTCGCGGGCGAGACGGCGCAAGTTGGCAAAGGCGTCGTCGAGGGTGGCGTAGCGATCGAAAATCAAGACCGGCACCCCGGCGCGGCGGAGCTGGGTAACGAGTTCGGTGCGGCTGTAATCGGCGCAAAGGACGAGGGTTGGGCGATGGCGCAGGACCGACTCGGCATCGCCGCCCGGCGGCAGGCGCGGAAAGGCCGCCGCCTGCGCGGCGACGGCGGAGTAGTTTGGGTTGTTCGCCAATTCGCTCAGCGCCGCCACCTGCGACGGCTCGGCCAAGGCGAGCAAGAGCTCGTCCGAGCCGACCGTTTGGGAGACGACGCGGGGGGCGGGCTGCGCACACACTTCGCCCAACGCCCAAACGGCGCTGAGCGAGAATAGTATATACTTACGAATATGTGACATCATCCCACCGGTCTCAGAACTTATAGGTGCTGCCAAGGTAGATAAACCGGCCTTCGTTGGGGTAGATGGTGTGCACAAAACTGAAAGCAGGGAAAGGATCCGGAACCGTTGCAAAGGCCGCACTCATACTTTTTTTATCCGCAATATTATTAACCCCAATGAAGGCCATCCACGCCTGGGTCACCTGATAGGTAGCCTTGGCATCAAATAAGTTTACCGCTGGCAGTTTAATCATATCAGCAGGCGCTTGGCTAAACGTTGAATCAGAGGAACCTATAAACCGATGCGTAAGCTCGACGGTAAAGTTGTGAATCGGTCGGCAAAAAACAGTTTCGGTGCTTTGCCAGACCGGCGTCATCGGCAATTGCCCAGCCTGCTGCGCGGTCGAAATGGAATTCTCCTTAATTTCCGCGAGTATGTAATCTGCCCTAGCTCTAACCCCTGCATAACAATTATCGTAACTGCCGTGAAACTGCAGTCCAGTACGCTCAACTAGATCAATATTCTCATTCAGATTAGTTGTGCGATTGTAGGCAATTTCATCAACCGTACGCATGTGATAAGCGGCACCACCAAAGCTCCAAAAACCCTTTATATAATCACCACCCACCTCAATGTTATCACTGCTCTCAGGCTTCAGGTTCGGATCAAAAAAATCCGTAAAGCTTGGCCCCCCGCCAAAACCCTGGTAATAAGCAACTTCGTCAACTGAAGGAAACCTATAGGTGTGATCGTATTTCCCGTAAAACCGAGTCGCCTTAGTCGGGCGATAATTAGCCGCGAATTGATACGCATTCCCTTCCTCGGACCGCGTTGCGTGCTTGACCGTTGGATTGGTGCTATCGGCCTCCATACGATTAAATTCGTGACGGGCCACACCTGATAACGAAACGGTTTCACTAAGGATGTAATCACCGCCAAAATAGGGTCCCACAACTCTACGGCTCAATTCACCGTCCGGCCCACTACCTGCAAGAAAATCAAGCCGATCATAGTTTAGATCAACGCCCGGAGTAAGACTACCGTGCTCAAACTTAACTATCGATTTAGGTGCTAGTGAAACCCCATCAATTTCTCGGCTGAAGGTATCAAAAAACGAGCGATGATTATCATATTCACGCGTTGTGAAATAACCCGCATCTGTCAGGATTTGGGACTGGTCCTTAGCCCCCCACTCATTACCAACAGAAACCCGATAAGTCTTTGTCCATCCGTCTGCAAAATTGGCCGGAGTTCTACCGCCCACCTGCTTAGGATTCTCATTAAATTGATCCAATGTTAGTCCTTGGGGCTGCTCATACTCCATTTCGATATAAGAAACCCCCAGCTGGGTCACCGAGTTCTTTTTATTGTCATATCCTACGGTCACCGCGCCCGAATCTGCCGTGTACCCCGAATGTTCTCGATAGCCGTCCGACTCATCATGTCCCCCTGAAACCGTGGCCCAAGTCTTGCCCATTAACTGAGTATAAGAACCAGATGTTTTTACTGTATTAAACGACCCCAACAATGCGCTGACTTGGCCGCCGCTCTTTTCCGGAACCCTACGGGTATTAATCTTAATCACACCACCCACCGCATTATCGCCGTAATAACCACCCTGAGGTCCTTGGATAACCTCGATGCTTTCGATGTCCTGCACGCCAAATTGCAGCCAGTTAAATTGGCCCATGTCCGGCCGATTAGTCCGAATTCCATCAATCACAATTAGCGTGCGCCCGTTGCCGTCCGTGCCCGTGCCGCGCATCGAGACTTTGGTGTTAGTCGGGCTGCTCGAAAATGACGAAAAACTCAGGTTAGCCTGCGATTTGAGCAGTTCGATCAAGTTACTCGCGCCGCTTTTCTCGATCTGCTCGCGTGTAATGACATTTGTATAGGCCGGCACATCCAACGGATGCTCCTCCACGCGGCGCGCCGTGACGACGAGTTCAGGCAACTCCACAAGATGGGGATCCGTGGGTTCGGGTGCGTTTTTCCCGGCCTCGGCGGCCGTGATATTAAGGGTCGTCGCTATAATAATAGCGGCGACGGATACAAACCGGCGCGCCAAGGCGCTCCGGGAGGGAGTGGTGGTTTTCATAAGCTATCCGTCTGGTCGCAGTGCGAGCAGACGAACCCGTTGAAAAACAGAGCCCGCAACCTGCCCTCACGCTTCATTTTGCGATGAAGATTTCGCGCATGGTCACCCGCAAAGGTTAGCGACCACCGCGTGAGTATGCCCGGACGGGATATTCGGACTCCGTATGTCGTGCGCTCCACTGCGCTGCGCGAATTTCAGATTTGAGATTTCAAATTTGAGATTCGCGCAACGCGCGAGCGCGTCCTCGCCCCTCGCCTTCACCGGATGCGACTCCGATTGGCTTTGCCCCTGCGTTCGTTCGCAAGGTGTGGGTCTGGTTTGATACGTTACCGCAGCGCAACTGTAGCCGAATTTCACGGCCTTCCCCGCTGCCCGGACAAAAATTGAAAAAGAACAACGAACCGTCGGCCAACGTGCTACCCGCCGCCGACCACTTCAACGCCTAAGCCTGTGCAACCGTTGTCAAACTCCCCGCGTTTACTGTAGCCGACGCCGAACACCTCGTCCTAGCCGACCCGCATGAAGACGCATCAACGCATACGCATGTAAAGATATGATTCTTGCCAGCAGCATGGTTTTACCTTGGTTTGCCGCTTCAACTCGCAAATCTCAACCGCCATGTCCGCCGCCGCCACCCTGCCCGAATCCGCCTCCTTCGCCGCCCTCCGCGACCTCTTCGCCGGCCGCATCGCCGTGCTCGACGGCGCCATGGGCTCGATGGTCCAGACCTACAACCTCACCGAGGCCGATTTCCGCGGCACCCAATTCGCCGATTATCCGCACGACCTGAAGGGCAACAACGACCTGCTTTGCCTGACCAAGCCGTCCGTCATCGAGGAAATCCACGCCGCCTACTTCGCCGCCGGGGCCGACATCGTCGAAACCAACAGTTTCTCCGCCACCACCATCGGCATGGCCGATTACCACCTCGAGTCGATCGTCACCAAGCTCAACCACGCCGCCGTCGCCTGCGCCCTGCGCGCCGCCCGCGCAGCCGAAGCCGCCACCCCCGGCCGCCGCTGTTTTGTCGCTGGGGCCATCGGCCCGCTCAACCGCACCCTCTCGATGTCGCCCGACGTTAACCGCCCCGACTACCGCGCCGTCAGTTGGGAGCAGGTCGTCACCGCCTACACCCAGCAAACCCACGCCCTGATCGACGCCGGCGTGGACGCCCTTTTGGTCGAGACGATCTTCGACACCCTCAACGCCAAGGCCGCCCTGTTCGCCATCGAAGGCGTTTTCGCTGAGAAAAATCTCCGCCTGCCCGTGATGATTTCGGTAACGATCACCGACGCCTCCGGGCGCACACTCTCAGGCCAGACCACCGAGGCGTTTTATAACAGTATCCGCCACGCCAAGCCGTTTTCAGTCGGCATCAACTGTGCCCTCGGCGGCCGGGCCATGCGCCCGTACATCGAGGAATTGTCGCGCATCGCCGACTGCCACATCACCTGTTACCCCAACGCCGGGCTGCCCAACGCGTTTGGCGGCTACGACGAGTCGCCCGCCGACATGGCAGCAATCCAGCGCGAGTTCGCCACCGCCGGCCTGGTTAACATGGTGGGCGGCTGCTGCGGCTCGACCCCGCCCCACATCGCCGCCATCGCCCAAGCCGTCCGCGGCCTCGCACCTCGCAAACCTCCCGTCATCCCCACCGCCCTGCGCCTCAGCGGCCTCGAACCGCTAACTGCCTAAGACTGGTTTAACCACTAATGATCACTAAAAGGCACTAAGCCCGCCTGCCGAAATTAGTGATCATTAGTGCCCATTAGTGGTTAAATACTCCGTTCCTTCCTTCCGTGTCCTCCTCATCCGCCGCCTCCTCCTTTCTCGTCGTTGGTGAACGCACCAACATCACCGGCTCGCCCAAGTTCGCCAAGGCCCTCAAAGCCGGCGACTGGGACGCCTGCCTCGCCATCGCCAAACAGCAGGTCGAGTCCGGCGCCAACATCATCGATATCAATGTCGACGAGGCGCTCATCGAGGGCGAGTCCACCATGGTCAAGTTCCTCAACTTGATCGCCGCCGAGCCTGACATCACCCGCGTGCCGGTCATGATCGACTCCTCCAAGTGGTCAGTCCTCGAAGCCGGCCTCCAGTGCCTCCAGGGCAAGGGCATCGTCAATTCCATCTCCCTCAAGGACGGCGAAACCGAGTTCCTGCGCCGCGCCAAACTGCTCATGCGCTACGGTGCCGCCGCCGTCGTCATGGCCTTCGACGAACAGGGTCAGGCCGCCACCCGCGACGAAAAGGTCCGCATCTGCACCCGCGCCTACCGTCTCTTGGTCGACACCCTCGGCTTTCCGCCCGAGGACATCATTTTCGACCCCAACATCCTCACCGTCGCCACCGGCATCGAGGAGCACAACAACTACGCGGTCGATTTCATCGAGGCCACGCGGATCATCAAAGCCACCCTGCCCCACGCCAAGGTCTCCGGCGGACTTTCCAACGTCTCCTTCAGCTTCCGCGGCAACAACCCGGTGCGCGAAGCCATCCACACCGTCTTTCTCTACCACGCCATTCAGGCGGGCATGGACATGGCGATCGTTAACGCCGGCATGTTGGGCAACTACGACGAGATCGAGCCGACCCTGCGCCAACTCTGCGAGGACGTCATCCTTAACCGCAGCGCCGACGCCACCGAGAAACTGATCGCCCACGCCGACGAAATCAAAGCCCGCGAAGCGGCCGCCAAGGCATCTCCCTCCGAGCTCTCGGCTCTCAGCTCCCAGCTCTCGGCTAACAACGCGTGGCGCAATCTCTCCGTCGAGGAGAGATTGAGTCACGCGTTGGTCAAGGGCATCGACACCTTCGTTGAGCAGGACACCGAGGAGTGCCGCCAAAAGTATCCGCGCCCCCTCGACATCATCGAAGGCCCGCTCATGGACGGCATGCGGGTGGTCGGCGACCTGTTCGGCGCCGGCAAAATGTTTCTCCCCCAAGTGGTGAAAAGCGCCCGCGTGATGAAGCGCTCCGTCGCCTACCTCACGCCCTTCATGGAGGCCGAAAAAGCCCGCGCCGCCGCCGCCGGCGAGGCCACCCGCGCCCAGGGCAAATTCCTCATCGCCACCGTCAAGGGTGACGTCCACGACATCGGCAAGAACATCGTCGGCGTCGTGCTCGCCTGTAACAACTACGAGGTCATCGACCTCGGCGTGATGGTCTCTTGCGACAAGATTCTGGCCAAAGCCAAAGAGATCGGCGCCGACGTCATCGGTCTGTCCGGCCTGATCACCCCTTCGCTCGACGAGATGGTCCACGTCGCCAAGGAAATGAAACGCCAGGGTTTCACCGTGCCCCTGCTGGTCGGCGGCGCAACCACCTCGCCCGCTCACACCGCGGTCAAAGTTGCCCCCGAATACCCGCATGGCGTGGTCCACGTGCTCGACGCTTCGCGCGTGGTCAACGTGGTCAGCTCGTTACTTTCGCCCGAACAAAAACCGGCCTTCCTCGCCGAGGTGGTCGCCAAGCAGGAAAAGTCTCGCGAGGAGTTCGCCGCCCGCCGCAACAAGCGCCCGCTGCTCTCGCTCGACCAGTCCCGCTCCCGCGCCCCGCAGTTCGACTGGGCCACCACCGACCTGCCCAAGCCCGCCTTCCTCGGCACCCAGGTTTACCACGACGCCAGCGTGCAGGAGTTGCTCGAAAAGGAGTTCATCGACTGGGGCCCGTTCTTTAGCGCCTGGGAACTGCACGGCCGCTACCCCGAGATCCTCACCGACGAAGTCGTCGGCGTGGAAGCGACCAAACTGCTGGCCGATGCCCGTGCTATGTTCGCGCGCATCATCGCCGAGAAACGATTCCAGCCGAAGGCCATCCTCACCTTCTGGCCGGCCAACGCAGTCGGCGACTCGGTGGAAATCTACACCGACGAGAGCCGCACCGAGGTGCTGCACACCTTCCACTTCCTCCGCCAGCAGCTGGAAAAGCCGGCCGACCAATTTAACCACTGTCTGGCCGATTACGTGGCGCCCAAGTCGAGCGGACGCGCCGACTACCTGGGGAATTTTGCGGTCACGGCAGGCGACGGCGTGGAGAAGTTTTCCCACGAATTCAAAGCCGCCGGCGACGACTACAACGCGATTTTGGTCCAGGCGCTCGGCGACCGTATCGCCGAGGCGATGGCGGAGTTTTTCCATAAAAAGACCCGCGATCTCTGCGGTTACGGGCTTACCGAAAACCTGAGCGCCTACGACATCATCCGCGAAAAGTACCGCAGCATCCGTCCGGCGCCCGGTTATCCGGCCTGCCCGGATCACCGCCACAAGCCGCAGCTCTGGGACTTGGTGCCGGTGGAAAAAGAAATCGGCATCGGCCTGACCGAGAGTTGCGCGATGTATCCGGCGAGCAGTGTGAGCGGGTTTTATTTTAACCATCCGGACTCGAAGTATTTCGCGGTGGGCAAGCTCGGCCACGACCAAGTCACCGACTACGCCGGGCGCAGCGGTTGGACGCTCACCGAGTGCGAAAAATGGCTCGGGCCGTACCTCGACTACGACCCGAGCTAACGGCATTTCAAATTCATCGCCTTAAAAAGTAGCGCAGACTTCCAGTCTGCTCCAGCGGCATGGCAGGCTGGTAGCCTGCGCTACTTCGCAGCAAAACCGCCAACCCCGTCCTGGGCGTGGTTTTATAATGCAACTTTAGCAGCGAACGCGTCCACTGCCCCACCGCTATGACCGCCCTGCCCGCGCCCACTCGTTCGTTTAACATCAGCCGCCTGCTGATGCTAGGCTCGGCCGCGTGCTTTATCGCTAACGTGCTGGTGATTCGGGCGCTCGACCATTTCCAGTCCGTGAGCGTTTGGCTCATCGTGTCGGCCCGCTTTGTTATCGGGTTGGCCGTCGTACTCACGCTCTACCGCCGCGAGTTCCAGCCCAAGCACCTGTGGACCCACCGCAAGCTCGTGGAGCGCGGAATACTCGGCGGACTGTGCACGCTCGGCTTTTATTATACGATCACCCAACTCGGGGCTGGGCGCGCGACCTTCATCAACAACACCTACGTGATTTGGGGCGCTTTGCTCGCCGTGGTCGCACTCGGTGAACGACTGCGCCCCGCCCTGCTATTGGGAGCGGTGATCACCGTCCTCGGACTTGGCTTGTTGACCAATCCGTTCTCCGGCTCGGCACGGGCCACCGGAGCGGCGGACTTTATCGCACTGCTTAACGCCTTCGGCGCGGCCTGGATTGTGGTGACCATCCGCCAGCTCCACGCCCGTGAACACAGCTCCACGATTTTTGCGGCCCAGTGTGTTTTCGGACTGCTGTTGTGTGCGGCCCCCGCGCTCGGCGAACTCGCAACCGTCACTCCCAGCGCTTGGGCGCTTTTGGGCGTGGCCAGCCTGTGTGCCAGCGCGGGCCAACTGCTCATGACCCAGGCCTTCCGCGACCTCTCCGTGGCCGAGGGCGCGTTGCTGCAAATGCTCGTCCCGCTCGGCATCGCGGTCGGCGGGGCGCTCTTTTTCCACGAACACTTCACCCCGTGGGAACTGTGCGGCGGGGCGCTCATTCTGGCCGGCACCGCAGCCTGCGCGTTGCGCCCATCGGGAAACCGGTAGCCTAGGGATGTGCGCGGAGAGCTGGGGTTGATTGAGCAATCGAACGGTGCGCTCCGAGCCAGCACCGCCCCCCCCTGAAGAACGAGTAGGAGAACGAGAACGGGTTTGAGCCCGGAGTCGCTCGGCCTCTGCGTGGCCTTGAGCGTGAGCTCAGGGAGCGTTCCGGAACCCCGTGAACGAGAACGATTCAATCCGAAGCGGGCACAAAAAAGGCGGGCCGCTGAGCGGCCCGCCTTGGCGATGAACAGGGCAATGCCCTCCCCGCTTAGAGCGACTGGGCGGCCTGGACCACCGCCTCGGTGGTGATGCCGAGCTCTTTGAAGACGGTCGCGCCGGGAGCGCTGATGCCGAAACGGTCGATACCGATCACTTTACCGTCGAGACCGACGTATTGATACCAGAGGCCGGTCACGCCCGCCTCGATGGCGACGCGCTTGCGCACGGCGATCGGCAGCACGCTCTCGCGGTACTCGCAGCTCTGGCGATTGAAGCGCTCGAAGCAGGGCACCGAAACCACACGCACCCCGGCGCCAAGGATCTTGGCGGCGTTGACGGCGTACTGCAGCTCGCTGCCGCTCGCCAACAGGATGTGGGTGAGCTCGGCGGCTTCCTTGACCGCAATGTAGGCGCCCTTGGCCACGCCTTCGCGGCGAGTGGCGACCGGGATGTCGTTGAGCAACGGAATCGCCTGGCGGCTGAGCGAGAGCAGCGTGGGGCCGTCAATCCGCTCGAGCGCGGCGGCGTAAGCACCCGCGGTTTCTTCGGGATCGCCGGGGCGGATCACATCGAAGCCGGGGATCACGCGCAGGCCGGAAACCGTCTCAACGGGCTGGTGGGTCGGGCCGTCTTCACCCACGCCGACGGAATCGTGCGTGTAGATGTAGATAACGGGGAGTTTGGCCAAGGCGGCGAGACGCATGGCGGGACGCGAGTAGTCGGCGAACACCAGGAAGGTCGCGACCGAGGGACGGAAGATGCCGTCGTAGGCGACACCGTTGGCGATGGCGGCCATGGCGTGCTCGCGAATGCCGAAACGGATGTTGCGGCCGGCGCGGTTGGTCTCGTCGAAGTCTTTGTCCGCGGCGATGTAGTTGAGGGTCGAGCCGTAAAGGTCGGCGCTGCCACCGATGAGCAACGGGAGCTGGGCGGCGACGGACTGGAGGACCTGCTGGCCGGCGGCGCGGGTGGCGAGCTTGGCGTCGGCGGGGAACAGCGGGGTTTTTTCCAGCAACTGGGCGGCCACCGGGGCGACACCACGGCTGCTCAGGAGAGCGGCCTTCTCGGGGTTGGCGCTCTTCCAAGCCTCGTAGGTCTTGCCCCACTTCTTGTAGGCGCGGATCTGCTTCTTCTTGTGGTCGGCAAAGTAGCCGCGCACCTCGTCGCTGACGAAGAAGTGCTGGTCGGCGGGCAGACCGAGACCGGCGCGGGCGGAGTCGGAGAACTTGGCGCCGCCTTCGCCGTGGCCCTTGGAGGTGCCGGCGACTTCAGGAATGCCTTTGCCGATGATCGTCTTGGCGATGATCAACTGGGGCTTGCCGGTGGCCTTTTTGGCCTTGGCGATCGCCTTGGCGATGGCGAGCAGGTCGTGGCCGTCGATCAGCTGCACGTCCCAGCCGATGGCCTTGAAGCGCTTCACGTCGTCGCCGCTCTGCGACTTGTTGGCCATGGCGTCGAGGGTGACGTCGTTGGAGTCGTAAATGAGAATCAGGTTATCGAGCTTCTGGTGGGCGGCAAAGGAGATGGCCTCCAGCGCGACGCCTTCCTGCAAGCAGCCGTCGCCGGCGAGGGCGATCACGTGGCTGTCGAACAGGGTGTGCTCAGCGGTGTTGAAACGCGCGGCGGCGGCTTGGATCGACAGGGCCAGACCGGTGGCGTTGGCCACGCCTTGGCCGAGGGGACCGGTGGTGCATTCCACACCCGGGGTCTCATGGAACTCGGGGTGGCCGGGGGTCTTGCTGTGAAGGGCGCGGAAGTTCTTCACCTCTTCAATAGGGAGGTCGTAACCGGCCAAGTGCAGCCAGCTGTAGATGAACATGGAACCGTGGCCGGCGGAGAGCACGAAACGGTCGCGGTTGAGCCAACGGGGAGCGTCGGGGTTGAATGACAGCGCGCTGCCAAACAAGACGGCGCCGATCTCGGCGGCGCCGAGCGGAAGTCCGAGGTGCCCGGAGGAGCACTTGTGCACGGCGTCGATAGCGAGGCCGCGGGCCTGGTTAGCTGCGTTGGATAAAATCAGGGTTTGTAGTGGCATGGTTAAGAAAGGAGTTACAAGGAAAACGAAAGGGGTGGAGTTAGTGCAATTCCAGCGAGTGGGGGAAGTGCAAAGGGCATGAAAAAAGCGAGTCGGGTAGACTCGCTTGTTTCATCAAAGAACCGAAACCGGTCCTTACTTGGCGGCGACTTCGCGCTTGGCCACCTTGACGGCGACGGCGGCTTTGCCGAGACGGTCGCGCAGGTAGTACAGGCGGGCGCGCATCGGCTCGGAGACCTGCTCGATCTCGATCTTGTCGATGTTCGGGGAGCTGGTGGGGAACACGCGCTCAACACCCTCGCCGTAGCTGATACGGCGAACGGTGAAGGTCTCGTGGATACCACTGCCCTTGATGGCGATGACAATGCCAGCGAAAATCTGGATACGCTCTTTGTCACCCTCACGCACCTTGGTGTGTACGCGGACGCCGTCGCCGACCTTGAAGGGAGGGAGGTCTTTTTTGACCTGGCTGGCGGTAATTTCTCTGATGATCGGGTTGCTCATGACGGTTGATTGGAAAGTTAGTTAAGTAAATCGGGTCGGACTTGTCTGGTTTTCTCGATACGACGATCGTTTCGCCACTGTTCGATTTTGGCATGGTCACCAGATAAAAGGACATCTGGAACGGACATGCCGCGGAATTCGGCGGGACGTGTGTATTGAGGAAAGTCGAGCAACTTGCCGGTGAAGGATTCGTGCGTCAATGACTTTTCTTCGCCAAGCACGCCGGGGATAAAACGGGCGAGCGCATCGATGATCACCGCCGCGGGCAGAGTGCCGTTGGTGAGCACGTAATCACCGATGCTGATTTCCTGGTCGATGACCTTTTCGCGGATGCGTTGGTCGATGCCCTCGTAGTGGCCACTGAGCAGCACGAGGTGAGTTACCTGCGCCAACTCGCGGGCGAGTTTTTCCGAGTACGGCGTGCCGTCGGGCGTCAGATAAATGCGACGACAGCCCGGAGTCTGCAGTTGCTCGATCGCAGCGAACACCGGCTCGGGCTTCATCACCATGCCGGCTCCGCCGCCGAAGGGACGGTCATCGGCATTCTTGTGCTTGCTCGTCGCCCAGTCGCGCACGTCGTGCACCTTCACGGTCAACAGGCCGCTTTCGATGCCCTTGCCCAAAATACTTTCCGAGAGGAAGCCTTCGAGCATCCGAGGGAAAAGCGTGAGCACATCAATATGGAGCGGCATAGATTGAAAAATTCAGGCAAAAAAAATCGCCCGAGCCGTGAGGCCGGGCGATCAAAGGCGCTGAGCGAAAGCGAAAGCTTAGGCAGCGGCAACCACCAGGGCCTTGCGGGCGCGCTTGATGAGCGAGTTGGCGGTGTCAGTCGGGGTCGCACCCTTGCTGATCCAGTAATCGCAACGAGCGACATCGAGCTTAATGATGTCGTTCTTGATGCGGGGGTTATGGGTGCCGAGGGTTTCGACGGCAGCGCCATCACGACGCGAACGGGCTTCGGCGACGACGATGTGATAGATCGGATTGTGCGTGGAACCGATGCGGGAGAGACGGATTTTAAGGGCCATGAGAGTGTGGTTACGGACAGGTGCTTGAATTGAAAAGTTGAGGAATCCACCGAACGGGAGAATCGATGTCAAGCCGCCATTTCATGCGATAATCGCGGAGCGGAGAAAGACGGACCTTGACCACACCTGCGCCCGGTCCGAACGTGCGACCCTTATGCTCAAAGCAGGCATCGTCGGTCTACCCAACGTAGGCAAGTCCACTCTCTTCAACGCACTCACCCGCTCCCGCAAGGCGGAGGCGGCTAACTACCCGTTCTGCACCATCGACCCCAACGTGGGCATGGTGGTGGTTCCGGATGAGCGCGCCTATGTGCTCAAGGCCATCGCCAAGACCAACGTGGTCGTTCCCGCGGCCATTGAGTTCGTCGACATCGCCGGCCTGGTCGCCGGTGCCAGCAAGGGCGAAGGCCTCGGCAACCAGTTTCTCGCCAACATCCGCGAGACCGATGCCATCGTCCAAGTCGTGCGCTGCTTCGTCGACGATGACATCATCCACACCATGGGTGCGGTCGATCCGGTGCGAGACATCGAGGTGATCACCACCGAGCTGGTGCTGGCTGACCTCGACGCGGTGGAGAAGCGCATGAACAAGACCCAGAAGCTCGCCAAGGCGGGCGACAAAGACGCGGTGGCCGAATTCGCGCTGCTCGAGCGCCTCGTCCCCCACCTCAACTCGGGCAAACCCGCCAACGTCCTGGAGGCCACCGACGACGAGAAAAAACTGCTCCAGTTCTTCCAGTTGCTCAGCGCCAAGCCAGTGATCTACGCCTGCAACGTCGCCGAGGGCGACCTCGCCACCGCCGAGGCCAACCCCTTCGTGCAACAAGTCGCCGAATTCGTCCGCACCCACCATGACGCCGCCTATGTGCCGATCAGCGCCCGCATCGAGGCCGAGTTGATCGACCTGTCCGCCGACGAAGCCAAAGAGTTCCTGAAGGACCTGGGCGTGAGCGATTCGGGTGTATCCCAGCTGATCAAGGGCACCTACAACCTGCTCGGCCTGCAGACCTATTTCACCGCCGGTGAAAAAGAAGTGCGCTGCTGGACGATCAAAAAGGGCTTCAAGGCCCCGCAGGCCGCCGGGGTCATCCATACCGATTTCGAGAAGGGTTTCATCAAAGCGGAAATCGTCAGCTACGACGACCTCACCCGCTTGGGCAGCACCGCCGCGGCGCGTGATGCCGGCAAATACCGCCTCGAAGGTAAAGAATACGTCTTTCAGGACGGCGACGTCGCCTTGTTCCGTTTCAATAACTGAGCCACGCGACGGCCAACCGTCCTGTTCTGGTAGCGCGCAAAAAAAGGCGCGGCCCCCTCGTGGGGGTCGCGCCTTTTTCGTGAACGCAAAAACCTGTTAGGGCGGCCCGATTACTTCTTAAACGCCGCGAACACCTTTTGCGCGAGTGGACTGTCCTTGAGCAGCGCCGGGTTGGCGCGCACCGCCGCCTCCTGTTTGGCCATCATCGCAAAGCTCTGGGCGATTACCTGGTCGCACAGGTAACCATCGAGATCGTTCACTGCCTTGTTGCCGGCCAAACCCACAAATGGGCCGGCCACCGCGAGCATCTCCTTGGCTTTGGCCGCCGTATTCGAGCCCGCCGTCGCCTGCTTGACCAGCGGCAGTAATTTGTCCTTCAGCGCCGGCCCGATCTTTTGCTGCAAAAACTTCGTGGCCGCATCGGGGCCACCCGTGAGCAGGCCCTGGGCATCTTCGGGCTTGATCGCAGCCAGGTCGCCTTTCAGCAGGCCGGCCACCTGCGGCGACACCTGCGTGACCGCCGCGCTCAACGCCTCAGCAAATCCCGCTCCCGTGGCGGCATTGCCGGTTTTGCTCAATGCCGCCTGAATCTTGGCCAGTGCCGGAGGCGGGGTCACGGTGAGCGAGCCGCTGCCGAGGGCCTGCGTGATCACCGAGCCGAGGCCGGCTTTGAGACCGTCGGCCAATTGCTGAGCGGAAAAACCGCCCGGGGCCACAGGGGCGGGCGCAACGGGGGCGGCGGCAGGCGCCGGCGTGGCTGCGCTCAGGCCCAACGGCGCAACCCAGATGACTGAACCAACCAGAGCGAAACGAAGAAGTGATTTCATACGAGGCGTATACCTATGCAGCACGACCCGTCCGGCAAGCCAACTCCCGTTAACCCGCAGAAAGTCCCACCTACTCACGCTCCGCGCCGACTTGCGCCCAGCCCGTTCAGCTCTCGCGCACCAACCAATAAAACTCCGCCCGTCCCCCGGCGTCCTGCGCGAGCGCCTCCGCCAACCATCGCGCCGCCGGCGCCAATTCCTGATCCAGTTTCCATGGCGGATTGATCACCACCAGACCCGAGCCCTTCATCTTTAGCGCATGGGCCGGCCCGACCACGGTCAGCTCGAGGGCAAAGGTCGGTGGCAGGCCCAGCTGCCGCAGATCGTCAAAAAACGCATCGACCCGCGCCCGTTCGGTCAGCGGATACCAGATCATCAGCGTGGTCGCGGGCGCGCGGCGCAGCGCGTCGGCCACCGTACGCACGACCTGCACAAACTCGTCCTGCGCCTCAAACGGCGGATCGATCAGCACCAGCGCGCGCTTTTCCTTGGCGGGCAACTGCCCGCGCAGTCCGCTGTAGCCATCCGCTTCCTGAATACCGACCGCGCCCAGGCGCAGCATCTCGATGCGCAACGCCTCGGCTTCCTCCGGGTGTTTTTCGAACAGCGAGAGCCGGTCCTGCGGCCGGGTCAATTCCCGCACCAAACGGGGCGACCCCGGATAAAACCGCGGCCCTGTGCCCGGCTCCAAGTTGCCCAACTGCTGGTCGTAGGTTTTCACCAGCGCCACGTAATCGGCCAGCAACTCCGGCAAGTCCTGGCGCACCCACAACCGGCCAATGCCCGCCGGCCACTCCGGGGTGCGCTCCAAGCTATCGCCGCGCGCCGCCGTCGCCAGGTCGTAGCGACCGCGCCCGGCATGGGTATCAACATAGAGAAAGCCCCGCTCCTTGCGCTGCATCGCGCGCACCACGCGCACCAGCACCGCATGCTTCACCACGTCGGCAAAATTACCTGCGTGGAAGTGGTGGCGGTAGTTCACGCGACAGAAGCAACGGGCACTTTGACCACGGTCTTGCGCACCAGCGCGGCCGGTGAGCCGGCCGCCAACGAGGGCTTGTGGCCATCGGCCGGGTAAAACACCGCAACTTCGCCGGCCCGCACGCGCAGGACTGATCCGTCCGCGTAGTCGCCAAAAAACAGCAGGTCCTTCGCCGGAGTAAAATCCTCGGCCACGTGCAGCCGAGAAACCTCCGTCACTTCCATCAACTCGTCACCGCTGACGACCACCTGCACGTCGATATAAACGTGGTGCGCCTCCCAGCGCCCCTCAGCGCGCGGCTTGGCCACGTAGGCTTGCTCGAGGGCAAACACCCCGTCGCCCAACTCGACGCGCACGGTGGCACCCGTGGCCACGCCCTGCAGTCGGGTGTGCGCCGGCGAGCCCGGCCGGAGGATTTCCTCGACGTAGGCCAGCGCCTTTTGGAACGCAGGACGTTCGATGAGTTGGGAGCGGACGGTGGCAAAGGAACCGAAGAGGGCCATAGTGGGCCGACTCCAACGTGCCCCCCCGCGCTCTGGCAAGTGCCGAAAAGCAAACCGGCGATCAAAACCCGCCAGGGTGCTCGCCGAACTGCCCCTACGAAACGGCGTAGCGCTTCCGCACCGAGCGTCTTACCGCGCGCGCTCAGGTGCTGGGGAAAACACGTGCTGCGGAATTTCTGGGTTGGGTTCCATCCGGTCGATCACGGTTTCGCGCAGCGGCTTGCCGTCCTGCGATATCACCCAGCGATGAGGTAAAATCACCCCCTGGACTGGCCGAAAATCACTGTAATCGGTCCGCAACACCACCTCCTTGCCTTGGTTCCGCCTCAC
>CAMBUJ010000042.1 GCA_945871005.1 Opitutus sp. GAS368 | reverse complement strand
CCCGCTCCGTCCGCCAGCGAACTGTCTGGTCCGAAATACTGGCGCAGCCTCGACGAACTCGCCGCCACCCCGGGCTTCAAGGCCCAGGTTGAACGCGAGTTCCCTGCCGACGCTTCGAACCTGAACGGCGTTGACCGCCGCCAGTTCTTTAAGCTGATGGCCGCCTCCTTCGCCCTCGGTGGCGTCGGTCTGGCCGCCGGCTGCCGCCGTCCGGAAAAGAACATCCTGCCCTACGGCAAGTCCGTGGAGGACGCCATTTCCGGTCTGCCGCTTTATTTCGCCTCGGCCATGCCGACGCGCCGGGGCGCCGTGCCGATTCTGGCCGAGACCCACGAGGGTCGTCCGACCAAGATCGAAGGCAACCCGACCTACGCGCCCTACGGCGGTGGCTCCAACGCCTTCGTCCAGGCCTCCGTCCTCGACCTCTACGATCCGGACCGCGCGAGCGTCGCCACCGTTAAGGGTGCCGCCGTCACCGCTGCCGCCGTCCAGGATTTGCTCGCCAAGATTGGCGCTGATGCCGCCGCCACCTCCGGCGCCGGTCTCGCCTTCCTGGCCGGCCAATCCAGCTCGCCGACCCGCGCCGCGCTGGTCGCCAAGCTGAAGAAGAAATTCCCCGCCGCGATCTGGGCCGAATACGAGGCAGGTCAAGACGAGGCTTCCGCCTCCGCCGCCCAGGCCGTTTTTGGCCAGAGCGTCAAGCCGCTCTACCAGTTCGCCAAGGCCAAGCGCATTGTCGCGATCGATGCCGACTTCTTCCAAACCGAGGCGCATTCGCTGGCCTACGCCCGCGATTTCGCCAAGGGCCGCAAGGTCGTCAGCAAGACCGATGCGATGAACCGCCTTTATTCGATCGAGAGCAGCTTCTCGCTCGTCGGTTCGATGGCCGATCACCGCCTCCGTCTGGCCAGCAGCCACATGTTGGCCTTCACCGCCGCCCTCGCGGGCAAATTGACCGGTGACGCCAACTTCAGCACGTTGGCCCAAGGCCTGACCTTCAAGGATCAGGACAAGTGGCTCGACGCCTGCGCCAAAGACCTGCTCGCCCACAAGGGTGAGTGTGTGATCGTCGCCGGCAGCCACCTGCCGCCCCAGGTTCACGCGATCGCCTACGCGCTCAACGTGTTCCTCAAGAACGTCGGTAAGACGGTCGACTTCGTCGAAGTTCCCGCCAACACCGCCGCGACCATCTCGACGCTTGCCGCCGCCCTCAAGGCCGGTTCGGTCAAGTCGCTGGTTATCCTCGGCGGCAATCCCGCTTACGACGCTCCTGCTGACCTCGGTTTCGCCGAGTTGCTCAAAGCCGTGCCCGACGTGGTGCGTTACGGCTACTACGTTGACGAAACCTCCGCGGTTTCCGGCACGCACATTCAGGCCGCCCACTACCTCGAGTCGTGGGGCGACGCCCGCACCGCCGACGGCACGATCGTCCCGGTGCAGCCGATGGTCATGCCGTTGTTCAACGGCCTGACCGAGATCGAGGTTCTAGCCCGCATCGCCGGCGAAACCATCACCGATCCGTACACCCAGGTTTACAACACCATCACGGGCATCATTGGCGGCGGTAACGCCGACCACGTGTTCCGCCAGTTCTTGCATGACGGTCTGCTCGTGGGTTCCGCCTACAAGAAGGCCGATGTGAGCTTCAACGCCGCCGGTCTGTCCCCGCTGTTCGCCCTCGCGCCCAGCTACAGCGCCCTCTCCGAGACCAACCTCGAAGTGCGCTTTAGCTTCGACGCCAAGGTCGACGACGGTCGCTTCGCCAACAACGGTTGGCTCCAAGAGTGCCCGGATCCGATCACCAAGATTTCTTGGGATAACGCGATCCTCGTCAGCCCGCGTCTGGCCCTGCACCTCGGCATCGATCCGGAAGGTTCGCTGTTTCAGGTCGCCCGCAAAGAAAACGCCAACCTCAAGCAGGGCAAAGAGCAGGCCTTTATCGGCGAAGTGACCGTCAACGGCGTCACCGTCCGCGGTCCGCTCCACATCCAGCCAGGTCTGTCCAACTACACCCTCGTGCTCCCGCTCGGCTACGGCCGCACGGTCTCGGGTCGCGTCGGCAAGGGCGTCGGCCACAACTTCTACCCGGCCCGCACCACCGGCACGCTCGGTTTCGCCACCGGTGCCACCATCAAGGTCACCAGCGAGGTCTACGACCTGGCCAACACCCAAGAGCACTGGTCGATGGAAGGCCGCGAGATCGTCCGCGAATCCAACTTCGCTGAGGACGGCTCCACCGATCTGGGTTTCGTTAACAAGTTCGGCATCGAGTCCCACGCTCCGGCCAACTTGGGCGAGTCCGACTCCAACGAGGAGCTTGCCAAGCTCACGCCCGAGGATCGCGCCAAGCGCAAGGCGATCATCGCCGGCAAAATCCCGCGTGGTCAGTCTCTCTACGATCACGAGGAACTCACCGGTGTTCACCAGTGGGGCATGTCGATCGACCTGAACACCTGCATCGGCTGCAACGCTTGCGTTGTCGCCTGCCAAGCCGAGAACAACATCCCGATCGTCGGCAAGGACCAGGTCCTGCGCGGTCGTGAGATGCACTGGATCCGTTTGGACCGCTACTACTCCGACGGCCAGATCGAGGCCGCCGCCTTCGGTGGCCCGGGCAACAAGGTCCTCCCCGAGGATCCGCAAGTCTCGCTCCAGCCGGTGGGTTGCCAACATTGCGAACTCGCCCCGTGCGAAATCGTCTGCCCGGTCAACGCCACCGTCCACGACGAGGAAGGCCTCAACACGATGGCCTACAACCGTTGCATCGGCACGCGTTATTGCGCGAACAATTGCCCTTACAAGGTGCGCCGTTTCAACTTCTTCGATTGGAACAAGCGTTCACTCGACGAGTTGTACATGGGGCCGCTCGGTCAGTCCGGCATGCCGGAGCTGGTCAAGATGGTCAAAAACCCCGACGTCACCGTGCGTATGCGCGGCGTGATGGAGAAGTGCACCTATTGCGTGCAACGCATCCAGCAGGCCAAGATCAAGCAGAAGGTGAAGGCGGGCGCCTCCGACAACGTGGCGATTCCCGATGGCACTATCCGCACGGCTTGCCAACAGGTTTGCCCGGCCGACGCGGTCACCTTCGGTAACATCAAGGATCCGACCAGCGCCGTATCCAAGGCCAAGGCCCTCGAGCAGGACTACGCCTTGCTCGGTTACCTCAACATCCGTCCCCGCACCACTTACCTCGGCAAGCTGCGCAACCCGAACCCGGCCATGCCGGACTACGCTTCGCTCCCGCTCAGCCGCACCGAGTACGAGAAGAAGAACAACCCGCTCTTCGGCAAAGAACCCGCGCACGGCCACGGTCATGACGACCACGGCCACGCTCCCGCCGCCGCGCATCCGCAGAAACACAGCTCACTTCTCGGCACCAACCTCTTCGGAGGAAATAGCTAATGGCCTCTCACGCACACACATCCGCCGCTCAGCCGGCCATCCTCAACGAGGTTAATCCGACCCCGTTCCCCCGCGCCACTCTGGTTGAAAACAACCGGAGCTTTGGTTGGGTGACCGACAAGATCTGCGGCATCATCGAAGGCAAGACCCCCACCTGGTGGTGGGTTTGCTTCGTCCTCGCCTGCTGCGTCGCCTCGTTCACCGTCGCCGGCGTCACCTACCTCGTTTCCACGGGCGTCGGTGTTTGGGGCCACGCCAACCCGGTTAACTGGGCCTGGGACATCGTTAACTTCGTGTTCTGGATCGGTATCGGTCACGCCGGTACGCTCATTTCGGCGATCTTGTGCTTGTTGCGCCAGAAATGGCGTACCTCGATCAATCGCGCCGCCGAGGCGATGACGATTTTCGCCGTGGTTTGCGCCGGTATCTTCCCGGTGTTCCACGTCGGTCGCGTCTGGTTCGCCTGGTACCTGTTCCCGATCCCGAACAGTAACGCAATCTGGCAGAACTACCGTTCACCGCTGGAGTGGGACGTGTTCGCCGTCTCCACCTACGGTACCGTTTCGGTGCTGTTCTGGTATGTCGGTTTGTTGCCCGACTTGGCTGTCCTTCGCGACCGCTTCTTCAAGGCCGGTAACAAGGTGCGTTCGTTCTGCTACGGCTTCTTCGCCTTGGGTTGGCGCGGGTCGAACCGTCACTGGAGCAACTACGAGATGGCTTACCTCATCTTGGCCGGTATCTCCACCCCGCTGGTGTTGTCGGTGCACACGATCGTGTCGTTCGACTTCGCCGTGTCGCTGCTCCCGGGCTGGCACACCACCATCTTCCCTCCGTACTTCGTGGCCGGCGCGATCTTCTCGGGTTTCGGCATGGTGCTGACCCTGATGCTCCCGCTGCGCGCCATCTACGGCATGCAGGATCTGATCACCCAGTATCACATCGACTGTATGTGTAAGATCGTTTTGGCCACCGGCACGATCGTCGGTTACGCCTACGGCATGGAGTTCTTCATCGCCTGGTACGGTGCGAACCCCAACGAAGGTTTCGCCTTCATCAACCGCGCCTTCGGTCACTACGCCTGGGCTTACTGGATCATGATTAGCTGCAACGTTATCACCCCGCAGTTCTTCTGGTTCAAAAAAGTCCGCGAAAACACCGCGCTGGTCTGGATCCTCTCGATTTTCGTCAACGTGGGTATGTGGTTCGAGCGCTTCGTGATCATCGTCACCTCGCTGGCCCGCGACTTCCTGCCGTCCTCGTGGGGTTACTACAGCCCCTCGATCGTCGAAATCTTCACCTTCTTCGGTACCTTTGGCGTGTTCAGCGTGTTGTTCCTGCTCTTCATCCGCTTCTTGCCGGTCATGCCCATGGCCGAAATCAAGTCGGTCATGCCGCAGGCCGACGTTCACGGCCACGACCACCACTAATTTAACGCCGACACATTTATACCCATGTCCGCTAAACCTTACGGCTTGATCGCCACCTTCGACACGACTCCGAGCGTTTACCACGCGGCGGAGCAGGTGCGCGACGCCGGCTACAAAAACTGGGACTGCATCACGCCGTTCCCGATCCACGGTCTGGACAAGGCCATGGGTTTGAAACGCTCCAACGTGCCGAAGTTCTCCTTGTGCGGCGGTCTGCTCGGTTTCACCACCGGCATGTCGCTGATCTACTACACCAGCGCGGTCAGCTACCCGCTGGTCGTTGGTGGCAAGCCCTACTTCAGCCCGCTGTTCGCCTTCCCGGTGTCTTACGAGCTGACCATTCTCTTCACCGCGTTCGCCACCATCGGCGGCATGTTCTTCCTGAACGGTCTGCCGATGCACTACCACCCGGTGCTCAAGAGCGACAAAATCCTCTCCGGCATGGACGACAAGTTCCACATCGTGATCGAGTCCGCCGACCCGAAATTCAACCTCGCCCTGACCAAGGCCTTGCTCGAGAAGGCCGGGGGCAAAGACATCCAGGAGCTGGAAGCCTGAGCCATGCGTTACGTTTATCTCACCCTCTTCTTCGTAGTCGTCCTCGCGTTGTCCATTTTGGGCTTTCGCGGTTCGCTCTCCACTCGCTCGCCGCTTGAGGTGTTCTCCGACATGGACCACCAGGACAAATACAAGCCGCAGGCCGAGTCGAAGTTCTTCTCCGACGGTCGTGTTGATCGCACCCGCATCGCCGGCACGGTGGCTTTCGGCCGCAAGTCCGATGCCGCCGACCCCCAGTTCCTCAAGGCTGACTCCACCCGCTTTGCGGGCAAGGACGCCGCGGGCGCCTGGGTGGTGGGTTTCCCTGCCGCTATCACGGTGGATGCCAAGCTCTTAGAGCGCGGCCAGGATCGTTTCACCATCTACTGCGCGCCTTGCCACGGCGCGGTCGGTGACGGCAACGGTATCACCAAGCAGTACGGGATGGGCGCCACGCCCACATTCCACGACAGCCGCCTGCGCAACATGGCGGTTGGCGAGATTTTCAACACCATCACCAACGGTAAGGGCAACATGCTTTCCTACGCGGACAAACTCCCCGCCGACGATCGCTGGGCGGTCATCGCCTATGTGCGCGCTCTCCAGCGTGCCGCCCACGCCACCGCCGCGGACGTTCCTCCCGGTCACAAATCTGAGCTTGGTATCAAATGAGCACCCACGCTGCCACCGCTTCTGCGGCACTCCCGTCCGAAACCTCGTCATCCTGCGCCTGCGCGGGTAAGGCCCTCGGGGTCGGCCTCGCCGGTATCGTCCTGACGATCATCGGCTTATTCGTCTCCGATGGACACGCCGTCGCCCTTTCCTGGCTGATCGGCGTGTCCTTCTGGACCGCGATTGCCATCGGCATGCTCATGCTGGTGATGATCCACCACATCCTCGACGCCTCCTGGTCGGTGGTGCTGCGCCGTCAGTTCGAGCACGGTCTGGCCGCCTTCCCTTGGCTGGCCCTGTTGTTCGCCCCGCTGGTCATCGTTTCCTGGACCGGTTCGCACGATTACATCTGGAACTGGATGAACCCAGATGCGGTGATTCATGGCGGCCACACCGTTGGCCATGACCCGCTCTACGTTAAAAAGTCCAGCTTCCTGAACCTGGAGATGTTCACCGCCATGACGGCGCTGTGCTTCGCCGCCTGGATCTGGCTGTCGGCCCGCCTGCGCAAAGCATCGTTCAGCCAAGACGCCGATGGCGACCTGAAGTGGACGTTCATGAACCGCAAGACCGCCGCCTTCGGTTTGGCGGTCGGTGCGATCACCCTGTCGCTCGCGGCCATCTACTGGATCAAGAGCTTGGAGTACCACTGGTTCTCCACCATGTACGGTGTGTGGTTCTTCGCCAACTGCGTGCGCGGCGCCCTCGCGATCGGCGTACTCATGTTGCTGGCCCTCTACAAGCGCGGCGACCTCAAGGGCATTTTGAACAACAACCACCTGCACTCCGTGGGTATGTTGATCTTCGCCTTCACCGTGTTCTGGGCCTACGTCACGTTCTCCCAGTACTTCCTGATCTGGAACGCCAACGTTCCCGAGGAAACCTTCTGGTACAACCTGCGCGAAATCACCCGCGCCGGCGAACCCAGCCAGTGGAAGTACGTCGGTATGCTCATCCTCTTCGGCCACTTCCTGTTCCCGTTCCTGTTCCTGCTCTCTTATAAGAACAAGATCACCCACAGCCGCATCGCCTTCATCGTGCGCTGGATCCTTTTGATGATCGTGATCGACTTGATCTTCAATGTCGGACCCGCCCTCAAGGATTCCCATGGCGAACCGTTGCCCTTCCTGTCGCTCAACCTGCTCTGGACGGCCACCTCGATCGTCGGTGTCGGCGGCGTGTTCTTCTGGGCCTACCTGAAGAGCTTCCCCAAGACCAAACTCATCCCGATCCGCGACCCGCGCATCACTGAATGCCTCACCCATCATGAGTGATTCCTCCAAAACTCCTTCCTCTTCCGGTACTTTGACGACGGTGGCAGCCGCCATCGGTGGTTTCGCGATCTTCGCGCTGATCGTCTTCATCGCCTACCTGCCCAAAACCCCGGCCCCTTTGGCTGATGGCGTACGCACCCCGGTGCAGCGCAAAGCCGCCTTGGCCGAGCTCCGCGCCAAGGAAAAGGCCGCCGCCACCACCTACGGTTGGGTAGACCAAGCCAACGGCGTGGTGCGTATCCCGATTGCCGACGCCATCACCCTCACGATTCAAGAGCTCAACGCCAAGAAGTGAGCCCGCCGAGCGGGGGACAACGGTTACGGCTCACGCCGGCAACCACCTCCGCCTGACTCCCGCCTCATTCTTGATTGGTTCAAAACCTACAGATGGCCACTGATTCCTGCCTCTCACCTCAGCTCAAGCCCGAAGGCGCCCACACGCCAACGAGCGAAGCCTCCGTCATTGACGCTTCCCTGCGCACCCCGCTCACGCTCCTGATCACCTCAGCCCTGCTGTGGCTGTTGGTGGCCAGTGTGTTGGGAGTAGTTGCGGCCTGGCAGTTGCACACTCCGGCATTTTTTAATGCCTGCGAGTATGTGACCTACGGACGGATTCAACCCGCCCAGAGCAGCGTGCTGATCTATGGCTGGGGCTTTAATGCTGCTTTCGCCGTCAGCCTCTGGCTGATGGCCCGTCTCTCGCGCGGCGTGCTGCCGGGTTTTGGCGCCCTCCTGCTCGGTACGGTTTTTTGGAACGTGGGTGTAGCGGTCGGGTTGGTTGGCATCCTCAGCGGCTTCTCTTCTTCGATCGCCGGTTTGGACATGCCTGGTTTTGCCTTACCGCTTCTCTGGGTTGCGTATGCGCTGATCGCTGCGTGGACGTTTGTGGTTTTTCGCGATGGCCGTTCGCAGCAGTTGTTTGCCTCCCAGTGGTATCTTTTTGTCGCCCTGCTGGCCTTCCCTTGGATCTATTCCATCGCCCAGGTCATGCTGGTTTTGGTCCCGGTGCGCGGTACGGTGCAATCGGTGATTCAGGCCTGGTTTTCGGGTAACTTGTTCCTGCTCTGGTTCGCCTCGATCGCCCTGGCAGCCATTTATTATTTCCTGCCAAAATTGCTGCTCAAGCCGGTGGCCCACTACAATTTAGCCTCGACTGGTTTCTGGTGGATTTTGGTCTTTGGCAGCTGGGCCGGCCTCGCCCGCCTATTGGGTGGCCCGGTTCCCGCTTGGGTGCAGACGTTTGGCGCCGCCGCCAGTTTCATGCTGCTGGTCCCGTTGGTGATCTTTGGTCTTAATTTCGTCGGCACCCTCTCCGGCAGCTGGGGTTCGCTCAAGAACAGTTACCCCCTGCGCTTCATCGCCTTCGGGGTGGTTGCCCTGATGCTGGTGCTGCTCTCCATGGTGGCCGACGCCACCCACGGTTTCGCCGCGCTGACCCAGTTCACCTATTTCACCGCAGCCGAGGTGCAACTCGGGCTCTACGGTTTCTTTACCATGGTGATCTTCGGTTCGCTCTATGTCATCGTGCCCCGTGTGTTCGCCACCGCTTGGGCCAATGACGCCCTGACTGGGGTGCACTTTGTCGCATCCGCCATCGGGGTGGTTTTACTGGTCGGTTCCCTCGCGGTCGGCGGTATCCAGCAAGGCCTGCAACTCGCGGATGCCTCGATTGCCTTCTCGGCGGTGACCACCGCGACCCTGCCTTACCTTTTCTCGGCTAGCGTCGGTTGCGTACTGCTCGCCATCGGCCAACTCGCCTTTGCTATTAACTTCTTCTGGACCCTGGCCAACGCTTCCGCCTGCTGCGTACGCTCGGTGAAGGACCTGCTGGCCGCACAACCGGAGGCCACCCGATGAACCGCGCTCCCTATTTATTTCTTGGAATTTTCCTCGCCCTAGCCCTCTCGTTTGTCGGCTTGGTCTTGTCCAACCAGATCAGCTACGGCGACTTCTCGACTCATATCGACGAAGACGAAGGCAAGGCCTTCCCCCTGCCTGCCGCCGGTCTCGCCGCCCAGGGTAAACTGGTCTACCAGGACCTCGGCTGCGTATCTTGCCATACTCAACAGGTTCGCCGTGAAGGCTTTGGCTCCGACGTCGGGGAAAAAAGCCGGGGCTGGGGCGAGCGTCAAAGTGTCGCCCGTGATTACATCCGCGAAACCCACGTGTTGCTCGGGTCTCAGCGAGTGGGCCCTGATTTGCGTAACTTTGCCGCCCGTAAAAACGCCAACGGCACCGATCATACGGCCGCCTCGCTCTACGCTTATCTTTATCACCCCCAAGCGGTGGTGAAGGAAAGCAACATGCCGGCCTACGCTTATCTCTTTAAAACCCAACCGATCATCGGCCAGGGTTCGGCCAAGGCCCTCAAGTTGCCTGCCGCTCTCGGCTATGAAGTAGTTCCCTCGCCCCGGGCCGAGGCGCTGGTCGCCTACTTGCTCAGCTTGAAGGACACCTACGCCTATCCAGAGACCAAGAATGTTTATACGCCGCCTGCACCTAAGGCCGTTAAATCGAAGGAGTCCCATAAATGAGCGCTGACCAGAACAATAATCTATCCTCCGGTCCGGAGGTAGCCTCCGACGAAAGCATTCAGCAGGTTCACTCCGACTTGGCGAGCAAACAGCCCGAGCCTGAACAGGGCTACAAGTTGATGCCGCTGTTCTTACTCGGCTTCATTTCCACGATGATTTTCGTGACCTGTGTCTACGTGGTGCATTACCGCGCGGATTTCAGTCCGATGGTTTACGACGAGCGCTTTGATCCCAAAGCTGCCGCCGGCGGTGCAAGCAAAGAGCTCACCCCTGAACAGGTGATTGCGGCGGGCAAAAAAGCGTATCAACAGGTTTGTGCAACTTGCCATCAGGTTAACGGGCAGGGCGTGGCGGGTGCATATCCCCCTTTGGCAAGTTCGGAGTGGGTGGTGGGCAACGAGGAGCGGTTGGTTCGTATTCTCCTGCACGGCATGAATGGTCCGATGGAAGTGGCAGGGAAAACCTATAACGGCGCCATGCCCGCCTTTGGTAAAGTCCCTGGCGGTGGTTATAACTGGAACGAGGAGAAGATCTCGCAGGTGTTGACCTACATCCGCCAAGAATGGGCCAACAAAGCTGAGCCGATCACCAAGGCGAAAGTCGTGGAGATTCTGTCCAAGGAGGCGGCCCGTGCCAAACCGTGGACGGCGGCCGAGTTGGATCCGTTTAAGTAATTATCGAATAAACTGCTCTTTTTAAAACCCGGTCGATTTCGGCCGGGTTTTTTTGTGCATAAATTATTATTTATCTGCCTTTTGTGGTTCTTGGCGCATGGCGATAAGACGCATAGGATGAGCTAGCTCATTTGGCTGATATGTCCGGTGAATAAAGATAGCGGACCGTTGTAGAACCGACCGGTGGTCGGTTTTGGCATACTAGACCAATAGGTTGTACTACTCCTGGCCGGGGCAGAAATGCGGAGGAATCCGGCCAATAAAAAACCCGCTCCCTCGCCTGGGTAAGGCGTGGGAGCGGGCTTTTTAGCGTCCGGCTTTAAGGCCGTTTACCGATTTCTATTCGGTGAACCCCCGCGGGGGCTCACCGCGTCGTTTTGAGTTTAGCGCTTAAACCGCGAAGTAAACATAGATGCCGATCACCAACAGGACCAAGACAAGGCTGGCCCACTTGGCGTTGATCCATGGGGTCATGTCGATCGTGTTGCCACTGGTCAGTTCCCACGCGGTGGCGCGGGGACGCAAGGCGCCGATTACCAACATACCGATCACCAATACGGCGAACACCAAGCCGAGGAAGTGGAACTCATGCAGCCCGAGCGCGGTGATCGGGTTGATCGAGTCAGGCAGGAAGTAACCCAGGGCGATCGTCGCCACGCCACCGAGCAGGCCCAAGGTGCCGGCAATCGAGGGGACGCGCCGGTTGAGCATACCCACCACCACCACGGCAAAAATCGGGATGAAATAAATGCCGTTCATCTTCTGGAGGTATTTGAAGATACTGGCCTGGCCGGCCAGCAGCGGGGCAATCACCATGGCCAACAACGCGGTGACGACCACGAAGATTTTGGCGGCACGCATGACCTGCGCTTCGGTGCCCTTCGGATTGATGATGTGCTTATAAAGACCGATGCTGAACAGCGCCGAGGTGCTGTTCAGGGCGGCGTTAAAGGAACTGAGAATGGCGCCGACCATCACTGCGGCGAAGAAACCGACCAAGGGACCGGGAAGCACATCAAATACCAGTTTGCCGTAGGCTTGGTCAGCGCGAATGCCCTGGCTCGCGTACAGGTGGTAAGCAATCACCCCCGGAATCACGAGGTAGACCGGTCCGAGAAGCTTGAGAGCGCCGGTGAGCAGAACGCCTTTTTGGCCTTCAGCCAGACTGCTGGCGCCAAAGGTGCGTTGGATGATTTGCTGGTTGGTGCACCAGTAGAACAGGTTAAGGAGGGCGACACCGGTGAATAAGGTGGAGAAAGGAACGCTTTGGCCTTCTTTACCGATGGAGCTGAGGCGATCAGGATTGGCGGCGACGAGGGCATCCCATCCAGCCAAGGCACCTTGACCGTTGCCGATGGTGCTCAAGCCAAACCAAGTAATAAGAAAACCGCCGACCAGAAGACCAACACCGTTAATGGTATCCAAGACGGCGAGGGTGCGCAGACCGCCAAGGCGCGAATAAAGTGAACCCATGATGCCAATCAGGATCGCGGTGCCCCAGAGGATCACCGTGTCGGGCTGGAGGGTCTGGCCGAACAGGGTTACGGGTTGGTCGATACCCGTGAGTGCCTGGACATCGAGCATCTGCATGAGTCCGACAGCGCCGCTATAAAGAATGATGGGGATGAGCAGCAACGCGTAGGCGCTCAGGAAAATGATATTGGCGATGTTCTGGGTGCGTTTGTCGAAACGCAGTTCGAGAAACTGGGGCACCGTGGTGATTCCGGCTTTGAGAAAGCGCGGAAGGAAGAAAAGGGCCATGATCACCAGGGCGATCACCGCAATGACTTCCCACGCCATGACGCTCAGGCCGTCATTAAACGCGGCCCCGTTGAGGCCCACCATTTGTTCGGTGGAAAGGTTCGTGAGGAGCAAAGAGCCCGCGATGATGGGGTAAGTTAGGCTGCGGCCACCGAGAAAAAAGCCCTCCGAGCTGGCCTTTTCATCTTTTCGGGTCAGCCACCAGGTGAGCAGGGCGGCAAAGCCGGTGAATGCGATGAAGGAAATAAGCGTCCAAGCGTGCATGCGAGTAGTTGGTCTAGTTTGGGTTATACCGATGGGTGGTAACCGATCTTATTGTAGCAAATGGAGAGTGCCGTGAGTCAACGGTGACGCAGAGTTTTCTGCTAGGTTACCCCCGTTCTTAAAAAAGCGTCATTCTCCGGCCTCTTCGGAATTCCTCGATAACAAAGACATGGGGCACGCCGTTATTATGGCAGGCCTTTGGGCGGTATCATTCTTTATGCAACGCGTCCCGTCCACAGACGCTGACTTTGCCTCCGCCAACCCCAAGCGCGGGGCAAACCAAGGCGCTTGGGGTTGGGGACGCAGGTTAACCGCCTAACTTATTCCGCGGCGCGATCAGCGTCCGTGGCCAAGGCGGGCTCGAGGGCGATGTTCTTCACGCGAATGCCCTTCAGCTTTTGCAACACCATGGCCACGTGTTCGTTGCTGATGTCGACCAGTGTGTGACGCTGGTGGATGTCCATCGAACCGACCACATTGGCCGGCAGGCGGGTAACTCCGGCGATCTTGCCGACGATGTCGGCAGGGGTGATCAGCTGCTTGCGACCGACGTTGAAGAACAAGGTGGTCATGTTCGGCTCGCGTCCGGTGCGGGCGGGGCGCTGGAACTTCTGTTTGCTCGGACGGACCTCGGTGGCGGCGCCCTCGTTTTCAAAGCTCACCCGTTCCTGCTCGGCGGGTTCGTTCTGCTCGGCCACCTCGGCGCGGGCCGGGGCAGACGTGGCGGGTTTGGGTTTGCCTGCTACCTTGGCGAAGGCGGGGGGAACGGCGGCGCGGGCCGGTTCCGGCACGTAGGCCGGTGCGGCCACATGGGCGGCAGGCTTCGATGCGGGCGCGGCGATCGGCCGGGCGGTGCGCTCAGCGCCAGCCTTGACCGGCGCGGCAGCCTTGGGGGCGGCCTCGGGCTTGTCGCCACCATGCATCATGTGGAGCAGGGCCGAAACAACGTCGGTGCTCGGATAACCCTGTTCCATCAGGCGGTCAATAAAGCGGTCCTGCTTGATGTATTTGGCGGCATCGAGGACGCCGCGCACCTTTTCAAAGAATACGTTTTCGCGTGCCTCTTCGACCTGGTCGATCGAGGGCACGTTTTCACGGCGGATCTTCAGCTTTCCGTAGTGAATCATGTTTTGCAGGCCGTAGAGCTCGCGGCCGGCCACAAACGTGAACGCCTTGCCTTCGCGACCGGCGCGCCCCGTGCGTCCCACGCGGTGGGTGTAATCCTCGGCGTCGTTGGGCAGGTCGAAGTTGAACACCACTTCCAGGTCATCGACGTCAAGACCGCGCGCAGCCACGTCGGTCGCCACGAGGAACTCGAAGCCGCGGCGTTTGAACTTGTCCATCACGCGGGTGCGCTGGGCCTGGGTGATGTCGCCGTGCAGGCGGTCGGTGGCGTAGCCGCGGGCGTGGAGGTGCTCGTCGAGCTCGTCCACCATGATTTTGGTGGAGCAGAAAATGATGCCGTAGCGGAAATCGTGCAGGTCGATCAGGCGGGTGAGGACGTCGATTTTGTAGCGACGGTCCATTTCGATGTAAACCTGGTCCACTTTGGGCGCATTTTGGGCTTGGGCGGCGATCTTGACCCACTCCGGATTGGGCAGGAAGCGCTTGATCATCCCCTGGATGGCCGGCGGCATGGTGGCCGAGAAAAACAGCGATTGGCGGGTCGCGGGAGTTTCCGAGAGGATTTTCTCGATGTCGTCGCGGAAGCCCATGTCGAGCATGCGGTCGCACTCGTCGAGAATCACCATCTTGAGGTTATCCAGGCGGAGGGTGCCGCGTTCCATGTGGTCCATGACGCGACCGGGGGTGCCAATGACGATCTGGGCGCCGGCCTCGAGGGCGCGGATCTGGCGATCGTAGGGCTGGCCACCGAAAATCGGGACCTCGCGCACGCCGGATTTGTAGAAGGCGAGTTTGGCGATTTCCTCGGCCACCTGCACCGCGAGCTCGCGGGTGGGGCAGAGGATGAGGACCTGCACGACCTTCTTTTTCGGGTCAACCTTTTCGACCGCGGGGATGCCGAAGGCGGCGGTTTTACCGGAGCCGGTGGCCGATTGGCCGACGACGTCACGCCCCGCGAGCAGCAGCGGAATGACGGCGGTTTGAATCGGGGAAGCCTCTTCAAAACCCATCTTGTCCACGGCCTTCAGCACTTCGGCGGAAAGGCCAAGCTCGGTAAATTTAAGTTTTTCCATGTGCGAAGGTATGGGGCGAATTTGCCAAAGGATAGGACAAAAAACGTCATTAAGCGTTTCCGCAGTCGGCCGGAGTGTTCCAATTGGTGAAAAGCACCTGCTCGTGGGCCTCAATTGCCAGCGGGCGCAGGAGTCCCTCGGCCACCGCGGTGTGCAGCAGGGGTTGCAGACTGAGTCGTCCCGCAGCCAGAGAGTCTTTCATCAGCGGCAGCATTTTTTGCGGATAAAGTCCGACCAGTGGTTCGTAACCGCCCGCTCCAAGGGGTACGACTCCGCTGACGCCCGCGCCGGCGGCGAGAAGTTTCGCGAGGTAGTCGGTCGTGAGGTGGGGTAAATCGACCGCAATTGCCATGACCCAGGGATGGCGCGCGGCAGTGAGTAGTGCGACCAAGCCGGCCAGCGGGCCGGAATCGATCATCGTGTCGGTGACTACGCGGGAACCTGGAACGCCATAATCCACGCCGAGGCGTCCGGAAATAATCAGTTCGCCGCAACCGATTCGGCGCAGCAAGGCCGCTTGGTGGTTGATCAATGGCTCGCCGTTGGGCGCGAGGGGCAAGAACGCCTTGTCGCGCCCCATGCGCGAGGAGCGGCCTCCGGCGAGGATGGCGGCGCTAAAGGGAAAGGGGGGGAAGGTGGACATGGTGACTAAGGTCAATGGCCAGCGGAACGGCTGCGGCCGTGGCCATGGAAAACCAACATAATGGGTTAGTTTGCGCCGCCTTTGACGGGGAGTCGGAGCCATCCGTCGGTGAGTATTTTAGCGCGTAGCCCGCCGTGACCTTTGAGCGCGGTTTCGGTGCCAGGAGCGAACGCCTGATCCATCCAGTAACAGGGTGAGCATTCAGCCGTGCCCAAAAAGGAGATACCTTGGATGCAAAAACTTTGGCCAATCAGATTGTTCAAATCGACGCCGCGGGTGATCACGTTGCGGCGAAAGGCCGAGGGTGCGGGGTGCGCTCCGGCGAGCGGCAAAAACGTGGTGCAAAGCTCCTCGTAGATCTCGGCGGCGAAGAAGGTGATCTGGCCCTTGTAGTCGGGTTTGTAGTCGAAAAAACGGTCGCCACGTACCCCTCGTCCGGCCACGCACTCAAGCGCGGGCACAGCGAGGATCGGGTGTTCTCCCGCCGGCTGCTCGTGGTGGCCGAAGTAGTTGTGGCCAGGGGAAAGGTAGAGGTGTTCGAGGCGGATCATGGCAGCGAGGAAACTGAATTATTGCCCACGAAAAACACGAAATAACACCAAGGAGTAGGCCGAATCGAAGGGTTTTATTTTCGTGTTATTGAGTGTGTTTCGAGGGCTATCCGCCGTGAAGGTGTTTGAGGCATTCGCGGATGGCGGGCAGTAGCGGCGGCAGGCATTCGCCGATAGCGCGGGGGTTGCCGGGAAGGTTGACGATCAGCGTGCGCCCGCGGGTGCCGGCGGTGGCGCGGGAGAGGATCGCCGTGGGGACTTTGGCAAAGCTCACCGCGCGCATCGCTTCGCCGAAGCCGGGTAACTCGCGCTCGATCACGTCGCGGGTGGCTTCGGGGGTGACGTCTCGCGGCGCGGGGCCGGTGCCGCCGGTGGTGACGATCAGATCGCAGTGATCGTCGTCACACAGGGTTCGTAAGGTGGCGCCAATGCCATCGCGGTCGTCGGGAATCAGGCGGACCAGAATCGTCGGTTCGGCGCCGAAACAGGCGCGCAGGACGCGCTCGATTTCAGGGCCGCTGAGGTCGGCGTAAACGCCAGCCGAGGCGCGGTCGCTCAGGGTGACACGGGCGAGTCGGAGTGGGGTGGTCACGGAGTTATTGCCCACGGAATACGGAGCACACAGAAGAAAATGGAATCGGAGTAAACTGTGACACGAGCTAAGAGATATATTAACCAAATGAAGATTAGAGTGATTTATTCTTCCGTGTGTTCAGTGTGTTCCGTGGGCTAAATGGATAGAGGCTTAGTTTTTGGTTTTGGTGGTCACGCGGACCTCGCCAATGACCATGGTTTTATCGACGGCTTTCATCATATCGTAGAGCGTCAACGCGGCTACGGAGACCGCGGTGAGGGCTTCCATTTCGACCCCCGTTTTTCCGGTCAGGCGGGCTTCGGCAGTGATCAGGATTCGGTCGGTTTTGACTACGAAATCAACCGTGACTTTTTCCAGCGCGAGCGGGTGGCAAAGCGGAATCAGTTCGCTGGTGCGTTTGGCCGCCATGATGCCGGCGACCCGGGCACAGGCCAACACATCGCCCTTGGGCAGCGCCTGTTTTTTGAGCAGGCGGATGGTGGCGGCTTCACAGCGCAGTTCACCGGAGGCGACGGCGCGGCGGACTTGTGGGGGCTTTGCACCGACGTCGACCATGGTGGCGGCACCGGTCACATCGAGATGGGAAAATTTTTTCATGGGTGATTAACGACAGGGAAGAACATCAAGTTGTAGTTGGGTGGTGCCTCCCGGGGGAATGCGTACAAGAGCGTCGGCAAGCGCCAACACGGTCAGATCGGATGAGTCGCGCCAGGGCAGGGGGGTAATCACTAGTTTGGTGTTATTGGCGTGGCTAAGGCATGCGGGCCACCACGTTTCGCGGGGGTTGTCCTCAAGCAGTGAGTCTTCGTCGAGGGTTGCCCTAATGAGATAGGTCGGAGCGGTGCCGGCGAGGAGCGCGAGCACCCGCTTCACAAACAGGTGGAAACACACGAAGTGGGCCAGCGGGTTGCCCGGTAGGCCAAAAGCAAGTCGGCCTTCGAGGGAGGCGGCGATGAACGGTTTTCCAGGACGACTGGCGACTTTGTCACAGTGGATTTTAAAGCCGAACTCGGCGAGCAACGCGCCGGTGTGGTCGTGGTCGCCGACACTCGCTCCGCCGCTGATTAGGATGATGTCAGCCGTTGAGGCGAGTGCTTCGGCGAGGGCTTCAGCGGTGGAAGAACGCGCGTCAGCTACCCGGCGGTGCCAGCAGAGCTCGGCCCCGGCCTCCACGAGTAAAGCGGCGATGAGGGTGGAGTTGGAATCGCGGATCTGGCCGGGCAGCGGGATGGCGTCAGGGGCAACGAGTTCGCCGCCGGTGACCAAGTGGGCGACGCGGACGCGGCGGTGGACGAGCGGTTGGGGGACGCCGAGGGAGGCGAGCAAGGCGAGTCCCCCAGAAGTGAGCCGTTGGCCGGATGAAAGCAGGCGGTCGCCGGTACGGGCCTGCGAAGCGCGGCGGCGGATGTGACGGGCGGAAGCTGGTTGTAGGAGTTCGCGTTGGCCGGAGTGGACGGCGGGGCGGGTATCCTCCTGCATGACCAGGGCGGCGGAGTCGGGCGGGAGGGCGCTGCCGGTGAGGATGCGCAGGGCGGTGCCGAGGGCGGGGGCCGCGTCGGGCGGGGGCGAGCCGGGGGTAACGGTGCCAACGAGCGTGACAAGGCCGGGGGCTTGGTCGGCGTGGACGAGGTAACCGTCGATCGCCGAGCGGTCGAAGGGGGGCTGGTCTTCGGGGGCGAGGATGGCCTCGTCGAGGATGCGGCCCAGGGCGGTAGCCAAGGCAATGCGTTCGCTGGGTAACGGTGCCGCGAGCGCGTCGAGGCGTGTCCAGAGTTCGGCGACAGTGATCATGCGGGGAGCGTGTCGGTTTTCCAAATGGGCACATCCTGTTTGAGGCGGTCCATGAAGGCGGCGAGCAGCGCGAACGCTTCGGCGCGGTGGCGGGCTTGTACGGCGATGTGGATCGCGGCTTCGCCCACCGGTACGATGCCGATCCGGTGTTGCACCCGTACCGCTAAGCAAGGGTGCTTGGCGGCGAGTTCGGTGAGCAGGCGGCGCATCACCGTTTCAGCCATCGGCTGGTAGGCTTCGTAAACGAGGGCCGCAATCGGTTGTCCGTTTTCCTCGCGGCGTACGCTGCCGGTGAATTCGGCCAAGGCGCCCACGCCCGGATCGGAAAGGCGCGGGGACGGAGTGATTACAACGTTGTTAATCAGAATTTCGATGTGCACGGGGAAAGGCGGAAGCCGTAAGCGGACGGGTTAACCACGGATGCACACGGATGGACACTCATGTCGGAATCAGCACCAGTTTTCACCCCCCAGAAACGGGTGGGATGATGGCGATCTCGTCGGTGGGCGATAGAAGGGCGTCGGCGGGAAGAAAGTCGTCGCCGCGAGCCAGGCGGGAGACGGTGCGCAGCGACGCGAGGGCGGGATGGCGTTCGATTAGCAGATCCCAGAGCGCGGCGGGCGTTAGGGGGGCGGTCAGGGGCAACTCTTCCAGCGAACAACCGGTGGCCCGACGGGCGTGGGCAAAATAAATAAGGCGCATAAACAAATTAGCCGCCGATGGCGGTCATCGGGCGGTCGGGCACGTAGTCGGCTTGGAAGGTGTGGTTTTCGGGTTTGTTGGCGATGGCCTCACGCAGGAGCTCATCCAGGTTGGCGTGGCCGGCGCGTAACGGGGCCAGTAGGTCGATCTCGCCGTGGCGCCCAAGGCAGGGGCGCAACTTCCCGTCGGCGGTCAGGCGCAGTTTGTTGCAGGTGCCACAAAAGTCCGTGGTGGTGAGCGCACCGATAAACCCGATGCTCGCGCCGTTGTCGGCCCGGGCATAGCGAGCGGGGCCGTGGCCGGCGCGGTAGTCGGGCAGGTCGGTGAGCGGGCCGAGTTCAGCTTCGATCCGCGCGCGGGCGTCAGCGCAGGAGAGGAAGTTGTCCTCGTTGAGCACATCGGTGCGGGTGAGTGGCATCAGCTCAATAAAACGCACCGGCATGCGGTGCTCGGCGGCGAACCGCACCAGCGGCACGAGTTGGTCCTCGTTTACCCCGCGCATGAGCACGACGTTGAGTTTCACCACTTCGAAATCGGCGGCCAGGGCGGCTTCGATGCCAGCCAGCGCGTCGGGGAGGCGCCCGCCGGTAACGCGGCGGTAGGTGTCGGCGTCGAGGGCGTCGAGGCTGACGTTGATCGCGGTGACGCCGGCGGCGCAGAGTTCGCGGGCGACGCCGGCCAGACGGGTGCCATTGGTGGACAGGCCGAGCGAGGTGGTGGTGGGCAACGCGGCGATGCCGGCGGCGATTGAAACGAAATCGGAGCGCAGGAGCGGTTCGCCGCCGGTGAGGCGGAACTTGCGGAAGCCCAGTTGGGAGGCTGAGGCGGCGATGCGAATCAGTTCGGCGGCGGTGAGGTGGTCGGGCCGTTGGGCCCAGCCCTTGTAGCCTTCGGGCATGCAGTACAGGCAGCGCTCATTGCACCGGTCGGTGACGGAGATGCGCAGGTAGTCGATGGTGCGTCCGAAGGGGTCGGTCATGGTCAGGCGTGGGCTAAGTTGGCAGCGCGGCGGCAAGGGGCACGGAGAAAATGATGGGTGAGGGTAGGATCTTTTTCATGCAAACGATGATCGGTCCGTCTACTGGAGCTACGACGGGGCTTAGGCGCAATGCCGTTAAGGCATGAGCAGTCTGGTGGATTTTTAAGGGCGTCGGGGGTATCGTGGGTGTGAACATTACCCACGTACCCCAAGCCCAACCTGACGTCACAACGTTCAGTTCTATTTTTGGTGAGATGATAACGCCGGAGCAGCTC
>CAMBUJ010000041.1 GCA_945871005.1 Opitutus sp. GAS368 | reverse complement strand
GCCGCTCAGCCGCCCGCTTCCACCGAGGAAGCCCCTGCCGCCCATTCCCCCTCCAAGTCCACTGATCAACACGCCCCGACCGCCCAGGCTACTCCGGAGCACTCACCCGCGCCGGCCGAAACCGCCACCACCGAAGTCACTGCGCAGGGTGGAGCCCTTGGCACAACGACAAGCCTCGCCCCACACGCGCAGGCGCCAGCCCCCGGCGCTCAAGGCGGCGTGATGCCGGAGTTGCCCGGGCAAACTGGGGAGCTTGCCGGTGCCCACGCTTCAACCAACGCCCCCAACGAGGCCCACGGTTCCAGTAGTCCTGCTGGCGGGACTGAATCAGGACAGCCAAAATCCGACCACCCTGCGGGCGCAGCCGGCGCCGACGCCCCTCCATCCGCCCCCCCCACAGCTGAATCCAAATCCCTCCCCTCCCCCAACGCTGACAACGAGGCTTCGACGCCTACCGGTGGCAGCGGCACGGTCGGACTTTCCCCGAACGCCCCCCCCGCACCCGCAAAGAGCACCACGGCCAGTATCGACGCGGCGGCGCTTCCGGAGATTCCGCCGCAGCCGGCCCCCACACCAGTCGCCACCGCCCCTGAAGCAGCGCCAGCCACACCGCCGGAGGTACCACCCGCCAGCGCAGCCGCTCCCGCCGCACCACCGGATGTGAACGCCCCCACCCCCGTAACCGAGGTCGTGTGGATTAACCAAAACGAGGGTTCTCCCCCCCCTCCTCCACCACCGCCCTTGGTTATTTTCCTGCCCAACCCCGCAGCCTCCACCCAAGCGGGGCCTGGGCCCGCCCAGGCGCCCCTCTTCACTGCGGGACACGATGGCGGCACCCACCAGTCCGGCGGGTCCGAGTCCGCCCCCGGCACCGGCCCTGCGGCTACGGCAGCCCAACCCGACGAACCAACCCCGGCCTCCATCGCCCTAGCCGCCGCCGCGGCGACCAAAGCCAAACTCCGCGCCGCCAGCCTCACCATCGCCTACCAGATCGGCGAGCCGAAGGTGCGCCTCCCCCGCGACACCGTGCTGGCCACCCAGCCGACTGAACGCGCCAGCAACCAAATGATGGCCGAAGCCCGCGTCCAAGCTTGGAACAACAACCAGTCGGCCAAACCCGAGTCCTTCCGTAAACCGGTGATCACTGGCGGGTGGAGTTTCCGCCCGGCGCGGGGGGCAACTTGGCCCAAGCCCCCGGTCTGGCTCGATACGCTCACCGACAAACCCGTGGAGGGCCTGCGCGTGAGCGCCAACGGGCTGCACCTGACGTGGAACGGGCTCGTTCCGACCGAGGCTTTTAGCGCCCACATCCTTGATGAGGAGGGCAACGAACAGGCGCGGCTCACCTACACCGCGGACGAGCGCCGGTTCGAGGTGACCACCAATCCCGTTTTCGCCGAAAGCGCCCCGGTCTTTTCAGTGGAGTTAACCCCGCGCGAGGCGGTCGCCGGCACGCTTGTCTGGCGCAGCCGCACCCCCACCTGGTCGGACGCCCGCTGGGAAACCCAACTCCAGCAGCGCCAAATCAAACTCACTTGCCTGCAGCCCCTGCCCAAAATAAAGGAACCGGTCACTGGGGTCGTCGCGCTGACCCACCCCTCCACCGGCTGGATTCTAAGCTGGGATGTGGCGTTGCGCCCCACCGCCACGCCGGCGGCTCCCTAAACGCCCGGCGGCGTGATCGCCCTAAGGCGCCCGGTTTTCATCTCGCGCATTGACGCGGAGTTTACCGAAACGTTTCCTCTGCCCCATGAGTGACAAATCGGCCAAGGCCAAGACCAAGTATAAACGCATCGTGCTCAAACTGAGCGGCGAGGTCCTGAGCGGGAAGTCCAACAACCCGATCGACGCCAACGTGCTCGAGCGCATCTGCTCCCAAGTGAAGGAAATTCACGAAAAGGGCGTGCAGGTGTGCGTGGTGATCGGCGGCGGCAACATCTTCCGCGGACTACAAGGCGAGCAGCGCGGCGTCGATCGCACCACCGGCGACTACATGGGCATGCTCGCTACCGTGATTAACTCCCTCGCGCTGATGGACTGCCTGGAAAAAATGGGCGTCTCCACCCGCGTGCAGAGCGCCATCCCCATGAACCAGGTCGCCGAACCGTTCATCCTGCGCCGCGCCATGCGCCACCTCGAAAAGGGCCGCGTGGTCATCTTCGCCGCCGGCACCGGCAACCCCTATTTCTCCACCGACACCACCGCCGCCCTGCGCGCCTCCGAGATGCACGCCGACATCATCATGAAGGCCACCAAGGTCGACGGCATCTACGACAAGGACCCCAAGAAGCACCCCGACGCCGTCAAATACGACGAGATCACCTACATCGACGCCCTGCGCCAGCGCCTCAACGTCATGGACTCGACCGCCTTCTCGCTCTGCTTGGACAACAACGTGCCCATTCTCGTGTTCGACCTCAACGACCCGCACGCCATCGAAAAAGCCGTCACCGGCCAAAAGGTCGGCACCCTCGTCCACGGCTAAGCGCTGGGCGCACGCCCCGCGTCACTCCCTGCCAACCACCCCCTGCTCCCATGCCCCTGTCCGCAACCGAAGATCGTGAACGGCTGAAGGCTTGGGTGGTCGGGTTGACCATGGCCTGCCCGTACGATCAATCCAATCCGGCGGATTGCCCGCTGTACCTGATCCGCACCAAACCGCTCGTCGAGCGGCTGCATTGGGTCGAGTCGCTCTCCCACGAAAAACTCCGCCTGATCGTGAACACCCACCTGCTCTGCCTGGAGCAAAAACAACGTTAACCGCGCCCTGCGGCCACCTCGGCAAGCTCCGCGCTTGTCCCCGGCCGGCACTTCTTTTACCGCTTCAATTTTCAAAGTTATGTCGCAAGCAATTCTCAAGGAAACCCAGATCAAGCTGAAGAAGGCCGTGGACCACACCCTCCACGAATTCGCCAATATTCACACCGGCAAGGCCACACCCGCCATGGTGGAAAACATCATGGTCGAGTCCTACGGCACGATGATGCGCATCAAAGACTGCGCCGCCATCTCCACGCCCGACGCTCGCCAAATCGTCATCCAGCCCTGGGACAAGGGCCTCACCCAGGCCATTTCAAAGGCCATCTTGATCGCCAACCTCGGCTTCAACCCCGCCGTCGATGGCCAACTGGTACGCATTCCCTTGGCCGACATGAGCCGCGAACGCCGCCAGGAGTTCGTCAAGGTCGCTCACCGTCTGGCCGAAGAGGGCCGTGTCCACGTGCGCAACGCCCGCCGCGACAGCCTCGAAACCCTCAAAAAAGCCAAGCTCCCCGAGGACGAAGCCAAGCGCACCGAGAAGGACATCCAGGCGCTCACCGACAAGTCGATCGAGGAGGTCAACAAAAACCTCGCCGCTAAGGAAAAGGACCTGCTCACGGTTTAAACGGTAGGAGCCCGCGCCCTTGAAAACCTCCGCGCCCCACCGCGTCATCATCAAACTGGGCACCGGCGTGCTCACCTCTGGCATCGGCCAGTTGAACATCGCGCGCATTGCCGCCTTGGCCGCCGGAGTGGCGGGTCTGCGCGCCGCGGGCACCGAGGTGATCGTGGTTTCCTCCGGGGCCGTTGGTCTGGGCATGGGCCGGCTTGGCCTGAAGAAAAAACCCGCCGACGTATCCAAAAAGCAAGCCTGTGCCGCCATCGGCCAGTCGCTGCTCATGCAGACCTGGCAGCGCGGCTTTGATCCCCACGGGCTCACCGCTGCCCAGGTGCTGCTCACCCACGAAGACCTGCGCAGCCGCGACCGCCACCTCGGAGTCAAAGCCTGTCTGGAGGAACTGATCGCCTACGGTACCATTCCGGTCATCAACGAAAACGACACGGTGAGCGCCGCCGAAATCAAGTTCGGCGACAACGACACGCTCTCGGCCATGGTGGCCAGCCTCACCGGGGCTCAGCACCTGCTCATTCTCTCCACCGCCCCGGGCCTGATCGACATGAAGGGCACGGGGAAAATCGTCCCGGTGGTGGCCAAGATCACCCCGGAGATCGAGGCGATGGCAGGGGGCACCACCGACGTGACGGCCACCGGAGGGATGATTTCCAAAATTTCCGCGGCGAAGATCGCTTTGCGCGCCGGCTGCGGGGTGTTCATCGCCAGCGGGGCCGAGCCCGACATCATCGCCCGCCTGCTGGGCGGCACTGGCCCGGGCACCTTTTTCGTGCCGAGCGGCATCCCGCTGGAGGCGAAAAAACGCTGGCTGGCTTATTTCCAGCGTCCCACCGGCAACATCACGGTGAAGGCCGATGCGGTGCCCATTTTGCGCGACCAAGGTCGCAGCCTGTTGGCGATCGGGGTAACGGGAACCAAAGGCGCTTTTGCCGAGGGCGACATCGTGAACATCCTCGGCCCCGACGGCAAAATCCTCGCCCGTGGGGTTGCGGCCTTTGCCGACCACGAGATCAAAGCCATTGCCGGCCACACCAGCGAGGAATTGAAGCCGCTCTATCCCGGCCGCAAGCGCCTTGAAGTGATCCACCGCGACAACCTCGTGCTGCTCTGAGGCCCGCGGGCCTCGCACAGGAAACTCAGGTAGTAACAAAGCGCCGGCTTGCCGGCGCACACTTCAGCCAGCTGGCTCGGTCACCGCGTCCAGAGGCACTGCGAGTACGATCTGGGTGCCGCGGGGGCTTGCCGGGCTGATGTGCATTTCGCCCTGGAGATGCTTCAACCGCTTGCGAATATTGAAGAGGCCGTAACCGCCGGTGGGGCCGAACCGTTTTGCCTGCTGGGTGCTATCGAAACCATCCCCGTCGTCCGTTACAATCAGCTCGAGGCGCCCGGAGTGGTGTTGCAGGGCGACGACCACGTGCTGTGCGCCCGCATGCCGAAACACATTACGCAGCAGTTCACGCACGGCATTGAAAAGAATGATCTCCACGTTCGGCGCCAAGGCGATCGGTTGTTTCTCCGTCACGAAGCGAACGGGAAAACCGTGCTGTTGCTCAAGCTGCCCGCACAACGCGCTTAGCCCGGCCGATAACCCGAGATCCTTCAGGACGGGTGAGGCCAGATCAAAGGTCAACGTGCGCAGCAGCGCCATGACGACGCCAACCTCTTTTTCGGCCTTGCCGAGCCCGACGAGGAGATCTGCCGACGCTTCCTTTCCAGGCGGATGAAACAACGCCATCTTTACCACGCAGAGCCGCTGCAAGACGTCCTCGTGGAGTCCTTCGGCAATGCGCCGCCGTTCCCCCTCTTCGGCAACGGCCAACTCCGCGAGGAGGCGGTGGAGCTCCTGGTTGGATTCCCGCAATTCGGCAGTGCGATCACTCACCCGCAACTCCAGTTTTTCGTTGGTTTCGCGTAGCAGCAGCTCCGCCTGCACGCGCGCGGTGACATCCCAATTGGTACCGAGCATCCGTATCGCCCGCCCCTTTTCGTCGCGGAAAATTTTGGCGACGGCCTTGATATAGCGAACTTCCCCGCTGGGCCAGACGATGCGAAAGATCGTATCGAACGGCTTTTTACCCGCGATCGCCTCGACGATTTCATGGTCCCCGCGCACCAGGTCGTCCGGATGTAACGACGACCTCCAGGCCTCTTCGGTGCCGACGAAGTCGTCGCGGCGGATATGGTAAAGGGCGAACATCGAATCGTCCCACACCATCTCGCGGGTGACCAGATTCCAGTCCCAGATGCCAATGCCATTGTGAAAGGTGGCGAGGGACAGGCGTTCCTCCTTTTCGCGCAGCTCTTTTTCCGCGCTTTTTCGCGCTTCGATATCACTCAATACGAGGCGGAAAATCCGCCCGCCGCCGTCACGGGAGCCTGGCGAAGTGATCAATGCCGGCTTTGTAGAGGCCGCCAGATGCACCCAGAATGGCGGACCGCCAGCCGGCACCAACCGTAATTCACAAGTCTGCGGTTCCCCGGTCGCCAAGAGGCGATTGCGCAGGTTGTTAAACGCATCCCGGTCGTCCTCTGCGATGAAGCGGTCCAACGGCTGGTTGAGCAACGCGCCGCGCCCCCCCAGCCGGTTGTCGGCCGTGCGGTTGGCTTCTAGCACTAATCCCGCTTCGCTGAGGCTGACATAAGCTACCGGCGCGAAGTCGTAGAGATCAACTGCGTGGGACCGCGAAGCTTCCAGTTCCGCCTTCGCCCGGCGCAGTTCATCGTTCTGCATATCGAGCTCGATTTGCTGCACACACAGCTCATGCATCAGTTTCTGGTAGGCGTCGGGCGAGTTTGCTTTCGGTCGTTCAGGTAACGAAGCGACTTTCGCCCTCAAGGCCGCTTCCGCCCGCGCCCGTAGTTCGGAGTCACTCGACGGATGAACCGCGCCGCTCGTAGCCGAATTCAAAGGGGGCTGACCGAGGCCCTGACGGGGACTCGTTTTCGCAGGGGTTGTAGGGGCGTTCATGGCGTCATAAATCAGGCGTAACCGCCGAGTTCTATGCCCCCAATGGTTTCTTCACAAATAAATATCAATCCTCACCGTCCCCTTTCCGGAAACCCGTAAAAAACCGCCGAAACACCACGCCCACGACAAACGCGCCGGGGCCAATCAGACGGCCAGATCACTGCTGCTCTGCGCCAGCTACACTCCGCCTGGTTTCAGGCATGAAAACAGCGTCTCACCACCGGGCTGGCGCGGCTCCCAATGACCCAAGGCATTTCGGGTTACCTATTGACGCCCCCCCGCGGCGCCGCCTTTAAATCACCGCAGGTAAATCCGCCGCGCTGTGATCCAGTGCGCGTTGGCGACCAAGCTCAAATCCACTTTCCGTTCGTTACACAGTAACCACTAATCCAACACCACCATGGGCAAAGGCGAAAACGCAAAGAAAGAGACCAAGAAACAGCCGCTGAAAACGGCCAAAGAAAAGAAAATCGAGAAGCGCGAAAAGAAGGCTAAGAGCTCCTGATAAAAAAACGCCGACTGAAAAGTCGGCGTTTTTTTGTGCCCGCTGGGCGGCGAGGTCTGCCCCGTGTTACTCCGCCTTCGGCCCCACCACCAGTTGCGTGCGCTGGTCGCGGGTGAAGCGCTTTTGGGCAAACGCCTGCAGATCCGCGATCGTGACCGCGTCGATCAAGGCGTCGTAGGTGGCCGCGTCGTCCACCGGCAAACCGTAGAGCGTGTTCAGGCCCGCGTGCATGGCCCGCGCCCCGTTGGTCTGCAGACCCATGCGGCGGCCCGCCTTCAGGCGCGTCTGGCAGCGCAGTAACTCGGTCGCGGTGACCGCGCCCGCCTGAACCCGGGCAATCTCGGCATCGATCTCGATAAGCACGTCCTTCGCCGTCACTGGGGCGGTGCCGGCAAGAAACGTAAACATGCCCGCGTCCACACCGGTGAGCCGGCTGGAGCGAACGAAGTAGGCCAGGCCCTTCTCCTCCCGCACCCGCTCAAACAGGCGCGACGACATCCCGCTGAACAACTCGTCGGCCACCTCGCCAACATGGTAGTCGGGCGCCAACAATCCCGGGCCAGGGAACGACTGGAACACCACCGCCTGCTCGCGCGGCTGCACTTCCACGAAATCGCCCACCTCACCGGGAGCGCTGAACGTGGCGGTGCGAACGGGCGCTTGCCCGCTCGGCAGCCGGCGCAGGAACGCCTTGAGTTTCGTCCCCAGTTCCTTCGGGTTAAAATCGCCGGCGGCCACCAACACCACGTTGCCAGCCACCCCGAGCCGTTTCCACAGCGCGGCCAGATCGGCCGCCTTGAGCGCCTTCAACCCCTCGGTGGTGCCCTGAGCATCAATCGCAAAGGGGTGCTCCCCAAAAAACTTCCGGCGCACCAGTTTGCGGCCGACCGTGACCACGTCGTCGGCGTCCTGTTGCAGGTCGGCAAGCTGGGCGTCGCGCTCAACCTCAAAGCTGGATTTGGCAAACGTGGGCGCCAGCACCGCGTCGGCCAAAATCTCCAGAGCGCGGTCGACATCACTGGGCAAAACCTCGGCGGCGAGGCCGAAGCTGTTGTTACCCGAGAAGGGATAGAACGAGCCGCCCACCTCCTCGATAAATTTCGCCACCTCGGCGGCCGAGCGCTTCTTGGTATCTTTGGTGAGCAGCGTAGCCAGCAGCGAGGTGGCCCCGCGCAGGTGAGCCGCCTCATGGAGGGGGCCGCCCTCGCACAGGAGGCGCAGATGGAGATTGGGCAGGCGCGGGTCGGGCCGCAGCAACAGGCGTGCTCCGTTGGGCAACACGCACTCGGTAAACTCATCCGGCAAACGCCCTCCGGTTTTCGCGGTGGTTGCAACCGGTTCCGTTTGCTTGGGGCTGAGCGAAACCGCCGTGACCCGCTCAGGGGTGAGGTAGGCGCGCACCACGCGTCGCAAGTCGGCACTGGTCACCCGCGCCAGACGGGCGAAATAGGCCTTGGAGAAATCCAGATCGCCGGCCACCACCTCGGCGGCACCGAGGCGCGAGGCCTGGCCCGAGATGGTTTTGCGCGTATTGATCTCCCCGACCACGAGCTGGCGCAGGGCTTTGCGGATTTGCGCCGGAGCGAAACCCTTAACCCCCACCCGGTCGAGTTCGCGGCGCACCGCCGTAGTGGCGGCTTGGCGACGCGCCGGTTCGCACACAAAGGAGATATAAAACAAACCCGTCTCGCCGGGGTTCCAGCTGGTGGCGTCGATCGCATGCACGAGCCGCGCCTTTTCCCGCAGCGCCTGCCAGAGCACCGAGCTATCGCCCTGGCCTAGCAACACGCCGAGCAGGTCGAGCACCGGGGCATCGGCGTGGGTGAGACCGGGAATCTGCCACGACAAACCGGCGCGGGTCAGCTCAACGTCCTCCTGCCGGTGCAGGGCGCGCGGGGCGAGTTGAGTCGGCTCCGAGAGCACGAGCACCGGGGCGAGTTTGGCCCGCGGAGCGGAACCGAAGTGTGTCTCGACCAACGCGCGCACCTCCACCGGATCGACGTCACCAGCGACGACGACCACCAGGTTGTTCGGCACGTAGCGCGCCCGGTAGTAGGCGACCAAGTCCTCCCGCGTCACGGCGGTGAACACATCGCGGTAGCCGATAACTGGATAACGATACGGATGCTGGCGGAAGGCGGTGTCAAACAGGGCCTCGCCCAGACGGTGATCGGGGTCATCGTTACCCATAGCGATCTCGCGCAGGATCACGTCTTTTTCCCGCGTCACCTCGTCGGCGGGCAAGGTCGAATGCAACACCGCGTCCGCGAGCACGTCGAGGGCCACGCCGACGTGATTGGACGGCAGATCGATGTAGTACACCGTGCGATCAAACGTGGTGTAGGCGTTGATGTTACCCCCGTGCTCCTGAACGGTGACGGAGATCTCCCGGCCGGCGCGCCGCTCGGTGCCCTTGAACAGGAGGTGTTCAAGGTAGTGGGAAAGCCCCGCGCCGAGCAGACCACCCTCATGAATACTGCCGGTTTTCACCCACACCTGAACGGAGGCCACGGGAGCGGAGGTGTCACGCTGAACGAGGAGCGTGAGCCCGTTGGCCAAGACCGTTCGCTCAGGCGGCTGTTTCCAGAAGGCTTCTAGCAGGCGAAGATCGGCGGCAAACGACGGGATAGTTTTGGGCATGAATAAAATACGTTGGGTAGGGGCAAATGCGGCAATCGGGGTTAAACCAACCCGATCAAACGAAAAACAGGTTCCACTTTTAAGTGGAGGGAATCGACGGCGAGGAAACCGAACCATCGCGCCGCGGATTCTTCGGCAGGAAGGGTTTCACAAAGGCGTCTTCAAACGTGTAGACCTCGGTGAAGTCTTCCCGGCGGTCATTGTCTGTCTTACTGAACACATTGTATTCAATTAGGTTAAAGACCAACTCACCGAAATCCATGCAGCGGGTGATACCCCACGAGTTCAACACTGTGATCGCCAAGGGGCCGTACTGCTCCAAGGCGAACGTGCGGATACCCACGAGCAATTCAGCGCCGGAAACATGCAAGGACTGCCGCGACCGCTCCGCTTCGCGTTTTTTCAAGTCCTTCACCGCGAAATCCAGTCCCTCGCGGATAAAGCTGTAGGCCTTCCGATCGAAGCGCGCGTCCTCTTTACAAATGAGGCTAACAATCTCGTTAAAATCCAAATCAGGCATGGTGGGATAGGCCTAGTGAGCACAGGCAACGGCGCTTCGCAATCTGCAAGCGGAGAAGCCCCGCCATTACGGCTGGGACTTGCTCCACTCGGGGAGTCGGGCTCACCCGGCCCGAGTGAACCGATTCACCCGAAGGCCGGCTCACGAACCCAGGCGGATGCCCTTGCGCAAATACGTCGGCACATCGAGGTCCTGGCCCTCGAAAAGGTTGCGATCGGTTTTATCGAAATGACCGCGGCTTTCGACTTCGCTAAAGGTGAAAACACTCTGCGATACGGGTGCGGGGGGGGCGCTGGGAGTCGCCTTGGAGGCTCCGGCAGCGGGCGCAGCTGCGGGGACCGGTGCCGGAATCGGCGCATCCGCAGTCCCGTCCGTATCCATGAGCAACTCACCGCTTTGGCGCGGCGCGGCGGCTGCGGTGTTACGCGCCGTCCGCGCTACTGCCGTGGTGCGGCGAACCCCGCCCGAGCGGCCGCCGATATCACTCGTCCCCAACACCACCACCTCGACCTTGCCCTGCATATCTTCATCGATCACCGCGCCCATAATAACGTGCGCGTCACGTCCGAACTCCTCGGTCACCGCGGTCATGATCTCATTGACCTTCGGCAGGGTGAGATCGGTGCCGCCGACGATATTAACAAGCAGGCGGTCGGCCTTACGGGCAAATTCCGGGGTGGCCCGTAAAGGGCAAAGTTTCACGGCCTCGATGGCCTGGGCGACCGCGTTTTCACCGGAGCCGGCACCGAGCCCAAAGAGGGTTTTACCGCCGCGCGTGTGGAACGCTTGGCGCAAGGTGGCAAAATCGAGGTTAATTAACCCGGTGCGGAAGAGCATCGACCAAATCGATTTCACCCCGCGACCGATCCATTCGTCGGCGCGGGCAAAAGAGTCGAGCGCGGTTTCTCCATCCTCGGCCTGCTGCAGGAGGATGTCGTTAGGCAACGGAATAACGGCGTCGCACACCTTGCGCAACGCGGCCAGACCTTCCTCGGCCTGCTTGGCACGACGCCCGCCCTCAAAGGTAAAGGGCAAGGTGACAAAGGCGATCACCAGCGCCCCGGATTCGGCGGCAATCTCAGCTACGGTCGGGGCCGCACCGCTACCGGTGCCTCCACCCATGCCGGCGACCAGAAAGACCACGTCACAATCCTTGACCACGGCGGCGATTTTTTCGCGGTCAGCCTCGGCCGCATCTCGCCCGAGATCGGGATCACCGCCGGCGCCCAGACCGCGGGTAACCGTCGAGCCAATGAAAATTTTATCCTGAACGGGTGAGCTGGAGAGCGCCTGGTGGTCGGTGTTGATTACCGCCATCTGCAGTCGGTCGAGGTTCTCCATCTTCAGGCGGTCAACCGCATTGGAGCCAGCGCCGCCAACACCCACCACTTTGATCGCAATCGTACGATCAGTGAGGATACCGTCAGCAAGGGGGAGTTCGGAGGGTGTCATGTCTTGGTCCACGGTGAAGAGTTCAGGCGGTGGCGAACAGTTTCTGGACCCAGCCCGGGGTACGGGTGCGCCGGCGGGGCGCGGCAAGGTCGGCGCGCGAGCTGATGCCGTAGTGCAATAAGCCCAATACGCTGCTGTAAGCGGGATCACGCAGGTTTTCGGTTACCCAACCCGGGGCCTCACCCAGTCGCACCTGCACACCAAAGACCCGCGCAGCGGCCTCATCCAACCCAGGCAATTTGGCGCTGCCTCCGGTAAGAATGATTCCGGCGGCGGTCTTCTCGGGCGAAAAGGCCGGGCCGAGTTTTTTGCGCACCACTTCAAACAATTCCGTGGTGCGTGCGGCGGTGATCTGCTCGATCGAGTGGCGCGAAAACTGACGATCCCCAATGGCGAAATCGCCATTAAGCCAGACCTTCTCCGTGCGGTCCTTGGTCGTCACCGTGCCCCGGCCAAAACGCAGCTTCAGCTTTTCGGCCTGACCGTCAGTCACGCGCAAGCCGAGGCTCAGATCGTTGGTCAAATGGCTGCCGGCGACTGGAACCACCCCGGTAAACTGGGCGCAACCGTCGCGGTAGAGTACGAAATCGGTGGTGCCGGCACCCACATCAATCACCAACACGCCGTTTTGTTTTTCCTCGGTCGTGGCGAGCATCGCCCCCGAAGCGAGGCTGGAAAGAATCAACTCGGCAACGCGCACGTTAAAACCACGAATAACGTGCAGGTGGGCGGCGATCAGGCTCTCCACTCCGTGCACGGTCCAATAGCCCGCCTCGAGGCGCTGGCCGACCAGATGCTCCGGGTCCGGGACGTTGCGTCCATCCAAACGAAACGGACGACGCAGGTGGTGAACCACCAAGCGGCCCTCGGGCAGTTTCTTCGCCTTGGCCAAACGGCAAACCGTGTCGATGTCGGGCGAGCTGACGAGGTTGTCGGCCGAGGAAACGTTAACGGCGGCCTCGTTGTAAAAACCCTCGAGGTGGCCGCCGGTCTGGGCCAGGTAAACCTCGTCGATGCGTGTGCCGGCGCGCTGCTCGGCGGCCATCAGCGCGGTGTGGGTCGCCTCGCTTGCGGCGCGAAAATCCACCACCGCGCCCTTGATCACGCCACGCGACTGACATTCACCGACGCCAATGATGTGCAGGGAGCCTTGGGTAAGCTCGCCGATAAGGACACTGACTTTGGAGGTGCCGATTTCCACGGCACCGATGAACTTGGTTCTAGAAGTCACGTTTCGAGGGAGAAGAATTACGGGAGGGAGCGAAGAAGGAGGGAGTGCTGATGGGCGACGACGACTTGAAAAAGGAAAGGCCTGCGCCCCGCACCGGTTCACGCGCCGGTTTGGGCGTCTCAAAGGAGATCGGCACCTGTTTATCACCGATCGAGAGGTTCACCGTTTTGAGCTGCGCTGGGGCATTCTGACGGCGGGTCTCAGCAAGGATGTAATCAAGCCGGGCCAGTTGCCGGTAAAAGCTGTCCTGGGACGAACCGAACGTGATCGCCTCGACCTCGGCCGACTTAACCAAGAGCGTGCGATCGAGCGCAAAACGGGCCAACGAGACGACCTTGAAGGAACGATACAGCAAGGGCGCGGATACCTGGGCCGTACCGAGCAGATCCGCCACCACATCCAGTCCCTCGATACGCGCAAAGCCTGCGCCCTCTCGCACCAGTTTCACCCCATCGATAAAGGGCAACGCATCGATCATCTCCGCGTTATAACCAAAGCCCGAATACACCGAGCCGTCGCGCGAGACGACAAACACGACCGGGCTGGCATCGCCGATCCGCGCCATGATGCGCACGACCGGGGTGCGCTCCTGAAGTGTCACCACCAGCACATCGGGAAAACGACGCTCGATCACGGCCTTGCTCACCTGGCCGCTCTCCTCGAGCTCAACCTTGAGGCTGGCCAGATCGAGCTCCATCAGACTGGCCGACTTGGGCAAATCCAGGGTGCGCTGAACCCAGGCCTTATCGAGCACGCCGTCGGTGCGTACCACAAAATCGCGCAGGGGCACTCCCTTGGTCGGTGAGGTGATGCGTTTCGGGTTGGTCTCCCACAAATTGGCCAATTCATAACCGCCCCAGCCCAGCGCCCCGAGCAACAGGACGACGCCAACGATATTGCCGACCGACATGGCCAGGCGCTTCTTGCCCTCCCGCCCCATCGTGCGCGGCTTTACCGGCTGGGGAATGTCTCTCCAGCTGCGCGTGCTCGTGTGGGGCGGATTGGACTGGCTCATATCAAAATTGGTCGGCCGGTGCCCTTAAACGAAAACGCTGCACGGCCGGATTCACCAACTCGCTTACTAACGCGGTAAAATCCAGCCCGACGCAGCGTGCGCTCATGGGCAAAAGACTGGTTTCTTTCATGCCGGGGAGCGTGTTAATTTCGAGTAAATAAAGGGCTGCGACTGCGTTTTCTTCGCACAAAATGAAGTCAACCCGAGCGTAATCCCGACAACCGCAGGCCGCGTAGGCTATTTCCGCCGCTTTTTGGGCGCTTAGCGCCAGTTCTTCGCTCAGGGGCGCGGGCGCGAAATACTGGGTCGCCCCCTTGGTGTACTTGCTCGCGAAATCATAAACCCCGGACTTCGGCTTAATCTCGACCACGCCCATCGCCTTTCCCTGCACCACCCCAACCGATAGCTCGCGGCCCACCAGCCGTTGTTCAATGAGCCAGTTACCTTCCTGAATCTCAGCGAGTGCTTGGGCCAGTACGGGGCGATCCGTAGCGATGGTCAGCCCAACGCTGCTGCCCTGGTCATTGGGCTTCACCACCACTTGATTTCCCAGCGCGGCAATGACCGCATCAACGGAGGGCTTCTGGGCGGCAGTAAAGGTCAACCCTGCCGCCACCGTGATGCCGCAAGCGGCCGCAGCCGCTTTGGTCGCGGCCTTGTCCATGGTCAGGGCACTGCCCGCCGCATCACAGCCCGCGTAGGTCACCCCAGCCGAATCCAGCAGGCGTTGCATACCGCCGTCCTCGCCAAAGGTGCCGTGTAAGGTGGAAAAAACCACATGCTTCCGGGGATCCAGACCCTCCGGAAGCGCATCGGCCTCGACGTTGAACAAGCGGGTGGGAAACACCCGAGCGAGCGCCAGCGCGGAGGCCGCGCCAGAACCCAGCGAAACCTCGCGCTCGGACGAGGTGCCTCCGCACAGGACGGCGATGATCGGTTCTTTTATGCTCATAAAACGTCTTTCCATTGTTGGCCGTAAAGCAGCACTTCCGGTTCCAGTTTCACCCCTTGGCGTTGTTCAACGCGGGCGCGTACACGGCGAACCAGCGCAATCACATCCGCCGAGGTGGCGTTGCCGCGATTAACGATAAAATTGGCGTGCACCGTCGACACCTCGGCGTCCCCCACCCGCTCGCCTTTGAGCCCGCTCGCATCAATCAGGCGCCCCGCCGAGTCGTTCGCCGGGTTCTTAAAAATACAACCCGCACTCGGTTCACGCGGCTGCGACTTCTGGCGCTTTTCCTTGTACGCCTCGATCTGCAAAGCGATCGACGCCGCTTCGGCCTGCAGCGCCGGCTTGAGCAACGCCCCGAGGGCAATCGCCTCGTGCAACTCCGCGCAGTGCCGGTAGTCCACATGCATCTCCGCCTTTTTCAACGTGAGGATTTCCCCGTCCAACGTCATGAGTTTCACTTCCTCGACCACGTCGAACATCCAGCCGCCCATCGCGCCGGCATTCATCCGCAGAGCCCCACCGAGGTTGCCGGGAATGCCCTCCAGAAACTCGAACCCCACCAAGCCGGCCTTGGCCGCCAGACCACACAGGTTTTTTAACCGCAGCCCGGCGCCCGCCCACACCCGCCCATCGGCTTGGGGCTCAAAGGTCTCCCAGGCCGGTTGGCGCAGGCTAATGACCAGACTGTTTACGCCTTCGTCGGGCACCACCAAGTTGGACCCACGCCCCAAGATGACCACAGGCAGAGCGGCCGCTTTCGCCGTTTTGACCAGCGCCTGTAAATCCGCGACCGAGGCCGGCTCGGCATAAAGTCGCGCGGCGCCGCCCAGACGCATGGTGGTTTTGGCCGCGAGGGATTCTTCGCGCTTCACTAAAGTCGCCGGCGTGACAACCCCGCGCAGGAGCGCCGCTGCCGTATCCCATTTTTGGGTGCTTAATTCGCCGAGCCAGGCTCGCGCCATGACATCAATGTCACCCGCCCCCACAAAAACCACCAGGTCATCGTCCCGCAGATCGGCGGACAATACAGCCAGCGTCGCACCCGCCGACTCCGGGCGGTAAACCACCGCCAAGGCCGATGCCTGCCGGCCTAACTCGGCGTTCACGTCCGCCGTCGTTCCACCGGCAATAACCGCTTCGCCCGCGCCATAAACGTCGAGCAGATAAACCGCATCGGCCTGCGCCAGGGCGGCGGCAAACTCGGTTTTAAACTGAGCGGTTCGGCTGTAGCGGTGCGGCTGAAAGACCGCGATTAACCGGCCGCGCGCGCGCACCCGGAGACTGCCCAGCAAGGCCCGAATCTCCGCCGGATGGTGCGCGTAGTCTTCGATCACGCTAAACGCACCATCGACATGTAAGACGGCTTGGCGGCGCCGCACCCCGGGGTAGGCCGCCAGCGACTGACTGCTCAGAGTGCTGACGCCCATGAGCACAGCGCCGGCCAGAGCGGCGGTCGCGTTGATTACATTAAAATCACCGACTGCACGCACCGCCGCGGTCTTCAGCGAAAACAACCCACCAAGCGCAAGTTCCGAACCCGCACCGGAAGCGTGGAGCAATTTGCCCTGATAATCACCCGACTGGCCAAAGGTGAATGCAGGGCGAGTAAGGGTCGCGGCGATTCGCTGTGAAACCGCACATCCGCTGTTAATCAAAACCGCCTGCTTTGTCCGTTCAAAGAGGGCGCGGAAGGTCGCCTCCAAATCCGCAGCCGTGCGGTAATGATCGGGGTGATCCCAGTCGAGATTCACCGCGACGGTAAGAGTGGGCGAAAATTGCCCGATTGTGCCATCACTCTCATCAATCTCCGCAACGACCCAGTCGTTTTCACCGGCACTGGCTGGAGAAACGGCCTCCGTATTAAAAAGCCCGCCCAACACATAACCCGCCGGAAAATCCGCGGCGAGCAGAGCGGATACCAGCATCGCGGTGGTGGTGGTTTTGCCATGGGAACCACAGACGGCGACCAGCTTGCGGTCGCGGGTGGCCTCGGCGAGTAATTCGCCGCGCCGCACCATCGGCAAACCGCGGGCCAAGGCCGTCACCCGCGCCGGGTGCTGCGGAGCGATCGCCGACGAAAAGGCAACCAACTGGCAGCCTGCGGGGATTGCCCCCGGCGCGGTCAGCATTACCCCGGCGCGCAGCAACTGGCTGCGCATGGACTCGACCATCGAATCGTCTTCCCCGCTGACCTGAAAGCCGCGTTGAGCCAAATAAATGGCGAGTGGACCCACGCCCATGCCACCCACGCCGGCACAGTGCACCGCGGTTACTTCTCGGCCGAAAAGTTTTGGTAAGACCGTGTTCATGCTCGTTGCGGGGCAGTCAGAGACTCCAAGTCGTCGAGAATAAATTTCAAAGTGGCCGAATGATCCAAGCGGTGCAGATGCGCACGGATGCGCTGGAGCCGGGCCTCGTCGCCGAGCAAGGCGAAAACCTCGCGGCTCAAGGCCACGGGCTTGGACTGATCGATGACCAAACCCGCCCCCTGCTGTTCAAACCAAATGGCATTGGCCCGCTGGTGGTCGTCAGCGGCATGCGGATACGGGATAACAATCGCTGGGGTTTCGCAGCGGATGAGCTCGGCGATCGAGCCAGCCCCAGCGCGTCCGATCACCAGATCAGCAGCGGATAACAGCGCCGCCACCTGATCGCAAAATGGCACGAAGACCGCAGTGACCGGCGATCGATCTGCGGCGGTCAGCTCCATCACTTCCGCCACTCCCTTGCCAAGACCGGTCACACAATAAAGTTGGATGCCGGCGTTGGCCAATTGGGGCAGCTCCCGACGCGCCCAATCGTTGAGTACCGTTGCCCCCTGACTGCCGCCAAAAATCGCGAGAATTTTACCCGCCGGATCGAGCCCGAGTTGGCGACAGGCTTGGTCGCGCGGAATGCGGGCAATTTCGCGCCGCACCGGCAAACCGGCATGGCGAATCACGTCCTTTTTTATCCCCGGCAAATCAATACCGGGCGGCAGATAAACACGGCGGGCGAAACGGCTAAGGGAACGAATGGCCCGACCGGGAACCCGGTTGGCTTCGTGCAACGCAACGGGCACGCCGCGCAGTTTACCGGCAATGATAATCGCCGCGGTGGTAAACCCGCCGAAGCCGACGATGCCGGCTGGGCGAATGGTTTGCACCAAACGCAGACTGACAAAAAAGCCCTTGGTTTGTGAAACGATGAAGCGCAGCAATCCCACCGGGGCACAGGTAAAAGGAGCCCCCGGGATCGGGACGAAATTCAGATGCGGGTACTTTTCAATCAGGCGTGCATCGACGCGCTTTTGACTGATCAACAACGTGGCGACATGGCCCCGCTCAGCGAGGCCCTCGGCCAGGGCGATGCCCGGAGAAAGATGGCCGCCAGTCCCGCCGCAAGAGATAAGGTAGTTGCTCATGACATTTCCTGTAACGAGCGGCCGTCGCGCTGGAGTCCAGTTCGCGACCAGGTGCGCTGGGTGTTAATAATAATGCCAATCAAGCAACCCATCAGGAGCAGGTTGGACAGGCCCGCGCTAATGAAAGGCAGCGACATACCTTTGGTCGGCAGGCGACCCGTGACGACTCCCAGGTTGATGATCGCCTGCAGGCAGATCATCAGAATCGTGCCCGTGACCAGAAGGTACTGAAACAGGTTGGGCGCACGTCGCAGATGCAGGAATCCCGCGATAAACATAATCATAAAAACCGCGACCACCCCGAGCGTATAGGCCAACCCGAGCTCTTCGCCGATGACCGCAAAAATGAAATCGGTGTGGGCCTCCGGTAGAAAGTTGAGTTGCTGACGCCCCTGCCCCAGTCCCACGCCATCGGTGCCGCCGACCGCAAAGGCCAGCAGCGACTGCCAGAGTTGATAGGTGCCGGCCTGCTTGTTTCCCTCCACATCGAGGAATGCGAGAAAGCGGCGAAGCCGATTTTCATTATTGAGTACCAACACGCCGAACCCTGCCACGGCCAAACCAAGCGAAGGCAAGATGTAGAGCCAGCGCGCCCCTGCCAAAAAAAGTAGGATCAGCCCCACCACCAACACGAGGGCCGAAGTCCCGAAATCCGGCTCGAGAATAATTAATCCGGCAAACGCCAGTATGATGGCCAACGGAAAAATGTAGCCGCGTTTAAACTCGGCGATCCGCGTCTGGTTTAGCGCCAGATAATGCGCGAGGCAGAAAACCATCGCGATTTTACCCAGCTCGGACACTTGAAAGCGAATCGGTCCAAATCCCAGCCAGCGACGGCTGCCTTTGACCGAAATCCCCAACCCGGGGATTGTCACCATGATCAGCAAAAGTGCGGTGAACCCGCCCACCAGCCAGACGTGCCGACGGGCGTACTCCAAGTCGATGCGACTGACGACAAACGCCACGAAGGCCGCGCCGATAACCCCAACAATTTGTTTATTAAGATACGAGTACGGGCCGCCCTTGAACGCGACCGTCGCGCTAAAAAGAATCGAGAGGCCGAGGAAGACCAACCCAATGGCGCACACGACCATGATGGCCGCGGCATTTAACGTGAAGCGCCCCCGATGCGCATCGGGGGCAGGAACGTTGTGAACCATCAGGTTGGCGTCCGTTTAAGTCCGTGGATGTATCCGTTATCGATTCGCAACCAAGGCGAATTACTGGGTCTTGGCCGCACCCGACTCCTCCACCCGAATCACGGGGGCGTCAGCCGTCGAACTGGCGGGAGCGGCAAACGGGGATTCACCCACCGCCGGGGTTGCGGCGGGAGCCGACTCGAGCAGCGGCGAGGTAAACACTGGAGCGGCTGCCGGGGCCGGGGCCGCCGGCGCGGGGGCTTGCACCGGGGCAGTGGCAACCGGTTTGGTCGTGGTCTTCACGGCAGGAGCTGCAGTCTTGGCGGCAGCGCTGTGGCCACCGGGAATTTTCAGCGTCTGGCCCACGCGGAGCTTGGTGGGATCGGCGATGTTGTTGGCGGTGGCAATATCACCCACTTTAACCGAATACTTTTTGGCGATCGCACCGAGGGATTCGCCGGACTTGACCACATGCGTGGTGGCCGCGACCGGGGCGGCGACGGGAGCGGTCACGGCGGCAGCAGCGGGCTTCGCCGGTGCACCTGCGATTGGCGTAACCGGAGCGACGGTTTTACCCGGAATCACCAGCTTTTGCCCCAAGCTCAAACGGGAGTCCGAGCGCAGGTTATTGGCTGCCAGGAGTTGTTTCACGGTGACGCCGTTTTTCTTGGCGATCGTCCAAAGGTTATCGCCCTTGGCAACCGTGTAGGTCGCCGGAGCGGCGGGGGCCGGGGCGGTCGCCTCAACCGCCAAGGCCGAACCCGGACGGGTTGGGCTAAAGCGCACGGAACCGACCTCGGCCGGACTGGTTACCGCAGTGGCGGCAACCGGCGCAGCAGCCTCGGAGGCAGCCACCGGAGAAGCGGCCGCATCGCCTGTAACTGGTGCCGCGGCGACTGGCTTCTTACCGGTCGAACGGCAGCCGGGAATCGCGAAGATAAACACAAATACGGCCGCATGGACGGCCATGACTACGCCGAAGATTTTAACAAGTTTCATAGGATGGATGGTTGGTTTTGGAAAATGAGTAATTGGGATCGGACTTAGGTAACGAAATCGCCGGTGCGCTGCACCATCGCGACGAACTGCCGCCCTCGGTCTTCATAGTTTTTGAACTGATCGAA
>CAMBUJ010000040.1 GCA_945871005.1 Opitutus sp. GAS368 | reverse complement strand
CGCTTTTTGATCACTTCGAGGACCCCAATCGCCTCCGCCACGTTGCTGGCGAGATCAAGCAGCACGTAGTCGAGAACCTCGACACCTACCTCCCGCAGGTCGAGGCCCAGCTCAAGGCCAACGGCGTCGTTGTCCACTGGGCGTCCTCCGCCGAGGCCGCCAACCAGGCGGTGCTCGACATCATGCGCGCCCGCGGCGCCAAGAAGATGGTCAAGGCCAAGACCATGGTTTCCGAGGAAACCCACCTCGCCCATTTTCTCGAAAAAGAAGGTATCGAGTGCCTGGAGACCGACCTCGGCGAGTTCATAATCCAGATCGATGGCGACCACCCTTCGCACATCGTCAAACCGATCATCCACAAGAACCGCCGCGAGATCGCGCAGTCCTTTGAAAAACACGGTCTGGGCGCCTACAACGACGACCCGCAGACGATCACCCACCGCGCCCGCGCCCACCTGCGCCACAAGTACCTGGAGGCCGACGTCGGCCTGACCGGCGCGAACTTCATTTCCGCCGAGAGCGGCCGGCTGCTGCTGGTGACCAACGAGGGTAATTCCCGGTTCTGTCTCGCCGCAACCCCGTGCCACATCGCCATGGTCGGCATTGAGAAAATCCTCCCGCGTGACCGCGACCTCGCGCTTTTCCTGAACCTGCTCGCCCGCTCCGGCACCGGTCAGCAGCTGACTGTTTACACCGAGTTTATCACCGGCCCGAAGTCCCCGACCCAGCCCGACGGACCGGAAGAGATGCATGTCATCTTCGTGGACAACGGCCGCACCGACGTGTTGGCCAGCGATTGCCGCGACATCCTGCGCTGCATCCGCTGCGGCGCCTGCCTTAACGTGTGCCCAGTTTACCGTCAGGCCAGCGGTCACGCTTACCGTAGCGTTTATCCCGGCCCGGTCGGCGCGGTGCTCTCGCCTTTGCTCGCCGGCAACAAGTTCCCCGAACTCGCCGACTTGCCCAAGGCCTCGACGCTGTGTGGCGCGTGCAACGAAGTCTGCCCGGTGAACATCCCGATTCCCGACCTGCTGTTGCGCCTGCGCAACAAGGGCAAGCTGGCCCACTCGGCCGCCGCCGCCGCCGGCACTCCGCCGATGTGGGGCTGGGGCGTGATGGCCTCGCAACCCGCCGCGTGGAAAGCCGCGCTGGTCGGTGGCAAGGTCCTCGATCACCTGCCGCTCAAGTACATCCCGGTGCAACCGCTCCAAGCATGGATCGGTAAACGCACGCTACCGAACTGGGAGGGCGGAGACTTCCGCAAGTGGATGAAAACCCGTCCCCAGCCCGCCGCCGTTCCCTCCGCTCCCGCAGCCTCGAAGAAATCCTCATGAGCACCGATCGCGAAGCCATTCTCTCCCGTGTCCGCAGCGCCCTTGCGCCGCTGCCCCGCCGTGCGGCCCTGCCGGATTGGGAAACCGAGCTCATTCACATGCGCACCCGCCGCGGTGACGTCGATGCCTGGACGCTGTTCCAGGAACGCCTCCGCTTGGTCAACGGCCGCCCGATCGAAGGCGCCGCCGCGCTGGTCACCTGGTTGACCGAAAACAAGTGGACCCGCGGTTACTGCGACCCGGTGCTCTGGCCGCAGTTGCAAGCCGCCTTCCCGGCCAACTTCACGGTTGAGACCACCTTCGACCGCACGCGGGTGGACGACTTCCAGTTCGGCATCACCCGGGCCGCCGGCGCCATAGCCGAGACCGGCACGATCATGCTCTCCGACGCCTCGACCTCCAGCCGGCTGGGGGCGCTGACGCCCTGGGTGCACGTCGCGGTGCTGCAACGCGCCCAGATCCACCTCGATTTGCAACAGGCGGTGACCTCGTTGCCCAAGGACCCGAACGTGGTTTTCTGCACCGGCCCGTCGAAGACGGCCGACGTTGAGGGCATCCTCATCGAGGGCGTTCATGGTCCTGGTCAACAGGTCGCGCTGCTGCTGGAGTGAGCTGGCGGTAGATTTAGACATTGCCCTGGCAGCGAACGCCCCTGACTTGGGCGTCTCGCCCTCGGCTGGGCGGAAAGTGGCCTGGGCCTCGCGGCCCCTGTTCGGGAATGCCGCGGTGGTTTGACCCGGCGCGAATCCGGTGGATGTTGCCGCCCAACCCCGTCCCTCCATGACCTCGCCCCTCCTTGTTGTGCGTTCGCCTCGGTTTCGTTCCGCCCGGGCCCCGGGGGGCGAATGGCTGAAGCGCCTGCTCCTGCAGCTCTGCGTCCAGGCGGCGCGCGACGCCACCCGTATCCCCCGCTGGCCGGAGAGTGCGGTGCACGCCCTGCGTCGGCGCTTAAAGAAACTGCAGTCCTTGCTGCGTTTGGTGCCGCCCGGGCCTGACCCTGCCCAGCTCCAGGCACTGCGCGCCGCCCTGCGCCAGCTCAAGGCCGCGGTGGCCCCGCAGCGGGATCAGGATGTCCTCGTCGCGCTGGCCCGAGAGCTGGGCTTGCCGGCCCGCCCGCGCCGCGCTCTTGCCGCCGCCCCCGTCGCCCCGCTGAGGCTGGTCCGGGCGCTCACTCGTCAGGTGCGGGCGTTGGATCTGGGCGGGCTCGGTTGTGAGGAGGTGGCCCAACGCTACCAGAAAACCTGCCGCCGCGCGCAGCAGGCGTGGAAAAGCGCCCGCAGAGAGCCTTCGGTGGACACGCTTCACGACTGGCGCAAGCGGGTGAAAGACCTCCATTACCAATCGCTTGCCCTCCACCGCTGGCTGCGGCGGCGCAAACGCCTCCGGCACACCCACCAGCTCGGCGCCTTGCTCGGCCGTCGCCTCGATCTCGATTTGTACGCTTCCCGGCTCGGGCAGGACCGGCGGCGGCCCCCCCGCACCCTGTTGGCCGAGGTAGAGGGCCGCCGCCGGCGCCTCACCCGGCGCATTTTTCAACGCGGTCAGCAGGTCTTCACCCGGCCGCTGCCCCGTCTTCAACCGCCCGCGCGAAGTCTCCGCTGAACTGCCCCCCCTTCGCCCCGCCTCCTCCGGTGGCGCGGGCGCAGAAGCAGCGGCGGCACCACCGGGACGAAAGGCTCGTTGTGAACTCCACCTCCATCGCTCCTCCTGGCGGTCCGAATCCGGCCGCCGTTGCCAGTCTGCTCGGTGAACTCACCGCCCTGCGGGCAGAGCTCGCCGCCGACGCCGCGCTGCCTCATCCGCAGTTGGCGGCAGTCCACGCCCATTACCGGGAAAGCGCGGGTAACTTGCTGCACTACCTTGCCTTCCGCCGGCGCGACCGGCGCGCATTGCAGCTGCGACTGGCCGCGCTGGGTCTCTCCTCCCTCGGCCGGGCCGAGTCCCATGTCCTCGCCACCATCGACGCGGTGCTCGCGGTGTTGCATGCCCTGGCCGGCTCGTTGCCGTCCGAAGCGGCGCAACCGCCTGCGGCGACGCAGGCGGTTGCGGCAGTGGATTTCGAGCGGGGCCAGCGCTTGTTGGCCGAGCACACCGAGGCCCTGCTCGGGCCGGCCAGCCCGGGGCGCAATGTGCGCATCATGGTGACCGTTCCCGGTCAGGCCGCCGACGATTACAGCCTCATCCACGACCTCTTGGAAAAAGGCATGGATTGCCTGCGGATTAACTGCGCCCACGACACGGCGGCGATGTGGTTGCGGATGATCAAACACCTGCGGCGCGCCGAGCGGGCGCTGGGCCGGCCGTGCCGGGTGGTCATGGACTTGGCCGGGCCGAAACTGCGCACCGGCCCGATCGAGCCGGGCCCGGCGGTGGTGCGCATCCGGCCCACCCGCGACGTTCTCGGCCGGGTGGTGGCTCCGGCGCGTGTCTGGCTAACTTCCGCGGGCGCCCCCGAACCCGCACCCTCACCGGCCGCCGCCTGCCTGCCGGTGCCCTCGGCCTGGTTGGCCCGTCTGCGTCCCGGCGATAGCGTCAAGCTGACCGACGCGCGCGACGCCCGTCGGAGTTTTCGGGTGGTGGATGTGGCCGAGCGCGGCTGCTGGGTGGAGACCCACAAAACCGCCTACGTGGTGCCCGGTACGGTCCTCAACCACCCCGGGGGCATGGCTCCGGTCGGCGAACTCGCTCCGGTGGCCAGCGTGCTGATGTTGCGGCCGGGCGACACCCTATTGCTCACCCGCGACCTTCAGCCGGGGCGACCGGCTCGCTTGGACAGCCGCGGTCAAGTGCTGATTGCGGCCCAGATCGGCTGCACCCTTCCCGAGGTTTTTGCCGACGTCCGTGCGGGCGAGCCGATCTGGTTCGATGACGGGAAAATCGGCGGGGTGGTTGAAAAAGTTGAGTCCAGCCGGGTTTGGGTGCGTATCGTGCGGGCCGGCCCGCTTGGCGGCAAGTTGCTCGCGGACAGGGGGATTAACTTGCCGGAGAGCGACCTGCGGTTGCCGGCTCTGACGGCCAAAGACCGGGCCGATTTGGACTTCGTGGCCCGCCACGCCGACGGCGTGGAGTTGTCCTTCGCCAACACCGCTGGAGACGTGGAATTGCTCCAACGGCACCTGGCAAAACCGGGTAGCAGGCCGATCGCAGTGGTGTTGAAAATCGAGACGCGGCGCGGGTTTGAGAATCTGCCGGCGATGTTGCTCACCGCGATGTGTTCGCCCTGTTGCGGGGTGATGATTGCCCGGGGCGACCTGGCGGTGGAATGCGGGTTTGAGCGCCTGGCCGAGGTGCAGGAGGAGATTTTGTGGATCTGCGAGGCGGCCCACGTACCGGTGATCTGGGCGACCCAGGTGTTGGAAACCCTGGCTAAAACCGGGCAGCCCTCGCGCGCCGAGATCACCGATGCGGCCATGGGCCATCGGGCCGAGTGCGTCATGCTCAACAAGGGCCCGCACGTGCTCAGCGCGGTGCAGGTGTTGGACGACATCCTGCGGCGTATGCAGTCCCATCAAACCAAGAAAAGCGCGCTGCTGCGGGAGTTACACCTGGCGCATGCGCTGCCGCACGACGGCTGCACCGCAGAAAATCCGACCTCTGCGTAGCGGGGGATGCGTTGGGTGGTGCGAAGCTGGTCGGCTGTAATATTAAAAATGTCGGATTAAAAACCAGTGCTGAGTGGTCGGATTATTCGCGGATAAAAACTGAGTGGGACGAGGTTTTTGATTGGTGTATCTCAGCGTTTATTCGTGATTGAAATTCCGGTCGCCGTTTCCGGTAACTCGAAGGGTGCTGCCTGCCAGGGGTCTTCGGTTTTTCCAATCGTTGGCGTCCACGGCCTTGGGCCCGAAATTTAACGGATGAAAACAATTGAGTCCCCCGATCTAGTTAGAGCCTGTCCCGCGTTTATAAGTAACTGTATTTAAGTTACTAATGGGTTAAGATAGAGGCCGAAACCAAGAGGATTTCCTGGCTTCGGCCAAAAAACGGCCTCTATAATTGGGTGTGAAACAAACCACAAAAGCCGTCACCCCAAACATCGCCCTACAAAGCTGGCTGCGTCCAGCCCTGACTGTGGTCGGGGCCAACAAAGATTACGCCGAGTTTCGCCAGATGCTCGAATCAGTAGCTAGCCTGCTGCGCGGCAGTCACTTGGAAGCGATGGCGTTGGACTTCGCCAAGGAGGGGGCGGGCGAGGTCAGTTTCGTGCAACTGCGCAACCGGATGGAGTTTGGGCTCAAGGCGCTGCGTTTTGAAGTACTGCGGATGCTATTGGGCAACATGTCGTTTCGTAAGTTGTCCCGCAGTATCGCCGCGAGTGATTTACTGGCCGATTTTTGCGGTGTGCGCACGCTGGAGGGAATCCACGGGGTGTCAAAAAGTGTGCTGGAGCGGGCGGCGAAGTTTTTCACCGCCGAGCAGGTACGCTGGATGGGACAGGTGTTTGTGGAAATGTGCGGCGAGCCGGACCGTGCGAGCGAGTTGGGGCTGAGCGCGGCGTTGGCCACCGACGTTTGTCTGATCGACGGCACATGCCTGGAGACCAACATCCACTTCCCGGTGGACTGGGTGTTGTTGCGCGATGTGTCCAAAACCTTGCTCAAGGCGATGATATTGATCCGGCGGGCCGGACTGCGCCACCGCATGCCGGAAGAGCCGGAGTGCTTTGCACGGCAGATGAACAAGTTGTGCATGGCGATGACCCACTCCCGGCGTCGCAGCGATGCCAAGCGAGCGCGCAAACAGATCCTGCGCCAGATGAAGCCGCTGTTGCGCACGATCGGCGAACATGCCCGCCGCCACCGCGACCTACTCGAGCACGAGTATAGCCAAACCACTTACAGTCAGCGGCAAGCCAAACAGATCATCGCACGCATCGACGCCATGCTCGGTCAGCTGGGCGCGGTGATCAAGCAGGCCCACGAGCGCTTAATCGGCAACCGCCCCGTGGCCAATGAGGACAAAATCCTCAGCGTACACGAACAAGACGTTAACGTCCTGGTCCGGGGTAAAGCCGGGAGCAACGTCGAGTTTGGCAACTCGTTGTTGTTGAGCGAAGCATCCTCGGGCCTGATCACCGACTGGCAACTTTACCAAGGCGCGGCTCCGGCCGAATGGCGTCAACTGGTGGAAAGTCTGGCGCGTCAAAACCGCTTTGACCTGAGTGCGCCGATCAGCGCGGTCGGCACCGACCGCGGCTTCGCCACCAAAAAAACCGCCGCAATCCTTAAGCAACAAGACATTTACGACGCGGTTTGCCCGCGTGATCCGCGTGCACTCGCCGAGCGCTTAAGCGAAAAACGCTTCGCCCAATTACAGCGGAGACGCTCGGCGACCGAAGCGCGTATTGCGATTATCAAACAACGCCACGGCGGGCGCCTGCGTTGCAAGGGTTTTGCCAACCGCTACCGCTTGGTGGGTTGGAGTGTGCTCGGTCACAACCTCTGGCTGGTATCACGACTGCTCGCCGAAGAAATAATACTCAAGCGCGCTGCTTAATATCATTTTTGTGAATAACTCAGGGCTCGCCCCAGCTTTGCCGTGCCCGCTTACCGAGCTTGGCGGCCGAAAAATGCAAACCGGCCGCCGTTTTACCGCCGAAGGACGATCTGAGTAGTCTGGTTCACCCTGAATCCTATTGGGGCTTCCGATCACGTTTTGAAAATCGGGAAACGCGGGACAGGCTCTAGTTATCTCGAAGGCTCCCGACGTTGCGCGAAGAAAACATTGATTTTTAATCGATTAAACCCGGACGCCTGAGGTGGCATCGATGAGTTCGTGCAAGATTCGGGATTTGATAGTCGTGAGTGATGTCCGGGGTGCACTTAATGGTGTAGGGGGCAGATGAACGAACGGCTAGTAGGCAGTAACATTCAAAGTGTCGGATCGCGCTAAAACGTTCCGTTTGGTGAATATGCCGGATTTTAACGCTAAGACGCTAAGGCCAATCCGAAGTGCGCAAAGTAACTGGCCTGTACTTTGCGATCTTTGCGTCCTGCTCTTGGCGACTTTGCGTTAAAACTCCGATTCAGGATCCGACATTTTAAGTGTTACAGCATACTGGCAGGATGCGCCAGATCGCGACGTTCGACTCAGGTGTTCGGGTTAAAGTACGCCGTCTCGCGTTCCTTTAGATTTAGCGGAACAGATTATATTTAATAATCGCGTAGAGCGCGCGGACGCCGTCGCGCCAACCAATCTTTTTACCCTCTTTATAAGTGCGGCCGTAATAGCTGATTCCGACTTCATAAATCACCACATCGAGCTTGGCCACTTTGGCGGTGATTTCCGGCTCAAAGCCGAAGCGGTTTTCCTCGATTTGGATCTGCTGGATCACCTCGCGCTTAAAAACCTTATAGCAGGTTTCCATATCGGTGAGGTTGAGGTTGGTGCACATGTTGGAGAGCAGGGTGAGAAACTTGTTGCCCACCATGTGCCAGAAATAAACCACGCGATGGGCTTCGCCGCCGGCAAAGCGCGAGCCGAAAACAACGTCAGCCTGGCCGCGCTCGATCGGGGCGAGTAGTTTGGGGTATTCGTTCGGGTCGTATTCCAAATCGGCGTCCTGGATGATGACCACTTCGCCGGTGACGGCGGCAAAACCGGTGCGCAGGGCGGCTCCTTTGCCCTGGTTGAACTCGTGATATATAATTTGGGCCACCAACGGGGCGATTTCGGTGCGCAACAGCTCTCGGGTGCCGTCGCGCGAGCAGTCGTCCACGATGATGATTTCCATATCGGCGACCGGGGCGGCCCGCACCCGGTCCACGATGGCGCGGATCGTGCCGACTTCGTTATAACAGGGGATGACGATGGAAAGTTTCATGCAAGGGGCGGCGTGGTGAAACACAGACAGGAATCTCTAGTGCTAGCGTCAAGCCCGCAGACGGGGGTGAGCCCGGGGCGACGGTGGGCTTGACGGGGCTTGGCGGCGGCGGGCAGGCTGCGGGACTATGAAGTCTCGCCCCGCGTCGCCCCGCTGGTTGCTCCTCGCCGTGTTGACGGCGGTGGGTGCGGGGGCGTGCGGTTTGGCCGGGTGGTGGGGGCTGCGCCAGGGGTATTCGCTAGCCGAAGCGCTGGCCTGGGTGCTGGCGTATTTACGCGGGCTGGGACCGGGGGCATTTTTTACTTTGATGGCCCTGATGCCTTCGGTGGGCGCGCCGCTTTCGATATTTACCTTGGTGGCCGGGCCGGTTTTCGCCCCCACTTTGGGCTTGCCCCTGGTGATGCTGCTGTCGCTGGTGAGCCTCGCGGCGAATATCATTCTTACCTACGCGTTGGCGCGCTGGCTGTTGCGCCCTTGGATCAAGCGGGTGTGCCTCTGGCGGGGGCTGAACATCCCGGTGGTGGCGCCGGCCGATCAAGCCAGTTTGATTCTTTTCGTGCGGGTCGCCCCGGGGACCCCGTTCATGTTGCAAAGTTACCTGCTCGGGGTGGCGGGGGTGGCGTTCGGGCCTTATATACTCATCTCGTGGGTGGTGAACGCCCTCCAAGTTTGCCCGTTTATCTACTTTGGCGATGAACTCATGCACGGGGGCGCCCGCGGGGCGTTGTTTGCCTTAAGCCTGCTGGTCGCGCTCACCGTCGGGGCGCGCTTTCTGCGCCGGCATTTGCAGCGTAAAAAGGCCGCCGCGCTCAGCGCCGCAGCATGAAATCGGCGCCGAACAACCAAGAGGCCGCCGGCACGCGCGTGGAGAGCGTCAGTGAGTTCACCCGGCGCATCAAAGCGGTGCTCGAGTCGCAGGTGCGCCCCGGCTGGGTGCGCGGGGAAGTTTCCAATCTGCGCGCCCAGGCCAGCGGCCATGTGTATTTTTCGCTCAAGGACGCCGGCGCCCAGCTCTCCGCGGTGATGTTTCGTGGCGACGCGGCCCGTCAGGACGTGAAGCTGCGCGACGGCGTGCAGGTGCTCATTTACGGGGAGATTTCGGTCTACGAGGCGCGCGGTAACTACCAGTTGATCGTGCGCGCGGTGATCGAGGACGGGGTGGGGCGCCTGCAGCGCGAGTTCGAGGCGCTCAAGCGCCGCCTGGCCGACGACGGGCTGTTTGCCGCGGAGAACAAGGTGGCGATTCCCCCCATGCCGCGCACGGTGGGGTTTATCACTTCGCCGACCGGGGCGGCGGTGCAGGATTTTGTGCGCATTCTGATTCGACGCGGTTGGCGCGGGCAGGTCGTGGTGTTGCCCGCCAAGGTGCAGGGCGAGGGGGCGGCGGCCGAGATGGTCGAGATGCTCCTCCTGGCGTGCGACCCGGCGGCCTGCGGGCGGGTGTTTGACCTGCTGGTGATCGGGCGCGGGGGCGGCTCGCTCGAGGATTTGTGGGCGTTTAATGAAGAGCCGCTGGTGCGCGCGGTGGCGGCCTGTCCGCTGCCGATTATTTCCGCGGTGGGCCACGAGATTGATTTTACCCTGTGTGATTTTGCGGCCGACGTGCGCGTGGAGACGCCCAGCGCGGCGGCCGAGTTGATTTCGAGCGGGTTTGTGGCGGCGGGGGAGCGAGTCGGGCGGGCGGGGGAGGATTTGAAGCATCACGTCGGGGCGGCGCTGGAGACAGCCGGGGCGCGCCTCGACCATGCGCGCTCCCACCTGCGCTTGCTCTCGCCCTCCGCGCAGATTGAGCGCGGTTATCTGCGGCTCGACGATCTGGCGAACCGACTGGCGGCGGCCTTGGGCAAGTCGGTGCAGCGACGGCGTCAGCGCTTGACCGAGGTGGCCTCGTTGCTGCGCGAGCGTTCGCCTCAGCGACGGGTGGATGCGGAGTCGCACCGGCTGCTGGCGCTGTGGAAACGGTTACAGGCGGCCAGCCCGGTCTCGGTCTTGAATCGGGGCTTCGTGATTTTGCGCGCGGCCGACGGCAAGCCGGTGCAGAATAAAAACGCGGTTCACCCCGGCCAGCGGCTGGAGGCGGAGTTCGCCGACGGCACGGTGCCCGTGACCGTGGATTGAGCCGCGCGTTATTCCCGTCGGTGCTCGCCCGCCTACGTCCAATCCGATGGACGGCGGGCAGTGTCATGCGCGAAGGACTCCTGCCGGCAGTTACTGAAGCCGTGGCGGGCATAGCCGCGTTCCGCTCGGCCCAACCCTGACCAGCCATGGCTTCGGGGTGAGCGTGCGCGGATGGGTGTTGTTCGACGTCGGGGTGGGGGATGGTGGGGGGGGGAGGCGTATTTAAGGGAATAGTCGGTGAATAAGTTTCGAGTCTGAGCGTGAAGAGTTATCTTGACCGGTGTGGGTGGAATTGGGTTGAAATGGGGTGTAATGGGGTGGGCCTGCACCTCCCCTGTCTCCATGGCTCAATCCGGCACCGCTTATACCGGCCTTTTTAGGCACACCCTCGACGACAAGAATCGTGTCACGATTCCGTCGGCGTGGCGTGCTGCCCACGCAGAGGGAGAGCAGTTTTTGGCCACCCCGCACCCCGACGGATACATTGCGATCCTCCCGCCGGACGAAATCGCCAAGTTGCGCACCAAGATCGAGGCGATCGCCCTGTCCGACGGTTCGGGCCAGGATTTTGCCGCGCGGTTTTTTGCGCAGACCCAGACCCTCGGTTTCGACAAGCAGGGGCGGATCATGCTCAACGGCGAGTTGCTCACGCATGCCGGCATCGCCAAGGACGCCGTCTTGGTGGGCTCGCTCACCAAGTTCAGCCTCTACAGCCCTGAGCGCTGGACGCGGGTTGAGCAGCGCACGGCCGGGGAGAACTTCGGCGATCTGATGCGCCGGTTGGGGATATAATTTTATGCAAAACCGTAGTTTCCCTCTTCCGATCCGTTCGCTGGTGCGCCCAGCCCGACTCGGGCACCGCCAGCGTTTGAGCGCCGTGGTGGGTGCGCAGGTCAGCGCCGGGGTGCGCTTTGTCCAGTGTAACCTGGTGGCTGCGCGGGCGGCCCGCTCGGTCTGGCTGGGCGGCCCCCTGTTTACCTCCGCGTCGTTGGATTCGCGGGGCATCAACCAGCGCCAGGCCGCCTGAGCCCGACCTTCTCTTCATGACCATCGGCCATCAACCCGTGTTACTGCGCGAGACCCTGGGGGTACTCGCGCCGCGGGCTGGCGGTCGCTACCTCGACGCCACCTTTGGCGGCGGCGGTCATACCCGGGCGATTTTGGAGTCGGCCCTGGAGGTTAACGTGGTGGCCTTGGATCGGGATCCCGCCGCCCAGCCGCGCGCCGATGTGTTGCGGATGGAGTTCGAGGGGCGCTTCACCCTGATCGACCGCGATTTTGGCCGCCTCGGTGAATTACCGGTGGGTAAGTTTGACGGCATCCTCTTTGATTTCGGCGTTTCGTCCTTCCAGCTCGACGACGCTGAGCGCGGATTTTCATTTCGCAATGATGCGCCCGCCGACATGCGCATGGATCCCCGCGCCGGGGTTCCCGCTTCGATTTGGCTGGAGACCGTCTCCGAGGAGGCGCTGGTGCAGGCCGTCCGCGGTTATGGTGAGGAGAAAAACTGGCGCCATGTGGTGCGCGCGGTGATGGCGGCACGCGGCACGGGTCGCTTGGCCCGCACCGCCTCCTTGGCCACGCTGATTTCCGACGCCATCCCGCCGCGCGATCGCTTCACCTCCAAGATTCATCCCGCAACCCGGGCCTTCCAGGGTATCCGGATCGCGGTCAACGACGAGCTGGGGGCCATCGAGCGCGCCTTGCCTGCCGCCTTTGAGCGTCTGGCTGCCGGCGGGGTGTTGTGCGTGATCAGCTTTCACTCCTTGGAGGATCGCATCGCCAAGCAGTTTTTTCGCCACCTCGCCGGTCTGCCCGAGGGCGAGGACGACCACCGACCGCAGGACTTGCGGGTTAAAAAAGCCGACCTCCTGTCCCGCCGTCCGATCACCCCCTCCGCCGAGGAGATCGACCTAAATCCCCGTAGCCGGTCCTCCAAGCTGCGCGCCCTTCGCAAACTCTAAACCCAGTCCCCCTTTCGCTATGAAGAAGAACAACTCGCAGGCCTTCGTGAACCAGCTCCTCGTCTACACGCTGGTCATGATCTGCTTCAGCGGCTCCATCGGTCTGGGCACCGTTTGGTTGCGTCACCAGATTTCCCTTACGGCAAACAACACCAAGCAGCTTGAGCAGCGCATCGCCGAGTCCGAGCGCCACCTCGCCGAGCTCAACACCCAGATCACCGCCGAGCAGTCGATCGACGTGCTCGCCCGGCGTAACAGCGAGTGGAAACTCGGTTTGGTTTTGCCCAAGGAGCCGCAGGTGGTCCGGGTGAGTGAATCGCCCGAGCGCCGCCTCGCCGCCCGCAACAACGCCGAGGTCTTCGCCCCCGAGGCGGTCGGCAATGGCACGGTTTCTCCGGTCCGCTTCCGCGTAGTGAACAATTACCGCTGACCGCGCCGCCTTAAATCAAATGTCCAAGGGCTTTGCCTCCAATTACCGTATCGTTCTGCTCGGAGTCGGCATTGTTGCCTGCTTCGGTTGCATCGGCGTGCGTTTGTTGGATCTGCATGTCTTTGAGCGCGAGCGCCTGATGGGTTACATCGAGCGCGCTCGCCGGCAAATCACGGTAGAACCGGCCAAACGGGGCGACATCCTCGATGACAAGGGCGACCGTTTGGCCACCTCGCGCTCGTTGATTGTCCTCGGGGTTGATCCGCAGGCACTGCTCAAGGCCGACGAGTCCAAGTGGCCCGAGTTGGCCAAGTTGCTCAACATGGCGCCGCGTGAACTCACGCGTATCCTTACGACCAAGACGCGTCCGGCCCCCGTTGTGGCTAGCCAGCCGGCCTCGGTTTCCCTCGATTCCGCCGCCACCAGTGAGTCCCCCGCTGACGAGGCGTTGCCTTCCGGAGTGCGCCTGATTCGTTGGGCCAAATTGAGCGACACCGTCGAGGAATCCACCTACGACCAGATCCGCCGTCTCAACATCAAGGGGGTCTACGGCAACCGGACCTACACGCGTGCCTACCCGCATAATCAACTGGCCGCCCACCTGATTGGTTTCGTCAACAAGGCAGGGGATCCCGCCGCAGGCCTTGAGGCTTTTGCGGACTTTTATTTGCGCGGCCAGGACGGCTGGCGCGAGTCGGAGAAGGACGGCCTGCGCCGAGAACTCGCCCAGTTTCGCAATCGGGAAGTCAACCCCACGGCCGGCTACAGCGTGCGGTTGTCCATCGACGCGGCCATTCAGCACATCGTCGAGCAGGAGATCGACGAGATCGTCAAAAAGTTCAATCCCGCCAAGGTCACCGTGATCGTGAGCGAACCCCATAGCGGCTTCGTCCTAGCGCTGGGCAACTACCCCACGTTTAATCTCAACGAGTACAACGAGCTTTCCAATGAAGCCATGGGCACGATGCGCAACCTCGCCATCACCGACGTGCTCGATCCGGGTTCGACCTTTAAAATCGTGGCGGCGGCCGGGGCCATCAACGACAAGCTGGTCACCCCGGCTTCACGTTTCGACTGCTCGATCGACTCGATTGAATTCAAGGGTAAGCCGCGCCGGTTCATGAAAGATGATCACCGCTTCGATCATCCGCTGACGGTCGCCGAGATCATTAGTCACTCGAGCAACGTGGGGGCGGCTCAGCTCGGCATGAAGCTGGGGGAGGAGACGCTTTACCGGTATGCGCGCGCCTTTGGCTTTGGCGAAAAGAGCGGCTTCCCGTATGGCGGCGAAGTTTCCGGATTTTTAAACCCGGTGGAAAAGTGGAGCGGGATCGATATCACCCGCATTTCGGCGGGCTACAGTATTTCGGCCACGCCGATGCAGATCCACTACGCCATGGCGACCATCGCCAGTGGAGGTGCGTTGATGCGCCCGCAGGTTATCCGGCAGGTTGCCGATAACAACGGCGAGGCTGTCTATGACTTTACTGGCTCGGTGCGCCGTCAGGTGCTTTCGACCAAAACCGCTGAACAGATGGCGCGCATGCTTGAGGGAGTGGCATCCAAGGAGGGCACCGCTCCAATGGCGGCCATCCCCAGTTTCGAAGTCGCCGGTAAAACGGGCACGGCCCAAAAACTGATCAACGGCCGCTACTCCGATCGCAATCACATCGGTTCTTTCGTGGGTTTTTTCCCGGCCAGCCGGCCGCGCGTGGTCATCAGCGTGATCGTGGATGACGCCAAGGTCCCCAATGGCCGGATCGCCTACGGATCGACCGTGGCCGCCCCCAGTTTCAAACACATTGCCGAACAGTTAATTCAGTATCTCGACATCAAACCGGTGGTGCAGCCGGGGCGTAACCTGTTGGTCATGGATGGGGGTCGTCGATGATCGGCTACCTCACCCAAAACCACGCCCTGATCCATGCGTTTAAACAAACGCGTATAGCGGCGACCCTTTCACCCTCCACCGAAGCCTCCCATAACCGCGTCTTTAAAATGGCCCCCCAACTCTCCGATTATCTCAGCGAGAACGAGGCGATCGTCGTCAAGGGCTCGCTCGAGCGGCCCATTTCGGGCTTGGTCATGGACAGTCGCCGAGTCGTTCCGGGCACCTTGTTTTTCGCCCTGCCCGGTTTGCGCGCCGATGGGGCTTCCTACATCGATGAGGCGGTTAATCGCGGCGCGGTGGCTGTGGTGACCCAAAAAATTCCCACGCCAACGCCGGCCAAGGTTACGTTTATCCAAGTTGCCGATGCCCGGGCTACGCTCGCCCGCGTGGCTCAGCGCTACTATAAATTTCCCGACCGCGACCTCCAAGTTGTCGGCGTTACCGGCACCAATGGTAAGACCACCGTCACCCATCTGGTTAAGCATTTGCTCAACGATGGCGTGCGGGTGGGGCTGATCGGAACGATCAACTACGACCTCGGCGCGCGCACCGTGCCCTCCTATAAAACGACCCCCGAGTCGTTGGATATTTACGGAATGCTGGCCCAGATGCGCGACGCCGGCTGCAAGCAGGCCGTGATGGAAGTGAGCTCGCACGGCATCGATCAGCAGCGGGTGTTGGGCCTTAATTTTAACGCCGCCATCTTTACCAACCTGACGCGCGACCACCTCGACTATCACAAGTCGATGGAGGCCTATTTTGAGGTAAAGACGCGTCTCTTCACCGGCCATACTGGCGCCGAACCCAAAGTCGCCATCGTCAACATCGACGATCCTTACGGCGTGCAATTGGTCGAGCGCATCCATGCCGCCGTGCCTGCGGCCAACGTCGTTACTTACGGCGAGCAGGCCTCCGCGCAGGTTCGGGCTGAACAGGTCTCGCTCAATTTCAAAAACACCACGTTCAAGCTGGTCTGGCCGACTGGCGAAGCGCTGGTCGATTCGCCCCTGATTGGCCGCTACAATGTGAGTAACTTGTTGGCTGCTTTCGCCACCGCCTGGGGCTTGGGCCGTGATCCGCGCACCCTGCTCGGGCGCTTGCGCAACTTTGCCGGGGTGCCCGGTCGCATGGAACGCATCGAGGAGGGACAGTCCTTCAATGTCCTCGTCGACTACGCGCACACCGATGACGCCCTGAGCAACGCTCTCGGGATGCTGCGCACGATTACCCCTGGACGACTGTTGGTCGTTTTTGGCTGCGGCGGAAATCGGGATCGCGCCAAGCGCCCCATGATGGTCAAGGCCGTGCAGGACTACGCGGACTTCGCCCTCGCCACGGCCGACAACCCCCGCGGTGAGCCACTGACCCAGATTTTCAATGACATGCAGGCCGGGGTGACCGCACCCTTGAAGATGACCTGGATCGAGGATCGCCGGCGCGCCATCAGCCTGGCGCTCGACATGGCCAAGCCGGGGGATTGCCTGCTCATCGCGGGCAAGGGCCACGAGACGTATCAGGAGTTTGCCGACACGGTAAGCCCGTTCGACGACCGCCAGGTCGTGCGCGAACTCATCGAGATAAAGAAAATTAAACGCCCTGCTTAATTCACGGTGCCTGTATTTTCTCCAGATCAAATCGCTGCTTGGACCTCCGGTAAATGGACGCGTCCGCCGGCCTCGCAGCTTAACAGCTTCACCACGGATACCCGCCAATTGCGGAAGGGTCAGGTGTTCGTCGCTCTGCGCACCGATAAACGTGACGGGCATGACTTTTTACTAGCGGCCCAAGGAGCGGGCGCGAGCGCCGCAATCGTCAGTCAGCCCCAGCCGGATTTGGCCCTGGCGCAGCTCGTCGTGGCCGATCCGCTGGCCGCTTTTCAGTGCATCGCCCGTGAGCATCGGCGCAGTTTTCGCGGACCGGTGATTGGCATTTCCGGGAGCGCCGGAAAGACCTCCACCAAAAACCTGCTGGCCCTTCTTCTGGGAGGGGAATCGGGTGGGGTGCTCGCCACCGAAGGAAACCTCAATAACCACCTCGGTGTTCCCCTCACCCTGACGCGCCTCGAACCAGCCAAGCATAAGTTTACCGTGATCGAGGCGGGCATCAGCGGGCCCGGAGAGATGGAAATTCTTGCCGGCATGATCGAGCCGGATTTTGCCATCATCACCTTTGTGGGGCCGGCCCATTTGCAGGAGCTGGGCGGGCTCGACGGAGTGGCCATGGCCAAAGCGGCACTGCCCAATGCTGTCCGCACAGGCGGTTCGGCGTTGTTCCCCCAGTCGTGTTGCCAGTTTGCCGCCTTCCGCGAGCTCCGGGTGAACGCTTGGCGCTTGGGTCGGGCGGATCTGCCGATCGCCGCCGACCAGCCGTTGGCGAACACGTTTTTCACATTGATCCAGTGTGCCGAGGAAACGCTGATCGCGATGCGCGATTCGGTCTCGGGCAAGGCGCTTAATTTCGCCCTGCGCCGAGTTTCCGACGGCATGGCGCAAAACGCCGCGTTGGCGATCCGGGCCGCGTTGTTGCTGGGCATCCGGGCCGATGCGATCCGCGAGCGGCTGGCGCGTTGGCAGCCGACTGCGCTGCGCGGTGAGTTGCGGCGCGAGGCGGGGCGCCTGCTGTATATCGATTGTTACAACGCCAATCCGGCGGCGATGGGCGATGCCTTGGACGCTTTTTATGCACTCGCACCGGCGGAGGAGCCGCGGCTTTTGGTGATTGGTTGCATGGAGGAACTCGGCGTTGAGTCGCCTATGTATCACCGTGCGCTGGGTCGCTCGATTCGTCTGCGCCGCCAGGATCAGCTCATGGTCATCGGTGACGCAGCCGAGTCGGTTCGCGAGGGGGCGCTCGGCCATCTCGCACTGCCGAACCAAGTTGAGATCATCACCTCACTCGATTCGGTACGAGAGCGCCTCGCCGCGTTTCAGGGGGCGGTTTTTATTAAAGGCAGCCGCCGCTACAGACTGGAAACCATTTTAAGCGGAGCGGCTGCGGCCGAAGCGCACTAATCCCCATGCTGAGTTATTTGGCCGACTACGAAGGTATCTGGGGCCCGCTGCGTGTGCTGCGGTTCCTCACGCTGCGCACACTCATGGCGGCAGGCACGGCCACGTTGATCGGCTTTATCATCGGCCCGTGGCTGATCACCAAGCTGCGCGCGCTCAAGTTTGGGCAGCATTACGACGACGACCGCACCGGTGAGCTTGCGCAGAAATTCGACAAGAAAAACACCCCGACGATGGGGGGATTGCTGATCTTCTTCTCGGTTTTTTTTAGCACGGTATTATGGGCACAACCCAACATCTGGGTGGCGGTCGCGCTCTTTGTTTACACCGCGCTCACCGCCGTGGGCTTCCGCGATGATTATCTCAAGGTGGTCAAAAAGAACCGGGACGGCATCTCTTCGAGGGAGAAAATGGGCTGGCAAACGCTCATCACGGTGATCGCGCTGGCCGCTTTGGTTTGGCATCCGCAAAGCTCGGATAAAATCCGCGAGTTATGGTTCCCCTTCCTCAAGTATCCGGTTCTGACCGCAATGCCGGTGGCGATGCTGTTTGTTTTGGTGTTCTTCTGGGTGGTCGGCTTTAGCAATGCGATCAACCTCACTGATGGGCTCGATGGTCTTGCTATCGGTTGCACCATCACGGTCGCCTTGGTCTACGGGATCATGGCTTATGCGGCCGGTAACGTGAAGATTGCCGAGTATCTGCTGATCAGCTACGTCCCGGGCACCGGTGAACTAGCGGTCATCTGCGGGGCGTTGGTCGGCGCCGGCATGGCGTTTCTCTGGTACAATTCCTATCCGGCCGAGCTCTTCATGGGGGACACCGGTTCGCTGGCTTTGGGCGGATTGATCGGACTGATCGCCTTTATGGTTCAACAGCCCCTGACCCTGGTCATCGTGGGCGGGGTTTTTGTGGTCGAGGCGATCTCGGTGATGATCCAGGTCGGATTTTTTAAGTATACCCGCCGCCGTTATGGTGAGGGCCGTCGGTTCTTCCGTATGGCTCCGATCCACCACCACTTCCAGAAAGCCGGGTGGCCGGAGACGAAAGTCGTTCTGCGTTTCTGGGTCATCTCCCTGATGTGCGCCCTCGTGGGCCTTGGCACCTTGAAAATCCGCTGATGTCACTCGTCGTTCCTGAATTCATCCAGCCCCTCCTGGCTTACCCGGTCGCCGTTTTTGGCGGTGGCGTTAGCGGTCGCTCCGTGGCCGAATTGATCGAGAAACTGCAGGGCAAGGCGGTGGTTTTTGATCAAAGCGGCCGGGATGGGGCCCTGTGCGAGTTCAGGGGGACGGCCGCAAGCGAGCACCATTTGGTGATTTACTCACCGGGTTTCCCTCCCACGCACCCCTGGATTGCTGAGGCGCGGGCGGCGGGTGCGGTGTGTTTGGCGGAGTTGGATTTCGCCTCGTTGTTTTGGCGCGGCGCGCTGATTTCCATCACGGGAACAAACGGGAAAACCACGCTGACCGAGTTCCTCACGCATGCCCTGCGTTCCGTGGGGCGCGATGCGTATGCAACCGGCAATATCGGGTTCTCCTTCTCACAACTCGTCGTGGACCAGGATGGCGGTGCGCCCGATTCGGTTGCGGTGTGCGAGGTGAGTTCGTTCCAGTCGGAGACGCTCCGTCACTTCCGCGCCGATGCGGCGTTGTGGACCAATTTTGCCGAGGATCACTTGGAGCGGCACGGCACCATGGAAGCGTATTTTCACGCCAAGTGGCGCCTGTTTGAGCGGAGCGTAGGCGGTTATGTTTTCGCCGGCAGCAGCGTGCAAAGTTACGCGGAAAAATTTGGCCAGACCCTGCCGACCGAGGCGAAGGTGGAAACGGAAAACCAGCCCGGGGATGTGTTGCTGCGCGGCACCGTCTTTGCCCACTACCCCCAGCAGGAAAACTTCATTCTGGCAGCCGCCTGGTGGCGGAGTCAGGGACTGCGTGAAACCTCGCTCTATGCAGCAGCGGAGACGTTTCGGCTGGGCGAACACCGGTTGGCGCGGGTGGCGGTGAAACACGGAGTGACTTGGTGGAATGATTCCAAGGCCACCAATTTTCACGCCGTGGAGGCGGCGGTGGCCGGCTTTGGCGCGCCGGTGGTTCTGATCGCGGGAGGAAAATCCAAAGGCGGGGACGTGGCCGCCTTTGTTCACCGCTTGGTGCCACTGGTTAAACATGCATTTTTTATCGGTGAGACGCGTAATGTTCTCGCGACCTTTGCCGAGGTGCATGGGCTCCCGCACACGCTCTGCGGAGATCTTGCCGAGGCGGTTCGACGTGCGAGTGAACTGGCCGCGGCCGGTGACAATGTTTTGCTCAGTCCGGGGTTTGCTAGTTTCGATCAGTTCAAAAACTATGAAGATCGAGGGCGGCAGTTCGTCGCGATGGTGCAGCGCACCGGCGATTTCGTTACCTAAGTCCGATCCCAATTAGTCATTTTCCAAAACCAACCATCCATCCTATGAAACTTGTTAAAATCTTCGGCGTAGTCATGGCCGTCCATGCGGCCGTATTTGTGTTTATCTTCGCGATTCCCGGCTGCCGTTCGACCGGTAAGAAGCCAGCCGCCGCGGCCCCAGTTACGGGCGATGCGGCCACTTCTCCGGTGGCTGCCTCCGAGGCTGCTGCGCCGGTTGCCGCCACTGCGGTAACCAGTCCGGCCGAGGTCGGTTCCGTGCGCTTTAGCCCTACCCGTCCGGGTTCGGCCTTGGCGGTTGAGGCGACCGCCCCGGCCCCCGCTTCTCCGGCGACCTACACGGTTGCCAAGGGCGACAACCTTTGGACGATCGCCAAGAAAAACGGCGTCACCGTCAAACAACTCATGGCTGCCAATAACCTGCGCTCGGACTCTCGTTTAAGCTTGGGGCAAAAGCTGGTGATTCCGGGTAAAACCGTCGCTCCGGTTACGCCAACTGCAGGTGCACCGGTGAAGCCCGCCGCTGCCGCCGTGACCGCTCCCGTCGCCGCCCCGGTCGCGGCCACCACGCATGTGGTCAAGTCCGGCGAATCCCTCGGTGCGATCGCCAAAAAGTATTCGGTTAAAGTGGGTGATATTGCCACCGCCAAC
>CAMBUJ010000039.1 GCA_945871005.1 Opitutus sp. GAS368 | reverse complement strand
CCCAAAAACTGGCAACCGGCGGGCTGAGGGCGGTTGCGTGGGGCGATAAATAGAATCCGTCACCATCTGGAATAAAGATGGTGACGATCAGGGTTAGAAACCCGTCCCTACGCAATCACCGCTCCGGGGACCGCGACCGGTCGCTTACCTCCAGCCCTGGGTTTCACCGCTGGCGACTTGATTCAAAAACCCGATTTTGCGCTGGGTGTCATAGCCCGAAAAACCGGCTGCCCCCGCGGCGTTCAGGAAAAAGCCGTCGTGGTGGTAATCGTAAAACACCCCCACCCGATTGGTGATGGTACGAGCCGAACCGCTGTGGGCAGAAAAATCGGTGTCGGTAAAACTCTGGCTCACCACCAAACCGACCGCCTGGTTTTCGTTGAGCGTGTAATCCAAGCCGCACTGACCCGCGCCGGTCTGGGCAAAGGAACCAAGCCGCTCGGGCGAAGCATCGACGGCGGCGAAGGCCCCGGTGGCGCCGGCGAAATAGCCCACCCGCTTTTGGGCTTGGGCCGTGGCGACCTGATACTGCACGCCGTCCTCGATCACCGTTTCCACCCGGTAATCGGTGGCAGCGGCGGGCCGGGCCACGCCGTTGAGGCTGACCGAAGCCGGGCCGAAGCGGCGCAGTTCGGCGCTGCGCTGCTGGAGGCTGGCGTTGAGCAGCGAGGCCGACTGGAAAGTGGACGCGGCGAGAGCGGTGAGTTTTTCCGGCGTGAGCTGGTCGTAGGCGGTGCGCAACCCGGCGGCGTCTTTAGTTTTTAGGCTGCTAAACAAAACCCCGCGGGCGTCGAGGGCGGTGCGCTGGTCGAGTTCGAACTTAGGGCGGGCCAGGCGCAGGGATTGGAGGGCGGCGCCGACTTGGGTTTGGTTGGCGGTGAGCCCGGCGACATCCGTCGAGTAATCGGCAGGGACCGCATAGAGGTTAACCGCGGTGGTGGTGTATTCAGGCAGGAAGGAAATGCCTGCAGGATTGGACGCGAAATTGTAGGCCGCAAAGGTGCCCGTCACCGCACTCCCGGTGATCACGGCGTGAACGGCACCGAGCGTCGGCAGGTAGTTGCTCGATCCGGTAAAAACCGTCGAGCCGCTCAGGGTGCCGCCGTTGAGGGTGACGGCACCGGCGGAGATCACCTGGTCGTGGAAACCCGCGCCAGTGCCGGCGGTCGCCCCATCGAGCTCGATCGTCATGAAGCCGCCGGTACTTATAGTGAGCGAGCCGACGTTCTGGATCGCCGGGGAGTTGCCCGGGCTGTACGTGCCGCCGGAATCCACGGCCACCGCCCCGGTAATGGTGCCGCGGCCCTTGAGGATACCGCTGCCGCCAACGGTGACGTTGCCCACCCAGTTACCACCCTCCGCAGTGCCGATCACCAAGGTGCCAGCGGTGACCGTGGCGGCCCCGCTGGACGTATTCACGCCGGTTAGGGTGGTGGTGCCGGAGCCGGTTTGATCGACCGTGGTAGCACCGGTAATGGCGGTCGAGATGACGAAGGCCGATGACCCCGTATTGAGGAAGTTGGAAGAAATCGGGGCAATAAAACCGTTGGCGTCGATCAGGGCAGCGACGTTGCCGAATTCGACAAACCGGAACAGCCCCAACTGGGTGGCGGTGAGCCCTCCACTGGTGGTGCCAAAACGCAGCGAGTTCGTGGTAACCGAGAAGTTGCTAATCGAGAGAGTCGCAGAGTTCCAATCGAGCGCCGAGCTGTCGGCAAACACCAAGGCGGACGAGCCACTCAGGTTGAGCGCTGAGGCGGCGTTGAGGTCGAGGGTGCCGAGGGTTTGGTTAAATCCATTAAGGTCCAGGGTACCGCCGGCGAGCGTAAGGGTGGCTGCGGAGTTGATCTGGCTGTCGGCGCCGAGCGAAACCGTGGCCCCACTCGCCACCCCGACCGCGCTGGTGCTGGCGAGGGCCGCACCACTGGCGGCGTGCAGCGTGAGCGTACCGGCAGAAACGGTGGTGGTGCCCGTATAAGTATTGGCTCCAGTAAGGGTGAGCGTGCCGCCACCCGTTTTGGTCAAACTGCCGCCTGTTCCAGCGATCACTCCGGCGCTAGTGCCACCGCTCACTGAAAGCGTGGTCGAAGCCCCGAGGTTAACCGTGCCGCCGCTTAAAGTCGTGATCGCACTGGTGATGCCGTTCAAATTGGCAGTGCCTCCGGAAAGTGTGCCGATCGTCGCCACGCCGCCCACCGTAGTGGTGCCGCTGGAAAGCGTGGTGATACCGGCTGCGCCCGTGATTGTGGTGGTGCCACCACTCACCGTGGTCGCGCTTAACGATCCCGCACCCACCGTGCCGCCAGAAACGTCACCCGTGAGCAGCCCGCCCACCGTGGTGGCGCCGCCAGAGATGTTGGCGTTAAAATTGCCGATCGAGGTCACCGTGCCGCTGGCGATGCCGCCGGTAACGCTGCCGTCGCTGCCGAAGCGCGTGTTACCCGCGCCAGCCAGACTGGCTAAAGTCACCGTGCCGCTCGACGCACTAAAGTTAAGCGCGTGAGTGGCCGTGTTGTCGTTACTGACCGCACCGAGGGTTTGGCCAACGTTGGCAAAATCGGCCGTTCCGCTCGCGCCGAGCGTGAGTGCGTTACCGCTGGCCAAGCTGCCGCCGCTGCCGATCAAGAGCGACCCTGCGCTCACCGTGGTCAGGCCCGTGTAGGTATTGGCTCCGTTGAGCGTAAGCGCACCCGTGCCGTCTTTGGTCAGGCCGCCGGTGGTGGTGCCGATGATGCCGTCGATCGAGGTGTTACCGGCCCCACCCACCGACAGGCCGAAGGTCGCACCGGTGATTGTGCCGGGGTTAGAAAGCACCAAGGTGCCGGCATCGGAATTTATCCGCGAGGTACTGCCCAGGCTAAGCAGGCCGCCATAGGTGTTGGTGCCGGAAATATTCCGCAGCGCTCCGTCGCCGGCGACCCCGGTGCCGGACAGAGCGAGAGCTTCAGCCCCGACAGTGATATTATTTTGCACCTGTAATGCCGCCCCGCTGGACACGCTGGTGCCGGCTGCGGTGGAGCCGAGGCCGGTGGCGCTTTGCAGAGTCAGCACGCCGGCGGCTACAGTGGTCGCGCCGGTATAGGTATTTGATCCGGAGAGCACAATGGTACCCGCGCCCACTTTGACCAGAGGACGGGGCCCACCGGTTTCACTGATCACTCCACTAATCGTGCCGCCGCTGGTGTTGGCGCCGATGGATCCATCCCCCGTACCCGTGATGTCTCCGGCGAGAATGACGTTGCCGGCCCAAATCGCATTTTGGCCGAGCCGGAGTTGGCCGAGGCTCTCTCCGGTGTCGCCACCGTTGAGATAGACCGTGGCGTTACGCGTTTGAGAACTGTTCACAAACAGCGTGCCATTGGACAAGACATTGAAGGTCGCGCCGGCGTTATCGATGCTGGTGACCAGAACCTTGCCTGCACCTGCCGCCGCGCCGACGCCGATATTCAGCGTCCCGGTAAAACCAGATAAATCACCCGTGAGGCTGGTGGTGCCCGAACCTGTGCCGAGGGTGACATTGATTGTACCGGCACCGGCGATGGTGGTCAGGCCCGTGTAACTCAACGCCCCTCCCGTCAAATTCAGGCTGGCCCCGGAGGCGATTGTGGTGGTGCCGGTACCCGCTCCCAAGCCAGCGACGACTCCCGTGCTCAAGGTTCCGGCGTTGATCGTGGTGGCACCCGTGTAGGTGTTGGACCCGGAAAGGGTGAGCGTGCCGGAGCCGACTTTGGTCAGCGCACCGCTGCCGCTGGCACCAAAGCCGGTGGCGAAGGTGACGTTGTTGCCGTTGGTATCGACCGTGGCGGTGACGCCGTTGCTGATGGCGAGACGAGAAGACAGGTCGGTGGTGGTGGCCGAGCCGTATTGCAACGTCGCGTTGCCGGTAAAGGTCACCGCCCCGCTCGTGCCGAGGCCGCCCGTGGTGAAGTTCACGGTGCCGGCGTTGAGCGTGGTGCCACCCGTGTAAGTGTTGGTGCCGGTGAGGGTCTGGGTGCCACTGCCGGTTTTGATGAGCGAACCCGCTCCACTCAGGGTGCCGGAGTAACTCGCGGTGTTGTTACCATTGCCGACAGTCAGGGCGACGGCGGCAGGCGACCCGGCGTTGTTTTGCAGGGCGAGGTTACCTGAACCGGCCAGGCCGCCGGTGGTGAACGCATTGCCGCTGACCGTGCTGTCAAACACCACGCTGCCGCCGCTCAAGGTGAGCGTACTCGCTTGGACGGCGTCCTGATGGGCAAGATTGAGCGTGCCGGCCGAAACCGTGGTCGCACCCGTATAGGTGTTGGCGACGTTCAACGTGGTGGTGCCAGCGCCCACTTGCGTGAAACCTCCCGTGCCGCTGATGCCGGCGGCGCTGAAGTCGGTGCCCTGGACCACCGCAGTCGAACGCCGAATCGAAAAAACCCCGTTGTTCACAATCGAACTACTGGAGCTCAACTTACCCGAGCTGCTGCCGAGCTCCAAGGTGCCGGCGCTGATGGTGGTGGTCCCCGTGTAGAAATTGGTCCCGGTGAAGGCCAGCGTGCCGGCGCCGGTCTTGGTAAGTCCCCCGGTGGTGGCGACGCCCGCGCCACCGCCAGTGCCCCCGCCGGCGTACGTGAGCGTCGTGCCGGATTGAGTCACGTCAAACGTCCCGGTCGTGCCCGCCAGGATGGTAAAGGACCGGCTCACCGTCTGATTGGCCCCCGTGTATTGCAGAGTGCCCCCGCCAAAGGTGAGCGCGGTGACCGAGCCGGTGCCGCCACCCAGATTGCTGCTCAGCACGCTACTGTTTAAGGCCAAGCTGCCGACGCTGAGGATACCGGCGTTAAGGGTCGTGGTGCCCGAAAAGGTGTTTTCGCCGGTGAGCACCCAGGTACCGAGGCCGTTTTTGGTCACATTGACACTGGCGCCGACGCCGTTGTTGCCGATGAACGAGGCAAGGGTGTTATTCCCAGTATTACTGCCGGTGAGGATGAGGGTACGGGTCTGATCGGTGGAGCCAAAGGCGATCGCCCCGGTGTTGCTGTAGGTGATGGCCCCGCTGCCGGAGGCATCGAGGGTCGCGGAGTGCCCGCCGCCGGAGCCATTGATAGTAAAAAGTCGATCGGTGGTCCCGCCGCTGCCGGTGTAACTCAGGGTGGTGCCGTTGGCCAAGAGCACATTGGCTGCGGCGTTACTGGACTGCCCGAGTCCGCCGGCCGCCCCGCCATCGGCGGCTTGAGCATAGGACAGTGTTCCCGCGCTCACTGTGGTGACGCCGGTGTAGGTGTTGGCAGCGGTCAGCGCGGTGCTGCCCGTACCGGTACTATTGACCCTCAGGGTCAGGTTACCGCCGTTGGTTCCATCGCCAAGCTCGCCACTAAGAACGATACCACCCGTACTCGTGGATTTCACATTGAGGGTCGTCGTGCCGCTGGACAATGCACCCGACACCGCACCCACGGTGAGCAGGCCGCTGCCTGCATTGGAGAAGGTCAGGCCTGTTTGCGTGTTGTTGAACTGAATCGGCGCGCTGACGCTGAGGTTGCCGGAAGTGGCCGCACTGGTGATAAAAAGTCCATCGACGCTCAGGGCGGCCCCCGCGCCGAGCGTCAGGGGGCTACCTGCAAGTGTGATATCGATGGCGGGATCCTGAAAATTGATCGACTTGGCGGCCTGCGCGCTGCCCAGCGTCACGGTTCCCCCAGTGCCGTTGGTCCCGGCGGAAAAAAAGATAATGTCGGCCGAGGTGGTCTGCACGCTGGCAAAACCCCCGGTCGCGCCACCGGTGATATCCTTGTTGAACAACGTCATGTCCCAAGTCCCGCTCGCCGCGCCCGATCCGGCGGTGGTGCCGTTGGTGTCCAAGTAATAAGTGAACCCGGCGACCGGCAGGGAGGCGGCGGACATGACCCAAATCACCCAGAATCCAACCGCTTGCCGGGCCCGCCTGCGCAGCGCCGAGCGCGTTGAGCCCCAGCCGGTTGCACCAACGCAAACGGAGTGACTTCGGCGGAGAGCGTGAAAGCCGTAGATCAAAGATTGGTCCTATACTTAGATAAACTACTACAAAATATTAGGTAACAAAACCAAGCGGGCTGCCCACCGGTTTTGGTCTTGAGGTATTATCGGCACAAAGAAGGGGTTACTGAATTGGAAATGCCTGAATCTACGCGCCGGCGGCCAAAAAGATGGGAAACGGCCGCGAGCAGCCGGGGCGGTTTTTCGATCCGCTTCATTTTCGCGTAATTTCGTGAGTTTTCGCGGTTCTCGGGGGCGATTGTGTCGATGACTCCGTGATTTGCCTTCCAGTCATGGCCAACTCACCCCGGCCCACGCCGGAAACCCATTTTTTCTGCTTGCACCCAACCACCACTTAATAATTATCAAAAGCAAGCATCCGTCCCCCGTTGCCGCGCTTTGCCCCCTTTTGCGCTCCAGCCTAACCCCGTAATCACCCCCATGACCCAGACCCCGTCCCGCCGCTTTGCCCGGATTACCCACGCTCTCCTCGCTGCGCCGTTGCTCGGTGCAAGTTTGAGCATGGCCGCTGCCGCTGACAGCGGGCGCCCCCAAACCGGCGGCGACCCCGCCCCGGTTTTGATCACGCTCCACTGCGACAAGCCGGGGATCACCATCCCCGCCGACTTCCTCGGGCTCAGCTATGAAAAATCGGCGCTCACCGAAACCCATTTTCGGGCCGACAACGCCCCGCTGGTGCAACTCCACCGCAACCTCGGCGCGGGGGTCCTGCGTGTCGGCGGTAATCAAGTCGAACTCTGCCAATGGCAGCAGGCGCCCGCTGAGTCCCCGACCGGCAAAAGCACGTATGCGATTACCCCCGAGAAGATTGACGCGTTCTACGGGTTTGCCCGGGCGATCCAGTGGCAGGTGATTCACGGGGTAAATCTGGCGAGCAACACCCCCGCGTTAACCGCCGGTGAAATTGCCTATGCGCTGCAGGTGGGCGGCAAGTCGGTCCAGGCCTTTGAAGTCGGCAACGAGCCGGACCATTATGCCAAGGACACCAAGCAGTTGCGCGCGAAAGGCTACGATTATGCCCAGTATAAGGGTGAACTCAAAAACGCCATCGACGTGATTTTGGCCAAGAACCCTACAGCAAAGTTGACCGGTCCGGCCACCACCAGCAATGACGCCGCTTGGTTCGCCCCCTGCCTCACCGACTTCAAAACCAAATTCGCTTTTGCAACGTCGCATTTTTACCCGACCTCCAACCAGAGCAAGCCACCCGCCACCATCGAAAGCCTGCTCGGCGCCAAGTCGGAGGATAAGACCCAAAAGATCCTCCAATCCCACATGGCTGACGCGCGGAAGGCTGGCATGCCCTACCGCATGGCCGAATGCAACTCCGCCTCGATGGGCGGGACGGACGGAGTCAGCGATGTCTTTGCCGCCGCCGTCTGGGGCTCCGACTTCCTGTTCGATGTCGCCGAACACGGGGTGGCCGGCATCAACTTCCACACCGGTTTCAAAATGCGCGGCTACACCGCGATCGGCTTCGAACAGAATTCCGGAACCTACAGCGCAAGAGCGCTTTATTATGCCATGCTTCTGTTCAAGGATGCCGGTCAGGGCAAACTCATCCCCGTTGATATCAAGACCGACTCCAATGTCGCCGCCCATGCCACCTTGGGGGCCGACAAAAAACTGCGCGTGGTGGTGGTCAACAAAAGCCTGACCCAGGCGGCCCGCGCCACCGTGATCACCGAGCCCACCCGTTCGCACGGCGACGTGCGCCGCCTGAGTGCGGCCTCACCGAGCGAGAAGGAGGCCATCTCCTACGGCGGCAGTTCGGTGGCGGCAGACGGAACCCTAACCCCGTACAAGCCCGAGCCGATTCGAGGCACAAAGGGCCAGTTTGAAATCACCCTGCCCGCCTGCAGCGCCGCAGTCCTGACGCTCGTTGCCCCCTAAGCGGAGGGCCAAGCCCCCACCCCATTCGCCAACCCGCGACTCCCCTTTTTCCACCCCCGCCCCCTTAAAAAATGACCAACCCCAAACACCTTTTCGTGGCTACATTTTTGGCACTCACCTCACTCGCCCAAGCCGAGCCCACCCGCCAGCGCCTTGCCACCGGCTGGGAGTATTATCAGGGCAGTCTCGGCAGCACCTGGGAGATCTGGCGCGGCGACGCCGCCACCGACAACGTCGAATGGACCCCGGTGACGCTCCCCCACTGCTTCAACGGCCGTGACGCCGTTGACCCCGACGTCCGCTACTATCAAGGCCCGGGCTGGTACCGGACCAAGCTGAAGCTCGCCAACCCCTACCCGGCTGGCCGCACCCTTTTGCACTTCGACGGAGCCGGCCAGAAATCCCAGGTCTTCATCGCCGGCGACAAGGTAGGCGAACACCTCGGCGGTTACGATGAATGGACGGTCGACATCACCGCCGCGGCCGCCAAATCGCTCCAAAAGGGTCCCCTCAAGAGCGAGGTGCCGCTCGCGGTGCTCTGCGACAACTCCCGCGATGCGGAAAGCATCCCCTCCGACCTGAGCGATTTTAACCGCTACGGCGGCCTCTACCGCCACGTCAGCCTAGTCTACGTGCCCGCCATCTCGATGGAGCGTCTGCACGTCGACACCGCGTTAACCGATAGCGGCAAGGCCACCGTCAAAGTGAGCGCCCGCCTCGGCAACCCGGAATCCCTCAAGGACGAGGTCGAACTGGCCCTCGAGGTGCGCGATGCCAACAACCAGGTGGTCCATAGCCTCTCGCAGAAACTGGCGCCGTGGACCGGGTCCAAGGAGCTCAACGCCTTTGAAATCGCCACGCCCGCGCTGTGGTCGCCGAAAAGCCCCGCGCTTTACCGCTGCGTGGTGACGCTCAATTCCAAACACGGCAAACAAGAGGTCGCCGAGCGCTTCGGGGTGCGCAAAACCGAATGGGTCAAACACGGCCCGTTCAAGCTCAACGGCGAACGCTTGCTGCTCAAGGGCACGCATTACCATGAGGATCACGCCGGGGTCGCCGCCGCTGTGCCCGACGCCGTCGTGCGCCAGACGCTGCAACAAATCAAGGACATGGGGGCCAACTTCGTCCGCCTCGGCCATTATCAGCAAGCCCCGCTGGTGCTCGACCTGTGCGACGAACTCGGGCTGCTCGTCTGGGAAGAAGTCCCTTGGTGCCGCGGTGGCCTCGGTGGCGAACGCTACCAGAAACAGGCCAAGGACATGCTCACGGCCATGATCGACCAGCATCGCAACCACCCCAGCGTGATCATGTGGGGTTTGGGCAACGAAAACGACTGGCCCGGCGACTTCGAGACCTTCGACAAGGAACGCGTCCGCACGTTTATGAAAGAGCTCAACGGCATGGTGCATCAACAGGACCCGTCGCGCCCGACCTGCATCCGTCGCTGTGATTTCGCCAAGGACATCGTCGATGTCTATTCGCCGAGCATCTGGGCCGGGTGGTATGCTGGGCGGTATAGCGAATACCGCGCGTCCACCGAGAAATGGATCCAAGACACTCCCCGTTTCTTCCACGCGGAATGGGGCGGCGACAGCCACGCCCGCCGCTTTTCCGAAGACCCAGACAGGATCGCAAACCAGATTTCCACCGGCCAAGGTACGGCGGAAAAGGGCAAGGCCTACAAGGCTTCGGGCGGCAAGGTGCGTATGTCCAAGGACGGCGACTGGTCGGAAAGCTACATGTGCAACCTGTTCGACTGGCACCTCCAGGAGCAGGAGTCGATGCCCACGCTTACCGGCAGTGCGCAGTGGATTTTCAAGGATTTTGCCACCCCCCTGCGCCCCGAAAACCCGGTTCCCCGCGTCAATCAAAAGGGCGTGGTCGAACGCGACGGCACGCCAAAGGAAAGCTTTTATGTTTTCCAAAGCTTCTGGTCGGAAAAACCCATGCTGCGCATCTTCGGCCACAACTGGCCGGTGCGTTCGGGTGCCGCCGGTGAGGCCAAGGAAATCCGCGTTTATTCGAACTGCCCGTCGGCCGAATTGTTCGTCAACGGCAAGTCGGCTGGCGTGAAGCAGCGCAAGAGCAGCGACTTCCCCGCCGCCGGCCTGCGCTGGAACGTGGTCCTCAATGAAGGCCCCAACACCCTGCGGGCGGTCGGCCAACGCGACGGCGTGGTGGTCAGCGACGAGATCCAGGTCGGTTACCAGTCCGCCAGCTGGGGCAAGCCGGCCAAGCTCACCCTCACCGAGCTCTCCCAAAAGGACGGCGTGGTCACCCTCGAGGCCCGCCTGTTCGACAAGGACGGCATCGAGTGCCTCGACGCAGCGGATATCGTGCGCTTCGGCCTGATTGGCGACGGCCGCCTGCTCGACAACCTCGGCACTTCGACCGGAGCGCGGGTGGTGCAACTCTACAATGGGCGCGCCCGGATCAGTGCCCAGCTCAGCGGGCCGGAAGTCAGCGTGAGTGTCTCCTCGGTGGGGCTGCGCACTGAATTCCTCCACGTGAAAGCCGCGGCGCGCTAAGCGACGCAAGGCAGCTAGGGCCCACCAAAAAGCGCCCCACGCTTGCCGTCCCCGCACCCCCGTTGCTCGCCCTCGGCGCGCAACGGGTCAGTGCCGCCCCACCTGAGCGCCCAGGCCCCCACGCCAGTAGGCAGTAACACTCGAGTGGTCGCCTCCGCCGCCACTTGAAAACGATGCCCATACCTCGAGCCTTTTGCGGCTAAACTGCCTTGGGTAGATCCGACCGTTTTACGCTAACTGCTGCCTACTGGCCCGCTCTCCTTCGTTCGATCATCGCCCTCTTTTATCCTCCACGAAAAACCATGAAACCAGTCCTCCGACTAGTCCCCGTCGCCCTACTCCAGCTGCTCGTCAGCTCCGCCCTCTGGGCGCAAACTCCGGCGGCACCGCCGGCCCCCGCCGCCGCTCCCGTCGCTACGCTTTCGACTCAGCCTGACGGCGCTCGCTACGGCACCGATCCTTCTGCCGCTCAGTTGCTTGAGAAGGCGCAGCTGCGTATAGCCAAACTCAAAGGTCCGTGCGAAGTCATCTTTATTGGCGACTCCATTACCCAGAATTGGAAAGACGGCGCGATTTGGCAAAAATACTACGGCGCTCGCCATGCGCTTAACTACGGCGTTTCCAGTGATACCACCCAGAACGTGCTGTTCCGGCTCAACTACGACGGCCTGAAAACGCTCAAGCCTAAGGTTGCCGTCATTCTCATCGGCACCAACAACACCGCCAAAAATACCCCCGCCGAGATCGCCGCCGGCGTGCGCGCCGTGATCGACAAAACCCGCAGCCTGTTCCCCGCCAGCAAGATCATCCTGCTCGATATCCTTCCCACCGCCCGCAGGACCCAGATCGTCGTGGAGGCCAACGAACTCATCGCCAAACTGTCCGACGAAAAGACGATTTTCCGCCTCAATCTGGGAGAAAAAATGGTGAAGGAGGGCGATTCATGGCGCGGGCTGGACAAGGGCCGCCTCCATCTGACCGAGGAGGGCTACCGCATCTGGGCCGAGACCATGGAGCCGCTGCTCGCGCGCCTGCTCGGCGACACGAAGTCCTGATGTTGGGAAAATCGCCCCCCCGGCTGCATCCGGGGATTCAGCGCTTTGGCTCAGGCGGCTTGCCGGCAGCTAAACGGGCCTTGCTTTAGAGGGCGGCCTCACGTTCGTTATCTTTATTAACCTGAATTTATGAAAAAAGAACCCGTGACGCCGGCCCCGAAAATCTCCCAGCAACGAATTGCCAAGGAGTTAGGTTTGTCGCAAGCGCTCGTTTCCATGGTGTTGAATGGGCGCACCGAGGGCATCAGCGCCGATTCGCAGCGCCGCATTCACGATCACGCCATGGCGCTCGGCTATCAGCCCAAGGGCATGCTTGCCCCCAGCAGCGGGGCTCCCGTCAAACCGATTCACGTGGGTTTCATCCTGCGCGGCGATCTCGGCCTGCACACCCAGAGTAACTACTTCAGCCACATCCAGCACGGTCTCCACGAGGCGTTACTGGAAAAGGGGATCAGCACGGTGTTTTTGGGGACGGAAAACCAGCTCAACTCGTCCGCGCTCCGCACCACCTTGGCTTCGCAGAAGGCGATGCTCGGGGTGGTCATCATGGGGGAAGTGGCCCCGCAGTTTTTAAAGGAGGTCAAGCAGGTCTGTCCGCAGGTGGTGGCGGCCTCGATCAGTTACCCCGGGCTGTGCCACTCGGTGCAATCCAACGAGAACCAGTCCTTGGATCTACTGGTGGAACACCTCGTCGGCTTGGGGCATCGGCGCCTGGGCTGGATTGGCGGTAATCGGGCCCTGGCCCGCCATGCCGACCGCTACCGGGCGTTTCGGGCCGCATTGGCGGCGCGCGGGCTTGAGTTTGATGAAAACTGGATGGTGGTGCAGGAGTCGGCCGATCGGCTGGAGGGCGGCCAAGCGGCCGAGCAGTTCCTCGCAAAGAGCGGTCAGCGCCCCACTGCGGTGGTGTGTTTCAACGCCCTGATGGCGCGCGGGGCGATTAACCTGTGGAAGGCGCGGGGCTTGAAAATCCCCGAGGACCTCAGTGTGGTGGCGGTGGATTCGACCCGGGTGTGCACCGAGGAGTCGCCGTTGATCACCGGAGCCAGTGCCAGCCCCGAAGCCATGGGCCGCAAGGTGGCCGAGTTGCTCCTGAGCACCAGTGACGACACCGACGAAGTTTTCATGGATGTTTGCCTGCCCTCGCGCATGACGGTGCGGGAGTCCTCGGCCGCTCCGAAAGCCGACGCCTGAGCGCATTTAGCATTCGGTAATATAAAACCCAAGTTTCTCCGTGTAGGGCGTTCGCTCGCGAATGCCGGGTTGGTCGCTCGCGGCCCGATCAGCGGGCGCGGACGTCGGCGAGCGACGTCCCTACAATCGGAATCGGCGATCACTGTATTTTATACGGTTGAGCGCGAAATGGTATCATTTGTATTGCCGAATCCACATGCAGTGCCCGCCTCCTGGAGCAAACGTGGCGTTAATGATAGCCCCCTTCTTCGCCGTCCCTTGACGTATATGATAGCCCTCTCGATTGGTTTTATAATTCGTGGCGCATCCTCGTAAAAAGTTACGGCGTACGTCACCCTCGGAATAAGAAAATCCAACGAGAGCGGAGACTCGCCTGCCGCTTCATTAAAGCCAGCGACTATAACATCGTCATACAAGAGCCAGACAAACACGAACCAATGAAAGATCTCAAGGCTGCCTGAGCTGAACAAGGCCCACCTTTAGGTTTTATTATTCACACACCTTTCATTGGGGCGATCAGTACGCCCCGGGTAATGACGGGGACTGGAATAATCCCGTCGGCGACCGTGGCCTACTCGGCGGGCGGAGTTGGTATAATGCTCAGCCGGAACAACTCAAAAGTATACGAGACGATTACGTAGAGCAAAAAACCATCCCCCTGCGCCAAGAGTTGATCGCCAATTATGAGCCCGCGCTTCGTTAGGACTTACCCCTGCTGGAGGCACGCCCCCCGGGTGAACGCTTACTTCGCCGATGCGAATTTGCGCAGGTACTTGAGCGCGACCTCGAACTCGTTGGGCAGGGGCGCGGAAATCGTTACCGGAAGCTTGGTCACCGGGTGCTTGAGCGTCAGCCGACTGGCGTGCAGGGCCAAGCGCGAGATCAGCGGCTTTTCGTCCACCCGGCCTTTGTAGCCGCGCTTGAGCTGGGAGAGTTTTAGCTCCGTCACCCCGTCGCCGTAAAACGGGTCGTTAAGGATGGGCATGCCGACGTACTGCAGGTGGACGCGGATTTGGTGGGTGCGGCCGGTGATCGGACGGCACTCGACCAAAGTGAACCCGGCGAAGCGTTCCAGCACTTTGACGATCGTCTGGCTGGCTTTGCCCTTTTTGCGAATCGTGCGCATGCGCCCGGGCTGGGTCTCGTCGTCGATCAAGTCGCGGTTGATCAAAAATTCGTCGGCTTGGAGCGGGGCGGGCAGATCCTCGGCCTCATCGGGATCGAGCAGGGCAAACAGCTCGGGGTCGGGCAACCCGACGCAGAGCGCATGATAGACCTTGGCCACGGTTTTGGACTGAAACTGGCCGCTGGCGAAATCGAGCGCGGACTTTTCCTTGGTGCACAGGAGGATGCCACTGGTATCGGCGTCGATGCGGTGCACGTTGGCGACCCCGTGGCCCATTTTGTCGTGGACCAAGCCCATCAGGTTTTCGCGGGTTTTGTCCCAGCGATCGGGGGCGACCAGCATGCCACTCGGTTTGTCGAACGCGATGAGCGTGTCGTCTTCGTAAATTACAGGAGGGATCGGCATGGTGGAGCAGGCATGGGAAGAGCACTCGGCCGCCCGCGCAAGCTCGCAGCCACGCTCTTTGCCCCCATTCGCGCTCCCGGTGATCCAGCGAGCGCTCAGTCCCGATTTGCCCACGGACCACACGGAAGAAGCTGAACCGAACTCAATAACCTCAAAAAAGCCGTTCAACCACAGATTGCACGGCTAAATACCGGATTAAAAACCGTTAAACTACTCTTCCGAAGCATTTTATCCGGTTCGTATCTGTGCAATCTGTGGTAAAAAAAATCCGTCATCCGAGGTTTTATTCTTCCGTGTCGTCCGTGTGTTCCGTGGGCACCCTTGTCGTCACAGGAGTCCGGCCCTCCGACCTCCGCCCGACCTCCGCTTTCCGCTTTATTAAAATCGTTCTCGTTCTCCTACTCGTTCTCGTTCTCGCGCAGCCCCCACCCCCCCATGAGCACACCCCGGTTTATTCTCACGATTGACCAAGGCACCACCTCCTCGCGCGCCCTGATTTTTGACCACGCCGGCCAGCTCGTCGCCGCCGCCCGCCAGGAGTTCGCCCAGCACTACCCCCACCCCGGCTGGGTCGAACACAACCCGCACGACCTCTGGGCCAGCGTGCGTGCCACCCTGACCGAGGTGCTCGACCGCGCCCAGTTACCCGCCTCCGCCTTCGCCGCCCTCGGGCTGACCAACCAGCGCGAAACCACCCTGGTCTGGGACCGCACCACCGGCCAACCCGTTTACAACGCGATCGTCTGGCAGGACCGCCGCACCGCCGAGGACTGCGCACAACTGCGCCGCGACGGCTGCGAGCCCCTCGTCACCGCCAAAACCGGACTGCGCCTCGACCCGTATTTCTCCGCCACCAAACTGCGCTGGATTTTAAACCACGTGCCCGGGGCCCGCGCCGGAGCCGAGGCCGGCCGGCTGCTCTTTGGCACGGTCGACAGCTGGCTGCTTTGGCAACTCACCGGCGGGCGCGTCCACGCCACCGACCTGACCAACGCCTCGCGCACCCTGCTGTGTAACTTGCACACCGGCCAATGGGACCCGGAGCTGCTTAGCCTGTTTGGCATCCCCGCAGCGATGCTCCCGCAGATCCGCTCCTGCGCGGAAGTTTACGGTACGGTGGCCCCCGGTCTGCCGGCGGTAGGCCTGCCCATCGCGGGCGTGGCCGGCGATCAACAGGCGGCCCTGTTTGGCCAAACCTGCTTTCAACCTGGCATGGCCAAAAACACCTACGGCACCGGTTGTTTTACCCTCATGCACACCGGCGAAAAACCGGTGCTGTCGCGCCACCAGTTGTTAACCACCCCGGCCTGGCGAATCGGCGGGCGCACTGAGTATGCGCTCGAAGGCTCGGTGTTCATCGGCGGGGCGGCCATCCAGTGGCTGCGCGACGAATTGAAGCTGGTGCGCGACGCGGGCGAACTCGACGCGCTGGCCGAGTCGGTGCCCGACGCGGGCGGGGTTTTTCTGGTGCCCGCGTTTACCGGGTTGGGGGCGCCGCACTGGGACCCGTATGCCCGCGGCACGCTGGTGGGGATCACGCGGGGGACCAACCGAGCGCACTTTTGCCGGGCCGCGCTCGAAGCGATCGCCTTCCAGACCGCCGAGCTGATCGCCTGCATGGAAAAAGACAGCGGGGTGGCGCTGCGCGAACTGCGGGTGGACGGCGGGGCGGCGCGCAGCCGGCCGCTGCTGCAGTTTCAAGCTGAGCTGCTCGGCACCCCGGTGGTTCGACCGCGCTGCATCGAGACGACCGCGCTGGGCGCGGCCTACCTGGCAGGGTTGGCCACGGGATTCTGGGCGGACCGGGCGGAGATCGCCCGCCACTGGGAAAGCGACGCGCGCTTCGAGCCGCAGCGAGCGCCTGGGGAAATCGCAAAACTGCGCGCCGGTTGGGAGCGGGCCGTGGGGGCTGCGCGGGGTTATCGCTTGGACGAAGTCGAAGGGTCGTAACCGCCCGCCGTCCGATCCCCCCGAGCTCACGCCAGGAGCCACGGCGAGCCCTGTGGCCTTGAGCGTGAGCTCAAGGTGTTTGCCGACCGACCGACCGCCAGAGTTCATGCGCCCGCCGCCCCCCTTCAAACCGGGGAACCCACGGCCCTAAATCGGGACCATGTTACGGTTGGGTTTCGCGACTGTGAACACGCGGTGACGAGGGCGCTTTACCTTTGCGCGCGCTCAGACCGCCACGCATCAGCACTCCTTTAAACTCTATGCACGCGCTTAGTTTCACTCCCGCCCTCTCGTTTTTGGCCGCCTTCGGGCGGGGCTCTCCCGCCCTGCCCTTTCGCACCCTCATCCGTACCACCGGCTACAAACTGCGCCCCCCCAAACCCCTCCCGTTTACCCCGGTAATCCGCTCAGCCCAGGACGCCGTACTCGGCGCCGGCACCGCCGGGTTGCACCAACTCGCCACCGTCTTGCACGAAAAGCGCAAGGGCCCCGCCCCCTCCATCGTGCTCGGCGGCTTCGTGCCCGACGCCACCGAACAGGTCTTTTTGTTGCGCGGCGCCCTGCTCAAACGCGGCAGCGTGTTTTACCTCAACTACCCGCGCCACGGCTTCTCCGCCGACCTGCTCTTCGCCCAACTCGACGACCTGGTCGATGAACTCAACCGGCTCCACGGCACCCCGCCGGTGATCTTCTCGGTCAGCTTCGGCTCCGGCCTGATTCTCGAATGGCTGCGCCGCACCCGCATGGCCGGTCGTCAGGCCGCCATCGCCGGAGCGGTTTTTGTCAGCCCGATCGGGTGCATGGAAGACCTGCTCGCCCCCGGTGAAGCCAAACCGACCACCCTGCTGGGCCGCGCGGTCAAACCCTACCTCGACGCCGGCGACGGGGTGGTCGAGGAGCGCCAGATCGAGAAATCGCGCACGATCTTCTCCCGCATGTTCGGCGCCGGCGTGCAGAACAAGGCCGCCCTCATCGCACTCATGTCACCCGCCGAACTGGGGCGGCTGCACAGCGCGGTCAACGAGAGCATCGCGCGCATCGACGCGCGCGGGGCCTGCGAACGCATGGGAGCGCTGCGCAACTTCACGACTCCGACCGCCTATTTTTCGCAACAGCTGCTGCCCCTGACCGAGGCGCCGGTGCTGATTTTGTTTGCCGAGGACGAGGAGGCGGTGATCGAGAGCCGCTCGCCCACCCGCTTTGTGTTCACCGCCGCCCACCGCGCCTATTTCCCGCGCAGCGAATGCCGCACCCTAGCCAACCCGGCCGGCGCCCCTGTACAGCACGCCTCGCTGATTTTCCACGTGGGCAACTTCCTGCCCCCCATCCACCGCTTTTACGGGTCATTAATTAAACGCCGATTCGCTTACGCCGCATGAATTCACTTGCGACCCCTCCTCGGGCCGAGCTGCCTAAACGCCAGCCGTCCCGTATGTTTTCCCCGACGCGAAGTCTGCTCTCCGTAGGTGTCAGTTTTCTGACCACGCGCACTGCGCGCAAGCTGCTCGATGGCAAGGACGCCGTGCCTGCCCAGGAGCGCACGTTGAAGCGCCTCTGCAGCCAGCTCGCCGCCACCGTTTACGGCCGCCTCCACGGGATCGAACCGGGCATGACCTACGCCCAGTTTCAGGCCCGCGTGCCGCTGCAAACCTACGAGGGTTTCGGCCCGTTCATCGAGCGCATGAAGGCCGGCGAGCCCAACATCCTCTGGCCGGGCAGTTGCCAGTTTTACGCCGTCTCCTCCGGCACCACCGCCGGGCGCACCAAATTTTTGCCGATCACCGAGGCCATGCTGGAGCACTTCCGCAAGGCCGGTCTGGATTCCCTGCTTTATTACACCGCGCGGGTCGGCCACAGCGGGGTGTTTCGCGGCAAGCACCTCTTTCTGGGCGGCTCCACCACGCTGAGCCAACTCGACGAGTGCAAAAACCAGGCTGCTTTCGCCGGCGACCTGAGCGGGATCACCGCCCTGAATTTACCCGGCTGGGTCGAGAAACACCTTTACGAACCGGGCAAGTCGATCGCCCAAGTCGCCGATTGGCCGACCAAACTCGAAGCCATCGCCGAGCGCACCTGGAACCGTGACATCACCCTGCTGGCCGGCATCCCCAGCTGGATGCTCATTCTCGCCGAGACGGTCAAAGCCCGGGCCACCACCACGCAGAACACCCCGGCCAACCTGCAGGCGGTCTGGCCGAACTTGGAATGCCTCATTCACGGCGGCGTGCCGGTCGGCCCCTACATTGAGGAGTTGCGCACCCACATCGGCCCGAGCGTGAACTTCCACGAGGTTTACCCGGCCTCCGAAGGTTTTATTGCCACCCAGGACGCCGAGTCGGCCCTCGGTCTGCGCCTGATGACCGACGTCGGGCTGTTTTTTGAATTCCTGCCGCTGAAGGACTATCAGCCGGACAACCTGGAGGCTTTGGGTGAACGCACCGTGCCGCTGGCCGGCGTGCGCACCGGGCTCGATTATGTGCTCATCCTGAGCACCCCGGCGGGGCTCACCCGCTACGTGATTGGGGACGTGGTGCGGTTTATCTCCACCGACATTCCCCGCCTGGTTTACGTGGGGCGCACCGCGCTGCAGCTAAGCGCGTTTGGCGAGCACGTGATCGAAAAGGAACTGACCGACTCGCTCGTGGCCGTTTGCCAACGCCACGGCTGGTCAGTGGTGAACTTCCATGTGGCGCCCCTGTTTAGCGACAGCACCAGCGGCCAGCGCCGCGGACGCCACGAGTGGTGGATCGAGCTCAAGCCCAACACCACCGAGACGCCCACCGGCCCGGTCTTGGCCGCGGAGTTGGATGTCGAGTTGAAGCGCCGTAACGACGACTACGAAGCCAAGCGCAACGGCGGCGGATTGACCGCGCCGGAGGTGAAGCTGGTGATGCCCGGGGTGTTTGAGCAATGGCTGCGCAGCAAAGGTAAGTGGGGAGGGCAGAACAAAACCCCGCGTTGCCGCAGCGATCGCGAAATCGCCGACGGGCTGGCCCAGGTGGCCCGCTTCCACAACGAGGCCTGAGTACGGCGGGAGGTGAAACCTTGGCCGAGGACGGCCAACTCTACAGTCGGAGCACTCCGACGTCTGAGTGTAGCGTTGGCCGTCCCTGGCCAAGGTTTTGAAGAGGTTTTCTCCGCCTTCCTACCCTGAGCACGCTCAGAGCCACATCAACCCGTGGCCCTGAGCGTGAGCTCAGAGTGGGCTTGGCGCCGCTCGCCCCGAAAAAAACCGCGCACACACGGGGGCGTGGCGCGGTTGGCACAGGGTTTGCTAAATTGGATCTGACAGTACTGACCGGCAACGGTCTGGCCTGGGGATAACATGAGACCGGCCTAAATGCCGGTTTAGAAAAACAGGGAGGGCCCGCCGTAAGGGGTTTCGGCGGGCCCTTATCCCCCTAGAGGCCTAGGAGGCAGTATACCGCGGTTCTAAACAAGGCAGTTTGGCCGCAAAAAAACGCAAAGGGCGCAAAGACCAAGCCCTGTATTTCTATGCGATCTCTGCGTTCTTTTGCGGCTAAAAGGCTCTGGATAAAGCGCCCAGCGCTTACAGCAGCGAGGCGATCAGTTTTTCGTAGGCCGCCGGATCGCTCAGCCCGACCTTGCGGTGGCGGATGTTACCCTCGCGATCGATCACAAACGCGGTCGGCAACCCCTCGACGCCACCGAAAGCCTCGGCGACCGCCCCGTCGGCCATAATCAGCGGGTAATTGACCTTCATTTTCACGCCGAAGGCCTTCACGTCGGCCGCTGGGACTTCGTCCATCGAAAACCCGAGAATCACCAGGCCGCGATCAGCGTATTTTTTCTGCAACGCGATGTAGTCGGGGATTTCCTTGCGGCAGGGCGGGCACCAAGTCGCCCAGAAATCGATCACGACCACCTTGCCCTTAAAATCACTGGCCTTCACCTCGCGACCGTCAACGTCGCGCAGGGTCCAAGCCGGGGCTTTGGCCAACACCGGCAAGGCCGAGCGGGCCAAGAGCGCCGGCACACCACCCGCGGCAGGCGGGTTGGCGCCAACGGCGGCCAGCACCCCAGCCCCGCACACCGCGATCAACAACCCCGCTTTGATAAAAATGTTCATAAGAGTGAGAGCCGAAGCGAAGGCGGGATGTTTCCTGCGTCAAGCGTTTGGCCAACAACCGCCAAAGTCCGTGAGACCTCAATCCATTTATACCAGCAGCTGGTTGCTTTTGGACTTTCCTGTCGCAGATCAAAATCGCTCCGCGATCTCGCTATGACGGGGAGCTCTCAGGGACGTAGCGGGACGACGGAGTCGTTTAGTTTGGCAAATTCTAATTTCTTGGAGAGCTGTTGGTATTAGCCGCAAAGGAACACAGAGAACACATAGAAATACAGCGGTTTTTCTTTGCGCCCCTTGCGTTCTTTTGCGGCTAAACTGCCTTAGTTTTATCCAGCCAGATCGCTGTCCCAGCTTACTTTTTATTCACCGATTCGGTCGGGCTCGTCACCACCTGCACCGGGCCGAGCAGGCCGGCGTCGAGCAAAGGCGAATCCTTGGTGAAA
>CAMBUJ010000038.1 GCA_945871005.1 Opitutus sp. GAS368 | reverse complement strand
CCTGTAAAGTAACCCTGTTCGCCCAGGGCCTCCTGGAATGACTTAAACTCCGCGGGGAAAACCGACCAGTGATTGGCAGCTTCCTTGAGTTGCCACGGGTTGCGTCCGGTGATGACGCTGGCGCGAGAAGGCGAGCATTTGCCGTCAGGGGTGTAGGCATTGGTAAACAAAATGCCACTGCGGGCCACGCGATCCATGCCCGGGGTGCTGATCCATTGGCAGCCATAAACACCCGCGTGGCCAAAGCCCCAGTCATCGGCAATCGCGAACAAGATATTGGGTTTGGCGGCGGACTTTACAGCCGGTTCTGCTGCTGGGACCAGGGCCGGTGTTGCAATCAGGACTACGACTAGGGAGAGGAGGGTTTTTATCACAGTGAAGTAAGGGTTATAGAAATGAGGCGGAGGCTATAAAATGAGGTAAAAGACCAGGGGGAGTTGCCTCATTACAACCCTTGTATGCACCGTTCGCCCGGTTTAATGCCGGAGCAAAGGGTGCGCGGATTTATTTGGGCTGGGGTTAGGTTTTGTCGTTGAGGGAATCCTTCAGCGACTGCTTGAGCTGGATTTTCAGGTTCAGGTCAACCGGGGTGCGGTTACCTTGCAGGGGGGCGTCATAATTGGGCGACGGGGTATGCTCAGCAGCCATGATCGCCTCGATTTTTTTTACGACCTCGGCATGATCAGCGGCCACATTATTGCGTTCCGAGGGATCAGTTTTAAGATTATAAAGTTCGAGCGGCGATTGGAGCCCCAACCGGTAGCCCTTCCAGTCGGCGTAGCGCACGGATTGCTGGAAATAGGGTTCGTAAATTTCAAAATACAGGGCCTCGTTTTTGGTGGTTTGCTCGGTGCCGAGTAAGGTCGGGAGAATGGAAACACCATCCAGTTCGGTCGGCACCGGTGCTCCGCTGACGGCGGCGGCGGTCGGCAAAAAGTCGGCAAATGACGTCAATAAATCACTGGTTTTACCTGGATGAATTTTGCCGGGCCAACGGGCGATAAAGGGTGTGCGGATGCCCCCTTCGTAGAGCATTCGTTTATGTCCGCGTAACCCACCTGTGCTGCCCAAAGGTTCAATGAATTCCTCATTGGCGCCATTGTCGGAGGAGAAAATAACCAAGGTGTTATCATCGATGCCGAGGTCTTTTAGTTTTTGCAGGAGGCGGCCGACGTCTTTATCAATCAGCGCGACCATTGCGGCGTAGTTTTTTATTGGCTCCGGCCAAGGCTTGTCACTGTAAGGTAGGTTGGAGGGGATGACGAAATCGCCGTGAGGAGGGGTCCAGGCCGCATAACAGAAAAAGGGGCGCTCTTTGTTGTTTTCGATAAAGCGGAGGGTTTCCGCCGCGATGCGGGTATGCGAATAGTCCTCCCACGATTTTTGGCCGCTTTGTTGATAAGGTACCTTCAGACCATTGAGCACCAAGTGGTTGGTGTAATAGTCATGGGCGTGGACTTGATCGTAGTAACCGAATACAACATCGAAACCTTGTTTTTCGGCTGCACCGGTTGTGCCGGGATTGCCGAGTCCCCATTTACCAAAGCCACCGGTCGCATAACCTGCGTTTTGCAGGAGGCGAGCCACCGTGAGCTGGTCGGCGGGCAAGGCGAGCAACCCGTTTTTGCTTTGATTAGAGCGGCGGAGTGCATGGCCGGGATGCTGGCCCGTCATCACTACACTGCGGGAAGGCGCGCAAACGGCACTGCCACTATAAGCCTGGGTGAATTGCAGGCCTTCGCTCGCGAGGCGATCGATATTCGGGGTGACCCCGTAGGTGCAGCCATAGGTCGAGAAATCCCCGATACCTGCATCGTCGGCCAAGATGAAAATGATATTGGGTTGGCGCTCGTGCTGATTTTCAGTCGCATGGACTGAAGCCAGTGCGGTTAAGATCAAGCCGAGGCTGACGGTGAAATTCAGTGATGCGCGCATTTTTATATTTTAGTAACAAGGGTGCATAACATGTCCTTGTAAGTAGTAAGGTTAGAGCTGGCGGATCTAACCAAGGCAGTTTAGCCGCAAAAGAACGCAAAGTGCGCAAAGAATAATTCCTGTATTTCTGTGCGATTTCAGCGTTTTTTTAGGTTATTGGTTTCGATGTATAGTTATGCAGTGGTTGGTGAAACCCCGGCCCGTAATCCACGCAAAGGGCCTTCATTCTTTCACCCAGCACGACTATTACTTTTTGGACTTTTCCTTCGTTTGCTTATCTGCGGCAGCTCTGTTTTGGCTCCCTACCTCGTTACGCCAATGGGAGATCTCATCGGCTTCCAACATGCTGCTGCCGTCGTAGTCATAGTTTTTGGCCAATTTTGCGGTGGCGGGTTCTAATTTCGCTAGTCGCGTGATTTCATCAGGCGTTAATTTACCATCTTTATTGGTGTCATAAATTCTCATCACCTTATCAACACTATTGGGGATCAATGGGTCCGATGGCGCGGATTCCACAACTTCGCCGTTTCCTCCCTTACCACCCTTCCCCCCTTTACCTTTTGCCAAAGCGGTCGGAGCGGAGGCCAAAAAAAGGATTAACAAGGTAACGATTACAATGGGGATGGATTTGGTTTTCACTGATTTTGATGGGGGTTAAGGCAAACGTTGTTTGGGGGCGGAGCGATTAGACTGCGAAGCGGGGGACTCCACCTTCATAACACCCGCCAAATGCAAAATCTGACGAAATTTATTCCGGTTTCAGGGTGTTTCCGTAACTATTTTATCGGAGTTGATTAAAACGATTCGGTATCGCCGAAATGGTTCCCTTGGGGTGAGGCAGCAGGTCGACGCACAGAACGGCTGGTTGCAAGGGAAGCCCCGCCGGGGTGTGGATTCACCAACCCGGTTAACCGCAAAAGGCGAAAATTTTCGTGAAATTGTCCTAAGCGAATCGCCGTGGTTTTAAGGCGGAATTATTTATGAGAAGCGGTGACTAATTGAGGGGAGATTTCCTTAAGTGACCTATAGACAGGGAATTGTTCTTGGATTGGCCATTCCAGCCAGGGTATGGGGTGGGCGAGGTTAAGCTTGGCCGAGAATGGCCAGCCTTACGGCCTTAGAAACTGCGCCCATTAACTTAACTTTTAATCCGCTGTGCCGATATCTTAAGGGCCATAAGCGCTGATGAATGTGATCATTCGTGATTTTTCTATTTCGGCTTTTGCCCGCTGCCTCTGCCAGTTGGTGGTTTTTTTTGTGCTCGTTTTTCTGCTGTTCGCACTGGAATCCGTCGTTTTCATGCCGTCGGCGAGGGCCGCCAGTGGGGCGTGGAACGTGTCTACGGTCGGCAATTGGAGTACGGTCGGCAATTGGTCTCCCGCCGCCGTGCCCGGCACCGGTTTTGGCGACAGCGCGACGATTAATTTCAATATCGGGGGAATCCGCACCGTGACCATCGATACCGCAGTGACCCTCGGGGCGTTGAGCCTCGGTGACACCGATGCGTCCCACGCCTACACCCTGGCGCTGTCCAGTGGTTCGCTCGCGTTCGACCAAAGCGGGAACGGCACCGGTACGGCGAACCTAACCCAGCTTTCCGGCAGCAAGGGCGACACGATCAGCGCGGGTTTTTCCCTCAACGATAATCTTTCGATCACCAACAACTCGGCCACCGGGGGCGTGCTCACCTTGTCCGGGCTGATCGCGGATGGGGGGTTTGGTAGCAAGGGTCTTATTATCAACGGTGCACAGGTTGTGTTCACCAACACCGCCAGCACCTTCAGTGGTGGGGTCACGGTGGCGTCCGGGGCCACCTTGCGGGTGGGGGCCACCAGCACGGGCTCGGCGGGCGCGCCGACCGCCGGACCGTTGGGCACCGGGACGATCACCCTCAATGGCGGCACGTTCGCCCCCTCGGGTTCTTCAGCTCGCACCGTGTTCAACGCCCTCACATTGGGCGGCGACGTGGCGCTGGGTGATTCCGTTGGCACCGGCAAGCTCACGCTCAGTGGCCCCATTAACTTGGGCGGTGCCACCCGCACCCTGAGTTTAGCTAACGAAACCGTATTTGACGGGGTGATCAGCAATGGCGGTCTGATCCAAACTGGTGCCGGATCGCTCAAGCTCACGGGCGCCAACACGTATGCCGGCGGAACCACCCTAAATAGTGGAATTATGGCGATCGGGTTGGCCAGCGTGGGCAGCGTTGGGGCGATCACCAGCAGTCCGATCGGCACGGGGACGTTGCAGCTCAATGGCGGGGTGTTGACCACCAGTACGTTGACCGAGCGAGCACTGCTGAATGCCGTTACCTTCGGCGGCGACATCATCCTGGGCGACACCACGGTGGGCAACCTCGGGAAACTGACTTTTAGTGCCACGGCCAACCTGGGCGGGGCGACGCGCACCCTGACATTGGTGACCAATAACGTGCAGTTTAACGGAGTTATCAGCAACGGCGGTCTGACCAAAACAGGGCAGGGCACGCTGACTCTGACCGCGGCTAACACCTTTACCGGCGGTTTGACGCTCAATGAGGGCACGGTGATAGCGGCGACCTCCACCAGCGCCTTCGGTGGGAGCGGGACGATTACCTTGGGCGCGACCAGCGGGGCGGCCAGTGCCACGGTGCAAGGCGCCGGATCAACCTACGCCAACCCGATTACGGTGCAGGCAGGAAGTAGCGGTACGTTGACCCTGATGGGCGGCGGTGGCACGGGCACGACCACCTTCAGCGGTGGCGTGACCCTGAATCGCGATCTGACCCTCGATAGTCGCGATGGGACCCTGGCCGTGACGGGCACGGGGCTGTCCGGATCCAACACGATCACGATCGCCAATAGCGCAGCCACCCCGGTGCTCACCAGTCATCGCGTCACCCTCAATGTCGCCAACGCCGGTTTTACCGGCAACCTAGTGGCCGGTACCAATGGCACCTTGCGCGTCAGCACCGGTTCAGCCCTGAGTTCCGCCAACACCGTCCAGGTGAACTCCGGGGCCCTGGTGGAACTCAACAACGTGGATCAAACCATCGCCGGGCTTAACGACAATGCCGGCGCGGGCGGTACGGTGACGGTGGTCACCGGCAGCAAAACCCTGACGCTGGGCGGGACGGGGGTTTATAGTTTTAACGGCGTGTTGCAGGATAATGCCGGACTCCTCTTGTCGCTCACCAAGTCGGGCACCGGCACCCAGACGCTGGGCGGGACCAACACCTACACCGGTACGACCACCGTCAGTGGCGGGGTGCTCAAACTCGCCAGCGCCAACGCGCTCTCGGGAGGCCTGGGGGCGAGCGGCGGCACGAGCGCGCTGCTGTTCAGCGGCGGCGGGGTCATTGGGCTCACCGCGGCTTCGGGCGACTTTAATCGCGCGCTGGTCGGGCTCACTCCGGGCGCCGCCCAGGTGGGCTGGACCAACGGCGGTGCGGGTGGCTTTGCCGCGTTCGGCGGCGACCGCACGGTCAACTTTGGCGGGGCCGCTGGGGCGCTCACCTGGTCGAGTTCGGGCGGGGTTTTGGGGGCCAATTTTATTCTCGGCGACACCACGGCGGACAGCACGGTCACGGTGGTTAACCCGATCAGTTTTAACGGCGGGGTGCGCGTGCTGACGGTTAACAATGGTAGTGCGGCGGTGGATGCGGTCCTGAGCGGCGTGCTCTCGGGCGCGGGCACGTTTGATAAACAGGGGGCGGGCACGGTGGCGTTGACCGCAACCAACACCTACGGGGCCGCGACCACGATCAGCGCGGGCACCTTGCAAATCGGCAACGGCACCGACGCCGGTTCGATCGCCTCGACCAGTGCGATCACCAACAACGGCCAACTGGTTTATAACGTCGGCGCGGGCAATCGCACCCAAAGTGCCACCATCAGTGGCACCGGCGCGGTGACCCAGGCGGGTAGCGGCACGCTCACGCTCAGTTCAGCGAGCAGCAGCTATACCGGCGGCACCAACCTCGGAGCCGGCACGGTGGCTTTTACCACCGGGGGGCTGGGTACCAGCGGCGCGGTCACCTTTACCGGTAACTCCATCCTCCAATACGGCACCGCCACCACCACCGATTTGTCAGCACGGTTGGCGATCACCAACGGCGTCACGGGCACTATCGATACCAACGGCAACGCCGTCACTTTCGCCACCGGCTTCGGCGCTTCGGGCACGGGTGCGCTCACCAAAATCGGCACCGGCACACTCAGTCTCAATGCCGCCAACACCTACACCGGCCTGACCACCGTCAACGCCGGTACCCTCTCAGTCGGCAGCAGCGGCAGCTTGGCGAGCGGCAACGCGCTCACGCTCGGCGCGAGCGGCTTAGCCGATTTCGCTAACGTTGGCCAAACCCTTGGCGCAGTTATCAACGACAACACCACTAGCAACGCGCTCAATTTTACCGACGCCACCGGCACGGTGACGCTCGCCAGCCTGAGCGGCGCGGGCAACACGCGTTTCGGCAGCGACGGCATCGTGACTGGGGGTATCGCCAGCGGCACGGTTGCTGCGATCGGTAATTTGACCGCCAACATCTCGGGTGGCACGACCACGGTGGGCGGCGTGGCCACGATCGGCACACTGTCGGGCGGTACCGCCAACTTGAACGGCGCGACCAGTGCGATCACGACCCTCTCCGGCGGCACGGTTAACCTCGGTTCTTCGACGGCGCTCACCGTCAGCGGCGGTACCAGCGCGGGCACGATCACCGGCACCGGCGGCAGTTTGACCAAAACCAGCTCTGGCACGCTCACGCTCAGCGGAGCCAACTCCTACACCGGCACCACCACGGTTTCCGCCGGGGTCTTAAACATCCAAAACGCCACCGGCCTCGGCACCACCGCTGCGGGCACCAGCGTTTCGTCGGGCGCTGCCTTGCAGTTACAAGGTGGCATCTCCGTAGGCGCCGAGGCCCTCACGCTCAGCGGCGCCGGTGTCTCTACCGATGGCGCGCTGCGCAACATCTCCGGCACCAACAGCTACGGCGGCCTCGTCACCCTAGGCGCGGCCAGCCGAATCAATTCCGACGCCGGCACGCTCACGCTCAGCAACGTCGGCACGATCACCGGCTCCGGCTTTGACCTCACTCTCGGGGGCGCGGGCAACATGACTGTCACCAGCATCATCGGCACCGGCAGCGGCAATCTCATCAAGGACGGCGCGGGCACCGTCACTTTATCTGGTGCCAACACCTTTTCCGGCACCACCACCATCAACGCCGGCACACTCAGGCTCGGCGTGATCAACGCGCTCGATTCCACTTCAGCGATCATCTTGGCCAACGCCGCCGGGGTGATTTTGGATTTGAACGGGTTTGATGTCACCTTCGGCTCGCTTTCCGGCGGCGGCAACTTGGGCGGCAGCGTCAGTTTAGGGGCCGCCACGTTGACCACCGGCGCAGATAATTCCTCGACCACCTACGCCAGTAACCTCAGCGGCGGCGGAGGTATTACCAAAACAGGGACAGGGGTTTTTACCCTCACCGGCACCAACAGTTATACCGGCGCGACCACGGTGAACGGCGGCACCCTGCAAGCCGGCAGTACGACTGCCTTTGGCAACGGCTCGGCGGTCACCTTGGCTAACACCAGCGGGGTCGTTTTGGATTTAAACAACATCAACATCACCGTGGGTTCGCTCGCTGGCGGCGGGTCGACCGGCGGCAATGTGGCCCTCGGCACAGGCACCCTCACGGCAGGTGACGACAACTCCAGCACCAGTTTTGCCGGTCTGATCAGTGGGACCGGCGGTTTAACCAAGTCGGGAAGCGGTACCCTGACGTTAAACGCCGCCAACACCTATACGGGTCTCACCACGGTCTCGGCCGGTACGCTCGCGGTCGGCAGCAGCGGCAGCCTTTTTAGCGGCAACGATCTCACGCTCGGCGCGAGCGGTGCGGCTAATTTTGCCAATGTCGGCCAAACCCTCGGCGCAGTCGACAACGCCAACACGGCGACCAGCGCGCTTAATTTCAGTGCTGCGACCGGCACGGTGACGCTCGCCAGCCTGAGTGGCGCGGGTAACACGCGTTTCGGTAGCAACGGCGTGGTCACCGGTGGTATTTCGGCAGGCACGGTGACGTCTGTCGGTAACCTCACCGCCAACATCTCTGGTGGCACCACGACGGTCGGCGGCTTGCTCACGGGCAATATTTCAGCGGGTACGGTGGGCGCGGGTTCGCTCAGTGCGACTACGGTGAGTGGCGGAACCAACACGATCACCGGTGCCGCGGGCATCACGACGCTTTCCAGCGGTACGACGACGGTGGGCGGCGTAGCGACAATCGGCACGCTTTCGGGCGGCACCGCCAACTTGAACGGCACCACCAGCGCCGTCACGACTTTGAGCGGCGGTACGGTTAACCTGGGCGCTTCGACCACGCTGTCGGTGAGCGGCGGCACGACCTCCGGGGTGATCGCGGGCTCCGGCGGCAGCCTCACTAAGATCGGCTCCGGCACACTCACCTTAAACGGTACGAACACCTACACTGGATTAACCACGGTTTCCGCTGGCACGCTGGCGATCGGCAGTGGCGGCAGCTTGGCCAGCGGCAACGCCCTCACGCTCGGTGCGAGCGGCTTGGCCGATTTCGCTAACGTCGGCCAAACCCTCGGTGCGGTCGACAACGCCAACACGACGAGCAATGCGCTCAATTTCTCCTCCACGACCGGTACGGTGACGCTCGCCAGCTTGAGTGGCGTGGGTAACACGCGTTTCGGCAGCAACGGCATCGTGACTGGGGGTATCGCCAGCGGCACGGTTGCTGCGATCGGCAATTTGACCGCCAACATCTCTGGTGGCACGACCACGGTGGGCGGACTGCTTACAGGTAACCTGTCCTCAGGCACGGTAGGCGCGGGTTCTTTAAGCGCGACGACGGTCAGCGGTGGCACCCACACGATCACCGGTACGGCGGACATCACCACGCTTTCCGGCGGTACCACCACGGTGGGCGGTGTGGCGACGATCGGCACACTTTCGGGCGGCACCGCCAACTTGAACGGCGCCACCAGCGCCGTCACGACTTTGAGAGGCGGCACGGTTAACCTGGGCGCTTCGACCACCCTCGCGGTGAGCGACGGCACCAGCGCCGGAGTGATCGCCGGCGCCGGCGGCGGTTTGACCAAAATCGGTAGCGGCACGCTCACCCTCACTGGCGCCAATACCTACACCGGCACGACCACGGTTTCCGCCGGCACCCTCGCGCTGCACGCCGCCAGCGGTGCGACCCTCGTCAACACCACCGCAGTCGTGGTGGCGAGTGGAGCCACGGTTTCGCTAGGCGCCGCCAGCCAGATCAACTCCGCTGCCACGCTCACCCTCAACGGCGGCACCTTAGATCTCGGCGTCTTTAACCAAACCCTCGGCACGCTCGATCTCAACGCGACCTCGGCGCTCAGCCTGAGCGGTTCATCGGCCCTCGTGTTTGCTAACAGCTCGGCCATCGATTGGAATTCCTCCCTGCTTTCCGTGAGCAATTTTGTGATCGGCACCAATTCGCTACGTTTCGGCACCACCAGCGGCGGACTCACCGCCACCCAGTTGGGGCTTTTTCAGTTTGTTGAATTCAGCAACTCCGCCGCGCTAATCGACGCCAATGGGTTCCTTGCGCCGACAACGAGTAATTTTGGCAATGTCGGCAGCACCGATCTCACCATCGCATCTGCCATCACCGGCTCCCTCACGGTCGACCAATCAGGCACGGGGTCGATCACCCTGACCGGCGCGAACACCTCCAGCGGGCTGGCCACGGTCACTGCTGGCACCTTGGTTATCGGTACCGCCGCGGGTGGTAATTGGGCGGGTAACGTCACGGTCAGCGGCACCGGCACGCTCAAGGGCCGTGGCACGATTGGCGGGGTGGTGGTGGTGAATTCGGGCGGCAACTACAGCCCGGGCAATTCCCCAGCGATCCAAAGCGTGGGCTCACTTACGGTGAACTCGGGTGGCTTCGTCACGATCGAACTCGATGGGGTCAGCGCTGGCACCGGGGCTGGTTTCCACGACCGGATTGCCTCGGTCGGAGCCGTCACGCTGGGCAACGGCATCACCCCCACCGGAACCCTCTCGGCGGCGACGATTTTTAGCGGTTCGAGCGGCTACGTCCCAGCGTTCGGCGCCCGCCACACGGTGGTCACCGGCAGCGCGATTGTCGGCACGTTTGCCGCCTATGATTTTGCGGCTGTGAACAACCCCAGCGGGATGACCTGGCTGCCTGAATACACCGCCACAGAAATTAACATTTACGCGGTCCCCGAAAGCTACGCGGCCCTCGCCGGGCTTACTCCCAACCAAACCCGGATCGGTGCCGCCCTCCAGTCGCTGCGCAACACATCCTCGCGCTTCGAGCTCGACGCCCGCACCGCCCTCGACGCCCGCGCCACGTTGTTTAACGGGCTCAAAACCCAGGATGCCGCCGGACTGCGCGCCGCCTATGACCTACTCAGCCCCGAACAATTCACGGCCCTGTCCGCTGCCACCTTCCAGTCGGCCTCGCTGCTCAACTCCGGTTTGCAGCAGCGCAGCGCCGAACTGCACCGCTTCGGTCCGGCCTCGGTTAGCCTCAACGGCGTGGCCACCCCCGCTCCGGCGGCAGATTATCAGGTGGAAACGGTGATTGAGGACGGGGTTCAGTATCAGGTCGCCACGGCAAAACCCCAAAAGCGGGTGGGTTATTTCGCCGGGGCGAGCGGGGCGTTTGCCGCGGTCGATGCCGCACCCGGCGGGCAGGCTGGGTCGTTCACCCAGACCGGGGCGGGACACTGCGGCTTGGATTACGCGTTGAGCGAAAACCAGGTGGTCGGTTTGGTGGTGAGCCAGAGTTTTGCCGACACCGATTTGGGCAACCAGAGCGGTTCGGCCCGCACCCAAACCAGTCGGGTCGGGGTGTTTTACGATTACCACCGTGACGGCTTTTTTCTCAACGCCTCGGGATCGGCGGGTTTTTCCGCCTACGACAGCACCCGCAAGCTCGCTTTCCTCAGTCAGGCCGCCAAGGGCGAAACCCGGGGCCGCAGTTACGGCGGTCAGTTGGCCACCGGCTATGATTTTAAGCTGGGTTCGTTCATTCTGGGGCCGACCGCCGCGCTCGCCTACGACCACGCCCAGATCGACGGTTTTAGCGAAACCGGTTCGGCAGGTTCCTTGCAGCTGGGCCGGCAAAACGCCGATTCGTTAACCAGCAATGTGGGCGTCCATCTCAGCCGGCCATTCGTGTGGCAGCGGATCGGCTGGATCCCCGATTTGAGTTTTGGGGTAAGCCGCCAGCATTTTAACCCCGCGACGCTCAGCGCCCAGTTCGCGGCCGGCGGGGATGCCTTTAGGATAAAACCCGAGGCCGCTGGCACCGAGTATATCCATCCCGGGGCAAGTCTCGCGGCGATATTGCCCGGCGGTTGGACGGTGCGGCTGGGTTATGACGCGATACTCAATCCGCAATTTGCCGAACACCGGGTGAACCTGAGTGTGAACGCCGGGTTTTAACCTGCGGTTAGGGGCGGCCACGCGGGCTCATGCGAGTTTCAGCTGCTTCACGCCCTGGAGTTTTCCAGTCGGGTGGAAGCGTTGCCGGATTCCGGATACTGGGCAAAGCGGACACCGTTTCTGGTCTAGGGTGTTCGCGTGGGAATGCCGTTTTCTCATGGGGCTGATGAAAACTGGCGGAGGGGGGGGGATTCGAACCCCCGGTTGGCTTGCGCCAACACATGATTTCCAATCATGCGCATTCGACCACTCTGCCACCCCTCCTGAGTGTCTCGTCGGCTTCCTTGCGAAAGCACTTCCGATGAGCGAAGTGGCCCACAAAGAGGTCTCCGTTGGCGCGGGTCAATGGCGAAAATGAGGATATTCCGGCGAATCGGCGCGGCGTGTGCTCAAGGCCTGTAACCTTTACCGAAATGCGTCTTGCACGACAGGACTCGACCACTAGGGTTCCGCCCTTTTACGACTTTTTCAACCGACCTACGACCATGGTTTCCGCTAACAACGAACTGGCTTACAACACAAAGATCGAGGGCGACATTGTGGTCACGCGCGCTGACGCGGTCATCAACTGGCTGCGCAGCTCCTCGGTGTGGCCGATGCCCATGGGCCTAGCCTGCTGCGCTATCGAGCTGATGGGCGTGGCCGCCTCCCGCTTCGACATCGCCCGCTTCGGCGCCGAGGTGTTCCGCTTCTCGCCGCGCCAGGCCGATTGCATGATCGTGGCGGGCACCGTCACCTACAAAATGGCCCCCCATGTCCGCCGCATCTATGACCAGATGGCCGAGCCGAAGTGGGTCATCGCCATGGGCGCCTGCGCCAGTTCGGGCGGCATGTATCGCAGCTACGCCACTCTTCAGGGCGTTGATCAAATCATCCCGGTGGACGTCTACATCAGCGGTTGCCCGCCCCGTCCCGAGGCACTCCTCGACGCGTTGCTCAAGCTCCAGGCCAAGATCAAAACCGAGCCTTCCGCCGCCAAGCTGCTCACCTCAGCTTAAGTTAACCCAAGCGCCTTTGCTTCGTCCACCGACCTTTTTCTCATGACCGCGCCCGCCGACGTCACCGCCGCTCTCCAGTCCAAGTTCCCGCAAGCCACCCTGCGTCCCAGTGGCGACCACCCGGCGCTCAACTTGCCCATCGCCGAGGTCTTCGCCGCTCTTAAATACCTGCGCGACGAGTTAGCCTACGACTTTTTGGTGGACGTGACCGCCATCGACAACGGCGTCGAAGCATCCCCCCGGTTCACCGCGGTCTGGCATGTGTATTCGACTACCGGCCACGGTTACGTGCGCCTGGCCGCCAACTGCCTGAACGATGAAAAGCCCCTGGCCCCCAGCGTGGTTTCGCTCTGGGCGACGGCCAACTGGCACGAGCGCGAGGCCTACGACTTGCTCGGCATTGTTTTTGAAAACCACCCCGACTTGCGCCGCATTTTGATGTGGGACGGTTATCCCTACCACCCGCTGCGGAAGGATTTCCCGCTGGCCGGCATTCAGACGCCGTTGCCCGACTTGGAGGTCGCCGAGCTCACCGGTGCGTCGGTTAAACCCGCGCCGATGGCTGGTGGCCCGTTTGTTTCGTCGCCCGGCGAGATGAACCTGACCGATGCCGAACCCAGCGCCAAGGACGAGAGCTGGAACGAGCGCAGCGAAAAACCCGCGTCCGCCTAATCCGCGTCCTTCGCCCCGAACCTAGCCCAACCCGCACTACTTTCCGATGGCCACCGAATACGCCTTTCCTGATAGCGCCGCCAAGAACGCCGATGCCGCCGCGCAGGAGTTCCAGACCGAAAAAATGTCGCTGGCCATGGGGCCGTCCCACCCGTCCACCCACGGTGTGCTGCGCCTCCAGCTCGAGCTCGACGGCGAGGTCGTTACCCAGTGCGATCCGATCCTCGGATACCTGCACCGCGGCGACGAAAAGATCGCCGAGAACATGACCTACAACCAGTTCGTGCCTTACACGGACCGGTTGGACTACTTGGCGCCGCTGGCCAACAACGTGGCCTACGCCATCGCGGTCGAAAAACTCGCGAACCTGCAGGTTCCCGCCCGCTGCGAGGCGATTCGCGTGATCTGCTGCGAGCTGGCCCGTATCTCCGCGCACTTGCTCGGTCTCGGCGCTTACGGCATCGATGTCGGCGCGTGGTCGGTGTTCCTCTACTCGTTCGAGGAGCGCGAGAAGCTCTACAAGTTGTTCGAGGAACTCACCGGCGCGCGCTTCACCACCAGTTACACCCGTATTGGTGGCGTCGCGCGTGACGTGCCCGAGGGCTGGAACGAGCGCGTCGGCAAGTTCTGCGACCAGTTCCTGCCGATTTTGGAGGAGGTCCTCAGCCTGCTCACCCGCAACAAGATCTTCACGGATCGCACCCAGGGCGTTGGCATCATTTCCAAGGCCGACGCCATCTCCTACGGCCTGACCGGACCCAACCTGCGCGGATCCGGCGTGGCGTTCGACCTGCGCAAAGACCGGCCTTATTCCGGCTACGAAAAGTACGAGTTCGACGTTCCAGTCGGCACCACTGGTGACTGCTACGACCGCTACCTTTGTCGTGGCGAAGAGATGCGCCAGTCGGTGCGCATCGTCCGCCAGGTGCTCAAGAACTTCCCCGCCGGCTCCTACTATAACGAGGACGCCAAGAAGATCTTTGCCCCGCGCAAGGACAAGGTCCTCACCAGCATGGAGGAGTTGATCAACAACTTCATGATCACCACCGAGGGCCCGCAGATGCCGGCCGGCGAGGTGTATTTCGAGGCAGAGAACCCCAAGGGCGCGCTCGGCTTCTTCATCGTCAGCAAGGGCGGCGGCGTGCCTTACCGCATGAAGATCCGCAGCCCCAGCTTCTGCAATCTCTCCATCCTGCCCAAGGTCTGCCAAGGCAGCCTGGTGTCCGACACCGTCTCCATCCTCGGGTCCCTCGACTTCGTGATGGGCGAGTGCGACCGCTAAAGTTCACTGAGTTTTAGCCCACGAAACACACGAAATAACACGAAACCCAGCCGCCCAATCCGCCGATCCGACTTTTAGAGTCATTTCGTGTGTTTCGTGGGCAACCCTCCCTCTCTTTTCCGCCAGCAATGAATCTCAAGACCGAAACCTTCCAGCGCATTGACGAAGTCATTACGCATTATCCGGTGAAGCGCAGCGCCACGCTGCCGCTCCTGCACCTCATCCAAGAGGACGTCGGGCACATCTCCGATGAAGCGATCACCTGGATCGCCCAGAAGTTGGAGCTGCAGCCGATCAACGTGCTGGAAGTGGTGACCTTTTACCCGATGTTCCGCCGCGCGCCCATCGGCCGTCGCCACATCAAGGTCTGTCGCACGCTCTCTTGCGCGCTCAGCGGCGGTTACAAGACATGCGATACCTTCGAGAAGGAATTCTGCACCCACCGCGGCGAGATTTCCCCTGATGGCGAAGTCACCGTCGAGTTTGTCGAGTGCCTCGCTTCCTGCGGCACCGCTCCGGTCGTCATGATCGACGAAGTGCTCCACGAAAAGGTCGACGTCACCAAAGCCAAGCAGCTCTCCGCGCAGATCAAAGCCGAGGCCGCCGCCCGCAAGTAACCCTTACGCTCATCGCCATGCCCGCTCCTGAACAACGTCGCATCATTTTCCAGCACATCGACGAGCCCGGTTATACCAACGACATCGACTGCTACCTGCGCAACGGGGGCTACGAGGTCCTCAAGAAGTCCGTCGGTCGTAAACCCGAGGAGCTCATCGACGAGGTCAAAAAGTCCGGCCTGCGCGGTCGTGGCGGCGCGGGTTTCCCCTGCGGCGTGAAGTGGGGTCTGGTTGACCGCAAGAGCGGCAAGCCGATCTACCTGATCGTCAATGCCGACGAGTCCGAGCCGGGCACGTTCAAGGATCGTTACATCATGCACCAGGATCCGCATCAGCTGATCGAGGGCACGATCATCAGCTGCTTCGCCAACAACGTGAAGCAGGCTTACATTTATATCCGCGGCGAGATGCCCGAGGGTGCCCGCATTTTGGAAAAGGCCATCACCGAGGCCCGCGCCAAGAACTTCGTTGGTCCCAACATCCTGGGTACCGGTTACTCCTGCGAAATCTACGTCCACCGCGGCGCCGGCGCTTACATCTGCGGCGAAGAGACCGGCTTGATTGAATCGCTTGAGGGCAAGCGCGCCAATCCGCGCATCAAGCCCCCGTATTTCCCGGCGGTGCTCGGCCTCTACCAGTGCCCGACGATCGTGAACAACGTCGAGACGCTTTGCCACGTTAAGTACATCGCCGAGCATGGCGGTGAGGCCTACGCCAAGATCGGTACGCCCAACAACACCGGCACGCGCATCTTCTGCGTCTCCGGCCATGTGCAGCGTCCCGGCTACTACGAGTTCCCCGCCGGCACCATCACCATGGGGCAGCTCCTTAACGACGTTTGCGGCGGCCCGCTCCCGGGTCGCACGTTCAAAGCCGTGATCCCCGGTGGTTCTTCCGCCAAGATCCTTCGTTTCGGCGAGCGGTTTAAGGGCAAGCGCAAGGTCGGCGCCGAGATGGTCGATTACGATTGGGGCGTAGAAGACGTGCCGATGGACTTCGATTCCCTCGGCATGATCGGCACGATGGGCGGCTCCGGGGGCGTGATCGTCATGGACGACACCGTCAACATGGTCGAGGCCCTCGCCAACATTAACGCGTTCTACTCCCACGAGTCCTGCGGTCAGTGCACGCCCTGCCGCGAAGGTTCGCTGTGGATGAAGAAAATCTCCTCCCGCATGGTCCACGGTGATGCCCGCCCGCAGGACGGTGCGCTGCTCAAAAGCGTGGCCGACCAGATTCCCGGCCGCACCATTTGCGCCTTCGGCGAGGCCTGCTCGTGGCCGACCCAGAGCTTCATCGCGAAGTTCACCGACGAGTTTAACAACTACCACGAGGCTAAGAAACAGCCCAAGCCCGCCGCCGCCAACGTTCTCGTCTGATTTTTAATCACCACGAAATACACGAAGCACACGAAAACCAAACCACCAGCGATCACACGGTTCAGCCTCCTATATGCCTTTCGTGTGTTTCGTGTGTTTCGTGGTTAAAAAAATCCTCCAGCAATGACTCAGCCTGCCAAACCCGACCTCGTCACCGTCAACATCGACGGCAAAGAGATCGCCGTGCCCAAGGGCACCAACGTCATCGAAGCCGCCCGCCTCGTGAACGTTGACGTGCCTCACTACTGCTACCACCCGAAGCTCGCGGTGGTGGGCAATTGCCGCATGTGCCTGATCGAAATGGGCATGCCCGCCGTCGATCCCGCCACCAAGACGCCCGTCATGGACCCGGCCACCGGCAAACAAAAGATCAACTGGATCCCGCGCCCCCAGATCGGTTGCGGCACCACTGTTTCCCCCGGCCTGCACGTTAAGACCACTTCGCCCATGGTGAAGGATGCCCGCGAGGGTGTGATGGAGTTCCTCCTGATCAATCACCCGCTCGACTGCCCGATCTGCGACCAGGCCGGCGAGTGCAAGCTGCAGGAGCAGGCCACCGGTTACGGCCGTGGCTACTCGCGCTTCATCGAACAAAAGAACGTGAAGCCCAAGCGCACCCAGCTCGGGCCGCGTGTCACCCTCGACGACGAGCGCTGCGTGCTCTGCTCGCGCTGTATCCGCTTCTCGCGCGACGTCGCTGGCGCGGATGTCCTCGGTTTTGTCGATCGCGGCAGCTACTCGACGCTGACATGCCACCCCGACAAAAAACTCGATCACAACTACTCGCTGAACACGGTCGATATCTGCCCGGTCGGCGCGCTCACCTCGACGGACTTCCGTTTCAAGATGCGCGTCTGGTTCCTCAAGCAGACCAACACCATCTGCACCGAATCCTCGGTGGGCGTGAACTCCGTCGCCTGGTCGCGCGAAGGCACGCTTTACCGCATCACCCCGCGTCGTAACGACGAGGTTAACGACACTTGGATGGCCGACTCCGGCCGCGTGCTCTACAAGCAAGTCCAGTCCGCCGAACGCCTCGCGTCGACCGCTTCGCTCGACACGCTGGTGGCTCAGGCCGCCGAGGTTTTCAAGGCCGCCGCCGGTTCGATCGCCGTGGTCGGTTCGGGGCGCAGTTCGGTTGAGGAGCAGTTCCTAACCAAGAAACTCGCCGCCGCGCTCCAGGCTTCCGTCTCTTTGGTCAGCCGCACCGCCCAAGGCGACAAGCTGCTCATCTCCGCTGACCGCAATCCCAACGTCCGCGGTGCCCTCGTCACCGGTCTGATCACCACGTTGCCCTCCGCTCAACTCACCGCGCTGGCCGCCGACATCGACGCTGGCAAGGTGAAGGCCGTGGTTTCGCTCGGCGAAGACTTGGCCGCCGCCGGTCTGAGTGCCGCGCAACTCGCCAAGGTCGCTATCGTCTATCTCGGCACCCACGCCAACGCGACCAGTGCAGCCGCCAAGGTGTTGATCCCGACCGTCACCGTGTTTGAAAAAGCCGGTACGTTCGTGAACCAGCAGTTCCGTATCCAGAAGTTCATCCAGGCGATTCCGCCCCAGGCCGGTGCGCACAACGATCTGGCTGTCCTCGCCAAGCTGACCACCGCTGCCGGTGCGCCTGCGCCCGCCGCCGAAGTCGGCACCCTCTGGCCGTCGATCGCCGCCGAAGTCCCAGTGTTGGCCAACGTGTTGTTCAAAACCCTCCCCGAGTCCGGTGTCCTCCTGGACGCTGCCGACTGGAAATCGCTGCCCTTCGTTGAGGGCGAGACCCTTCACTACAAACCAACCGCCGCAGCGGCGGCAGTAGCGAGTCCCCAGTAACGAGTAGCGAGCATTCAACTCATGCTGCCGAAATTCCGTCTACTCACTACCCGCTACTCGCTACCCGCTACTTTTCCTTAATCCGCCATGGATTTCTCCTTCTACTTCGACCTCCCGCTCTGGCTGCGCCTTGTGCTGCAAGGCACAGCCGTGATCCTCGTGCTCTTCCCCATCGCTGCCGCCTGTTCGATGGCTGAGCGCAAGATCTCCGCCTGGCTCCAGGGTCGCCCAGGCCCCAACCGCACGCTGCCGCCGCTGCTCGCGTGGGTGCCCGGTATCTGGGTACTGCAAAAGCTCGGCATCTTCCAGCTCGCCGCCGACGGCGGTAAGTTCGTGTTCAAGGAGGACCCCGTCCCCGGCCACGTAAATAAACTCTACTTCATTGCCGCGCCTATTTTGGCGATGATTCCCGCGCTCACCACCGTGGTGGTGGTGCCTTTTGGCGCGTACCTTGATTCCGCTGGCAAGATTGTTCCGCTGGTGCTCGCCAACGTCGACATCGGCCTGCTCGCGGTCTTCGCGGTTTCCTCGCTGGGTGTTTACGCGGTGATTCTCGCCGGTTGGGCCTCCAACTCGAAATACCCGTTCCTTGGCGGCGTGCGTGCCTCGGCCCAGCTTATCTCCTACGAACTGTCGATGACCCTGTCCGTGCTGCCGGTTTTCCTCTGGATTAACGCTCCCGGTGGCCAGGGCACGTTGAGCCTGTTCGATGTGGTTCAATTCCAGAGCCAGCCCGGATTTTGGGGCGGGGCATGGTTCGTGTTCACCATGCCGCTGTCGGCCTTTATCTTCTTGGTCGCGCTCTTTGCCGAAACCAACCGCCAACCATTCGACATGCCGGAATCCGAGTCCGACCTAGTCGGCGGCTTCCATACCGAATACGGTGCCTTCAAGTGGTCCCTGTTCTTCGTCGCTGAATACTGCCACATGGTGATCGGCTCGGCCGTCTTCATTTTGCTGTTCTTCGGCGGCTGGAATCCGCTGCCGTGGGTCACGCTCACCGACACGGTGCAGGCTTTGGCCCACATCATTCCGGTTGCGACACACCCGTTGTTCATGGGTATTCTCGGTATCAGTATCTTCCTCGTGAAGATTTGCTTCTCGATCTTCTTCTTTATGTGGGTGCGCTGGACGCTGCCGCGCTTCCGCTACGACCAAGTCATGAACATCGGCTGGAAACAGCTGCTGCCGCTGTCCATTGCCAACCTGATCGCCTACACGATCGGCATCGCCCTGCTGCAAAAGTAATCGCCTAAAAACTCTCCCGCACCATGGCCGTCATTCAAGTCGAACGTAAACCGCTCTCCCTGCTGGAGCGCACCTACATCCCTCAGATCGTTGGCGGTCTGCGGACCACGCTGAGGCATTTTTTCAAGCCCAACGTCACGCTCCAATATCCCGAGCAGCGTCCGGAGATTTCCAAAAACTATCGGGGCGTGCCCACGTTGGTGATGGATCCCAACGGCCGTGAAAAGTGCGTCTCCTGTCAGTTGTGCGAATTCGTCTGCCCGCCCAAGGCGATCCGCATTACGCCTGGCGAGATTGCCGCCGACTCACCCAACGCCCACGTCGAGAAGGCTCCGCAAGCCTTCGACATCGACATGCTGCGCTGCATTTACTGCGGCCTGTGCCAAGAGGTTTGCCCCGAGGAGGCGATCTGGCTGCAAAACCAGTTCTCGATGAGCGGTTACACCCGCGCCGAGATGGTCAACAACAAGGCCAAGCTCTACGAACTTGGCGGTACTTTGCCCGACCCGCACCTCAAGTGGGACCATAAAAAAGCCGCCGCCGAACACGGCAACGGACACTGATTTTTGAAGTAGCGCGTAACGAGTAGTGAGTAGCGAGCATTCCAAAACCTCCGAATCATAGCCGCACCCACTCCGACTACTCGCTACCCGCACCTCGCTCCTCACTCCTTTACCAAACCATGTCTACCGACATCTTCTTTTATCTCTTCGCCGCCATCACGGCGGGTTCCGCGCTCGCGGTGGTGTTGTGCAAAAACACCGTCGCCGCTGCGCTCAGCCTGCTGGTGAGCCTGGTGGGCGTGGCCGCCTTGTTCATTCTGTTGGATGCCTTCCTCTTGGCCGCCCTCATGGTGTTTGTCTACGCCGGCGCCGTGGTCGCGTTGTTCCTGTTTATCGTGATGCTCATCGATACCTACGGTGGCACGCGCAAGCCCTTCAAAAAAGGGACGATCGTCGCCTCGGGTTTCGCACTGGCGCTGCTGGTGACCGGACTGGCGACGCTCGCCCAACGCGGCGCCCTAGCGACCCCAGAGTTTGCGGGGAACGCCGCGCCGCTCGTCCCAGTCGGCGCCAGTCTGCGCGCCTACGGCGAACAGCTTTTTACGACCTACCTGCTGCCTGTGCAAATCGTGGGTTTTCTTCTGCTCATCGCCATGCTTGGGGTGATCGTGCTCAGCAAAAAATTTGAAGGCCTGGAGGACGTGAAATGAACGTAGGAATCAACGAGTATCTTTACTTGAGCGCGGTGCTCTTCGCCATCGGCTTCTTTGGCGTGCTGCTGCGCAAGAACACCCTGGTGATCTACATGTGCTTGGAGCTCATGCTGGTCGCTTCGACGGTCGCC
>CAMBUJ010000037.1 GCA_945871005.1 Opitutus sp. GAS368 | reverse complement strand
GGGGGCTCCTAAATTTAGCAAATAAATGATGTACAATGGGATAAGTTGTGCATAGGCTATATCTCAATGAGCAATAATCAATACACGTTCTTTGGCGATCATGCAGCGCTGGAGTCATTGACGCAGCACGGAGACCGGTTGGTGGAACTGGATCGCCATATCAAATGGCCGAAGTTGGTGTCGGTGGCGGAAAAGATTTGGCGCGCCGGAGCCGACAAGAAGGCGGCCTGCGGCCCAAAGCCCTGGGCGACGGAAGTGATGCTGCGGATTATGGTGCTCAAGCGGCTGTATAATCTTTCCGACGAGCAGGTGGAGTATCAACTTAGGGATCGGCTGTCGTTTCTGCGCTTCGCGCAATTGGGCTTGGGTGACTCGGTGCCGGACAGCCGGACAATCTGGTTGTATGCCGATCAATTGGCGAAGGCAAATGGAGCGCGAGAACTGTTTGAGGAGTTCAATCGCCAATTGGCCGAGAAAGGCTTGCTGGTTAAAGAGGGTGTCATGGTGGATGCCACGTTTGTGGAGGTTCCTCGCCAACGTAACTCACGAGAAGACAACGCGAAGATCAAGCAGGGTGAGACACCGACCGAGTGGCTGAAGCAGCCTCGCAAGCTGGCGCAAAAGGACGTAACTGCGCGATGGGCCAAGAAAAACAGCCAGACGTTTTACGGGTATAAAGATCATGTCAAAGTGGGGGCGAAAACAAAGTTTATCCGTGATTATAAGACGACCGACGCCAGTACGCACGACAGTCAGCCGATGCCGGATTTGATAAAAAAAGGGGACCTGTCTGCTCACGCGGACTCGGCTTATACGGGTGAAAAAATAGCGGCGGATTTACAGTCCAAAGGAGTGCACAATTACATCCACGAAAAAGGAACGGCTGCCGCTGCGCTTACGGAAGATCAAAAGCAGGCCAATACCCGCAAGTCCAAGACCCGTGCACGAGTCGAACACACCTTTGCGTTTATGGAAAAATCTCTCGGAGGCATTTACAACAGATGCATCGGCCAGGTTCGTAACGAATACCAAATCGGCATGATGAACCTGTGCTACAACCTGTGCAGATGCGTGCAAATAGTCACCGGTCGAGCCCGCTGCGCTGCTTGATTCATCGAGCCCCACACTCAAACCACGTGAAACCATAATATTAAAGCCGATTTACTACCGTTTTTGCGAACGTATCCCCGTTCGCACTAGTCGGGTTTGTGAAAATCAAAGCGTGGCAATGAATTTAGGACCTCCCATATGAAAAAGACATGGCGTGCCAGTTCTCTCGGGCTGTTGATCATGGCCCAACTCGGATTACCCTCGATTTGCGAAGCCAACCAATGCCCTGAACCAGTTCAATGCCCGGAACCCGTTAAATACCTGCAACTATGGAATAAACTGGGGTCCGACTGTGAGGTGGCCAAGAGTAAAGTGGGAGTGCCAGGCGTGAAGATTGGTGATCTTTATTATCAACCCGGTCATGCGGGCAATGGCTTCCGTTCGGCGCCCAGAACGGGAAACCTCGACATCCCCAATAACTACATCGAATTTCGTGATTTACAGTTAGCGCCCAAGGGGGAAATCGAATTCTGGTACACCCCATCCTGGAGCGATTATCGCGTCGGCCATGTGGTGGACCTCCTCTATTATGGCCTCAAGGCAGCCCCTGACAAGATATCCATGTCATTAACATTCAATGACTGGCAGGACCGAGGAGCTTTTTTGGCAATCGACTATGATCCAGCGAACCGTTCAGCCGCTTACTATTACCCCGCCTTTGAACCGCAATGGACCCTCAATAAGCCGATAAAAATAACGATGAAGTGGGATGGCGGGCTGCCGGATGGCACGATTAAAACTCAACTGCTTTTTAATGACACGACTCCCTTTGGCATGGATCCCTCCGAGAACTTCGCTGAGGGCAACGGGGGCAGCTTTGTTTGGAATGAACCGATGAACTTGTATGTTGGCTCGCGGCCCTATCCGGAAGACTGGCAGCGGCATAATTGGGAACCGAATGTAGATGGCGTCATAGATGAACTCAAAGTGTGGGGCTACACCACTCCGCCGGTGGCCAACGCCGGCCCCGATCAAGCCGTCGTAAAATGCGGCCTGGTCAAGCTGGATGGATCCAATTCCTTCGACTGCGACGGTGATCCGCTTACCTATTCATGGGAATTGATCGGCAAACCAGCGTGCAGTGAGGCTAAATTACGCAACCGGACAACGGCGTTCCCCTCATTCGTGCCCGACCAAATCGGCCTGTATACTATAAAGCTTGTCGTCAACGATGGCCACGTCTGCAGCACCGCTGACATCATTCAAGTTTGTGCGAAGCCCTTGGGGCAAGTCTTCACCGAGCTTGAAAAAGCAGTCAAAAACCTGGTAAAAAAGGGGGTATTAACGTGTGCCCAAGGCAAGGCCTTGACGGTTAAACTGGAGCAGGCGCTCGCCAAACTCCCCAAGAATCCCAAAGCAACCATCAACTTGACCACTGCCTTCGTTCACCAAGTGGAGGAGCTGATTGCCGACGGGGTTATACCTATTGATACAGGAGGGCCCTTGCTGGATCTGGCGAATGGAATTATCGCCTGCCTGAAACATTAAATAGTCACGAATTATAATTATATAGCTAAGGGGATGTCCCCCTTATTGGGTGATCGGGGCGGGCTGCGTACTTCGCAGTCCGCTGATGGCCACTCATGATGTCAGTGGATAAGTCGGCCGCAAACCAGAACGTCGGATAGCGGTTCTAAACCTAGAAAAAGCAGTTGAACCACAGATCTCACAGATAAACACGGATTATTAAGGCGTTGCAGAACTCAATACACTCACCCTGCGGGTGAATTGGGGGATCAGCGGCATTTGATGCGTAACGTTCCTCATCTGTGCTATCTGTGTAATCCGTGGTCAACTCCTACTGCCGTATTTAGGCTAAAGGGACTGGCCGGAATGGCACTTAGTTAAGGGACGAATTACGAAGGCGCGGAATTACGCCCAGAATAGCCAGACGCGGAATCGAGAGTTCCGAGCGACGTGGCCGCTACCGCTGGGTCATCGAGCGGTCAATCAGTTGGTTTAATCGCTTTCTCCGCCTCCATGTTCGGTATGAACGCCGAGCCGATATTTACGAAGCGTTCCTGCTGCTCGCCGCCGCACTCATTACCGGGAACTTCCTACAGTTGGATCGTTAGTATTTTTAGGGGCGCTTACCTTTGCTGGCCTCGACGTATTTGGTCTTGATTTGGTATGACCGTTATACTGCCAAGAATCCGTCCAGAAGAGCCTATTTTAGACTCGTTCGAATGGTGGGTCGACCGGGATTCGAACCCGGAACCAACAACTTAAAAGGATGCTGCTCTACCATTGAGCTATCGACCCCCGACTCATTCGAAACCAAATCCTGCGGCGCTTCACTGAACTCCGTTTTCACAGTTAATTTCACAGTTTTGGCGAAAAAATGCCGAAACCATCGAGCCTTCCCGAGAAAACCAAGATGCGGTAAAGAACGAACAGCCCGACGTCAGTAATGACATGCGGGAGGGTGCTAATACGGGTGTTTTTCCGGCGGCGGCAAGCGGAATTTTTCATCCCGCTCAACTGCGCGCCAAAAAACACTCCGAAGCCCGCGCTTACTCCAACCCCAAGGCCTGCCGGCCCGCCGGGGAAATCATCTGCGGAGTCCAAATCGGATCCCAGACGATGTGAACTTTGGCCGACTCGACGGTGGGCAGCGCCGCGATCTTCTGCCGCGCATCTTCGGCGATCACCGGCCCCATCCCGCAGCCCTGCGCGGTCAGGGTCATTTTAACTTCGAGCGCGTGGCCACCGCTCGGGGTCGGCTCCACGCTCAGGTCGTAAATGAGCCCGAGATCCACGATGTTCACGGGGATTTCGGGATCGAAACAGGTCTTCATCGCCGCCCACACCGCCGCTTCACTGAACTCGCCCGCCACCGGTTCCGAAGCCACGGCCAGCTTGGCCACATCAAAGCCGTTGAGCGCATCCGCATGCTCGCGGTTGATCCGGAACAGGCCCCGGTCGGTGCGCACGGTGACGCTGCCACCGAGCGTCTGCATGACGTGGGCGGAGGTACCGGCGGGCAACGTGGCGGCGTCGCCGGCGGGAATCAAGGTGGCCGGGATGGCGCGGGAAAGAACGTATTCGGATTTCATGAGGTTGGTTTCGAAAAAAAGGGATTAGCGCAGAATCATCTCCGAGGGCAAACGGGCGTAGATACCGCGAGGATCATTAAATTGGCCCAGTTCCTTGCCCTGGGTTTTCAGGTTCTCCACCACCTGGGAAATGAGCCCGCGGTGAGCCGACTCGACCGGGCTGTAGTTTTCAAGCAAGCCCTGCAGCATTTCGGCAAAGCTCTGCGAGAGGGGAAACTCGGTGAGTTCATAGTTGTTATCGAGCGCGGCGGCTTTGGCGGCGTAGGCGATTGCATCGTCGAGCCCGCCCAGTTCATCCACCAGGCCGAGCTTCACAGCCTCGCGCCCCGACCAAACCCGCCCGCCCGCGATACGGCGCACTTCGGCGGGGTCGAGTTCGCGACCCTCCGCGACCTTGCGGATAAATTCGCCGTAAATCCACTCCACCATGCCCTGGAAAATGGCTAACTCGGACTCGGTCTTGGGCCGGGAAATGGTGAAAATATCGGCGTGGCGCCCGGTCTTCACCGTGTCCCAGGTGACCCCGAGTTGGTTGGCCAGTTTCTGCACGTCGAAGTGGATGCCCACCACGCCGATCGAACCGGTGACGGTGGTCGGTTCGGCAAAGATCCGGTCGCCATAAGCGGAGATCCAGTACCCGCCGGAGGCGGCGTAACTGCCCATGGAAACGATCACTGGCTTGTCCTCCGCCGCCAGGCGCAACTCGCGCTGAATATGTTCGGAGGCCGTGGCCGAGCCACCCGGACTGTTCACGCGTAACACGATGGCTTTGACGTTGTCGTCTTGGCGCACGGCGCGCAATTCACGGGCGAACCGCGCCCCGCCGACCTCGTCGGGTTCACCTTCGCCGTCGACGATTGCACCCTCGGCATAGATCACCGCGATTTGCTGCCCGGGGTGGGACTTCGGTGCCGGCAGGGAGTGCGCGTAGTCGGTCAGGGACACTTGCTTAAAGGGGTCAACCGGGTCGCTCACTCCGGTGGCTTTTCTGAGTTGGGCCAACACCTCGTCGCGATAGGCGAGGCGATCGACCAACTGGGCTTTGAGAGCGGACTCGGGACGGATCACGCCCTCGGTGTCGATCAAGGTCTGGAGGGCGGCCGTGGGCAGTTTACGATCCGCTGCGAGGTCCCCCCGCAAGTCGCCCCACAAATCGCCGAGGAGTTTTTCCATTTGTTCACGGTTGGCCGGACTGAGGTCTTTGCGCACGTAGGGTTCGGCGTAGGATTTGTAATCGCCCACCTTGGTCACCTGCACGCCCACCCCGAACTTCTCAAAGGCACCGGCAAAAAAGGTGGGCTCGCTGGCCAACCCCGGCACCACCAGTGAGCCGTAGGGATCGAGGACGAGATCGGTGGCCCCGGCCGCCAGATAGAGGTCGCGGGTGGTCGCGTAGTCCAGGTAGGCCACGATCGGCTTACCCGAGGCCCGGAAAACCGCCAGGGCGGCACGCACCTCAGTCAGTGCCGCGAAACCCGAGCCGTAGCCGCTGGGCGTCAGGGTACCCATTAAAACCACACCGGCGATATGGCGGTCGGCCGCCGCGGCCTTGAGGGCCTGCGTCACGGTACGCAGTTGCAGCGACTGGGATTGCTCGCTGGAAAACAAAGCGCCGAGCCCACCTCCATCGAATTCCGGCGGGGCATCGGTGATGTTGGCCCCGAGATCGAAGACCAGGTACGAACCGGGAGCCACGGAATGACTGGGCTGTTTAACCGCCGAAGCTACAAACAAAAATCCGCAGGCGACGACGAGCAGTCCGGTGACCGCGAAAGCCAGCCCCGCCAAAGTGCCCAGAAACGAGGCGAAGAAATTTTTCATAAAAAACGAACCTTGGCCAACGGGGCGGCGCACTGCCAGAGCTTTTCTCCGGCGTGCGACCAAAACAACCGCTGGGGCGAAAACACCCTGCAGGTAAATGAGGGTTGAGTTTCATTAACGCGACCGCTGCGCACCTTGAGCTCACGCTCAAGTCCACGCGCTTGGCGAATACACTCCTCGTGGCCTTGAGCGTGCGCAGGGTGCCCGGCCTCCGCCTCGTTCTCGTTCGCTTACTCATTCTCGTTCTCAACTCCGAACCTCCGAATTCCGAATGCCGCCCCGCGGCCCACCGCGGCCGCCTCCCATCTCCCTCCGCCGCCTTTCGGCTGGCGTTGTTGCCCGTGCCAGCTTGATCTTGGCGCCATGTCCGAATCCGCCAGTCAGCATCTGTTGAGCCCGAGCCAGCGCCGCATGGTCGGCTTTTCCCTCGGCCTGGTCGCGCTGGTCGTGATCATCGCCCTGCTGGTGGGCGTTTTTATGGTCCTCTCCTTCCTGGTGGGCAAATTCGCCGGTGTGCTCTGGCCGCTGGCCATGGCCGGCATCATCGCACTGATCATGCGCCCGGTGGTCGAGCTGCTGGAGCGCAAACTCAAACTGCGGCGCGTCAGCGCAGTAGTGGTGCTCTACAGCCTGTTTGGCCTAGTCGTCTCCGGCCTCCTGCTCGCCATCATCCCCGCCCTCATCAAGCAAGTCATCGCCTTCATCGCCTTTGTCCCCGAGTTCTGGCAGCACGCCCTCGCTTACTTCCGCCAACATTACCCCGAGTGGGTGACCCTGGTTCAGCGCCAAATGGAAAACCCGGCCGTGAGCGGGATCGTCGATCGCCTCCTCAAGGAAGCCAATGAACTGAGCGCCTACGCACTGCCTTCTCTCAAATCCGCCGGCCTGGGGGTGCTCAGCGTGTTCAGCTTTTTCACCCACCTCGCGGTGGTCCCCATCTACCTGTTTTTCTTCCTCATTTCCAGCCGCGAGCCGACCAACAACCTCGAAAAACAACTCCCCTTCCTTAAGCCGGCGCTGCGTGACGACGTGGTTTTCCTCGTCCGCGAATTCATCGCCATCGTCGTCTCCTTTTTCCGCGGCCAGCTTCTCATCGGCGTGCTCATGGGAGCGCTGCTGGCGACCGGCTTCACCCTGATCGGGCTCAAATTCGGTTTGATCATCGGCCTGCTGCTCGGGGTGCTCAACGTCGTGCCCTACCTCGGGACCATCCTCGGCTTGAGCGTGGCCCTGCCCCTCGCCCTGCTCCAACCCGAGGGCGGCATGGGCCTGGTGCGCTTGGTCGGCCTTGTCTTCATCGTGGTGCAACTCACCGAGGGCTGGTTCCTCACCCCCAAGATCATGGGCGGACGCACCGGGCTGCACCCGGTGGCCATCATGGTCTCGATCTTCTTTTGGGGCACCGCCCTCAACGGCATCCTCGGCATGGTCCTGGCCATCCCCCTGACCGCCTTTTTTGTCACCGCCTGGCGTTTGGCCAAACGCAAGTACTTCGGCGTCCCCGACACCGCGGCGGAACTCTAACCCCGCCCCATGTCCCCGGCCAAGCGCACCCCACCGCCCGCCGACTGCGCCCAATGCGGCGACCCCATCCCGCCCCAGGCCCGCGCCTGTCCAGGGTGTGGTGCCGATGAGCGCACCGGCTGGCGCGAGACTTCACTCTACGACGGACTCGACCTGCCCGACGACCCCGATAACGCGCCTCCCGAGCGGAGCGCGTCGCGTCGGGACGGGGTGACGGGACTGCGCTGGTATTGGGGGGTAACGTTGTTCACGGTACTCATCGTACTGGCCCTCGGCGCCTTGGGGCTGACGCCGTAATCTGACGACGGAGTCGTCTCCGCGAGTCGTTAGACGAGCGTGTCACCCGCCGCCTGGGCCGCCGCTTGGAGCACGCGTTGGCGCGTCACCGCATCGCCCGTGCGCTCGGTGCGCACCTCAATCACGCGCACCCCCGCTTGCCCGACCACCTCCGCGAGCAACGCGCTCAGTTCGCCAGGCGCGCTGACCCCATGATACGCCACCCCGTAGGCGGCGCTCAATCGACCCAAATCCACCGTTTGTGGCGTCGCCCAGTAGGCCTCGAAATCAGGATTGTCGCGGGCGATCGGCAGATGCCCGAAAATCCCCCCGCCCTGATTATTGATCACCACCACGGTGAGCGAACCGCGCAGCTTGGCCGCGACCAAAAACCCATTGGTGTCGTGTAACAACGCCAGGTCGCCGGTGAGCAGCACGGTCGGGCATCCGCCATGAGCCACGCCCAGCGCGGTCGAGAGGGTGCCGTCGATCCCGTTGGCCCCCCGATTGGCCAGCACGCGCGGGCCGTCCGTGCGCACCGGCGCGAAATACTCCAAATCGCGCACCGGCATGCTGCTGGCCACACACAGTACCTGCGCCCCGCTCAACGTCATGGCCAGCGCCCGCGTAAAGGCCCCCTCGAAGCACGGGGTTTCCCCCACCCGGGCCAGCTCGGCTTGCGCGGCCGCCTCGGCCCGCGCCCACCCCGCCGCCCAGCCGGCCGGAGCCGCCGCCCAGCCCACCGCCAGCGTCTCGAGCGCAGGGGGCGCCAGGTGCAGCGTCCGGGTCCGCCCGTGCAACCCGTCGCGATTGCCCGCCTTGGTGCTCACCTGCACGACCAACGCGTCCACCGCCCGCAGCCAGGCGCGCAGGCTCTTGCTGGTGGGGATTTCCCCGAGCACAAACACCAGCTCCGGTTGCAGCCCGCGCACCGCCCGCGGATCGCGCAATATCGCGTCATAGCCCGCCACCACCACCCCGCCCCCCGCCCCGTCGTGACGCAACCGCGCCGGCGACAACACATCGGCCAACACCGGCCAGCCCCGCGCCGCCGCCCACCGGTTAATCAACTCGTTCGGCCAGTCGTTGCCCGCGATCACCACCACCCGTTGCATCGGCGTCAGGTTCAACGATCGCGGCGCAAACCCGCAGGCGGCCGCGTCCCACTCTCCCGCCCGCTCAAAAAATTTCTCCCAGTCCGCCGCGCCCGCCAGTGCGGCCACACTTGCGTCGACGATGGGGGCCAACGGGTCGCGATACGGGGCGTTGAGGTGGACCGGCCCACCCGCCACGGAGCGCTCGACGGCATGGACCACCGTTTGCCGCAGGTAGGCGAGCCGCTCGAGGTTGGCCGCGGGCAGGGCCAGCTCATGATAAAACACCACAAACCCGCCAAAAAGTTTTTGTTGATCGATGGTCTGGCCCGAGGCGCAGTCGCGCAGTTCGGGCGGCCGATCGGCGGTGATCACGATAAGCGGCAGCGCGCTCTCCTGGGCCTCGATGAGGGCCGGCAAATAATGGGCGCCCGCCGAGCCGCTGGTGCACACCAGCAGCACCGGACGGCCCGCCTGTTTGGCCAAGCCGAGGGCGAAAAAACCGGCGCTGCGCTCATCCAAAACCGGAACCGCCTCGATCCCCGGGTGCCGGACCAAGGCGAGGGTCAGCGGCGAGGAACGCGAGCCCGGCGAGACCACCGCGAAGGTGACGCCGGTGCGCACGAGGGATTCGACGAGCACACTGGACCACAACGTGTTGGTGTTTCGGAAATCCAGAGGCGTCATGAAGCGGGCAACGTAGTGGCGCACCCGCTGAGCTCAATACGCGAATCGCCCCCGGACCGCCGAGCTCCAGCTCGGACTTCCCCCGGGACCGCGGAGCTCCAGCTCAGCTCCGATCCCGTGACGGAGATTACCAACCCGGCCGAACTGGAGCTCCGCGGTCCTTAAAAAACGCGGTCTTGCCGTGGCCGAAGCAGTCCCGCTACAACACGCCTTGCGTCGAGTGCCAACCTCGGTTCAATCCGACGCTGGTTCTTTACTTGATCCATTGCGGGTGAATCCAAGCGGCTCACTCCCTAAATCAAGTCATTACACCGCTGGGGTTTGCGCCTGTAGCTCAGTTGGATAGAGCACCTGCCTTCTAAGCTGGTGGTCGTGGGTTCGAATCCCGCCAGGCGCACCAGTCGGAGTCGTAGGCCAAAAAAGGAGGCATATGGGGGCCGATTCTTGAGGCGGCTTCAACTCAACGACTCCGTCTTCAGGCTACGTCCGGAGCATGCTCCGCGAACCACCGCGATCGCCAAGCCCGAATCCAGAAGCGCCCAATTTTTGCGCCCCTCGTGCCTCTTTCGTGGGCAAAACTTCCCTGCTCCAACTGCCCCGAACCGTTTTTATCTTAACTTTGCCCTTTCCTGTCGGAACCAAAACTGGTTCGGTTGCGCACCCCATTTTTAAAATTCATGATCGCAAATCGTCAGCGGGGGTTGGTCAACGTCTACGCCTTCATCGCTACCATGGCGGCGGTTGGCTTGTTGCTTGTCCTCGGCCAGTTAGCAAACCGCATCCCTGGGCTCAGCATCGATCCAAGCCTCAACCTCCTGCCCTACTGCATGGTGGTTTTTGCCGGCATGGCCATGGGCTTCGGCGAGATCCGCGACTGCGGCTACAACCTGCATTTGCTCGGCTGGTTCGGCGGTCTCTCCCTTGCCATCAAACAGGTCTTTTATGTGTCCGCGTGCGTCTTCGGCTTGATGTTCGCCATTAAAGACTTGGCGGTCAGTCGCCTGTTTTTCGGCATCTATCTGCTACTTTTGACCGCCTTGCTCACCCAGATGCACGCCGTCTGGCCAGCGCGCCTGGCACGCTGGCTGTTTGGCTCCTCCACCCATTTGCCCACTCTGTTCATTGGCAGCGGCCCCAACCTCGCCGACTTAGACGACTGGATCGATAACCGTGAGCACCTCGGTATTCGCCCCATGGGTCTGCTCTCCGACGAAACGCCCTCCCGGGTCGAACAGGTGATCGCCCCCTACCTGGGCAAGACCGACCAACTCCGCGCCACCATTCAACGCCTCGGCATTCGCCAAGTGGTTTTGCTTCACTGGATCGCCGACACCGAGCGGGTGGAGAGCTTTGTCGAGGACTGCGAAGCGGAAGGCTGCCGCTTTATGATTCACAACAGCCTGCAGGCCCGCTTTGCCCGCCCGCTGGTGCCGGTGCAAGAAGGCGGCCGTCATTTTATGGCGCTGCACGAGGAGCCCCTCGAAGACCCGATCAATCGGACCGCCAAACGCCTACTTGATATCGCAGTTTCCCTTCCGGTTGTGGTGTTTATCCTGCCCCCGCTATGCCTGCTCGTCTGGACCCTGCAACGCCTTCAGGCACCCGGCCCCCTGTTTTTTGTTCGCCCCCGCGGCGGGCAAAACCGCGTCGAGTTCAACATGCTCAAGTTCCGCTCGATGTATGTTTCCAACCGCAATATCAACCAGCAGGCCAGTGCCAGCGACAACCGCATCTATCCGCTCGGCCGCTGGCTGCGCAAAACCAGCCTCGATGAATTCCCCCAATTTGTGAACGTGTTACGCGGGGAGATGAGTGTGGTCGGGCCGCGCCCCCACCTACCCCAGCATGACACCGAGTTCAGTCTGGTGAGCAACAGCTACCGCCTGCGCACTCTCGTAAAGCCCGGCATCACCGGCTTGGCCCAAGTTAACGGTTACCGCGGTGAAATCACCGACCCGGAAAAACTCCATCGCCGCGTCCACTGGGACCTCGTGTATGTGAGCAATTGGACCTTCGGCATGGATTTACACTTGATCCTGAAGACCTTCCTACAGGTGTTTTCGCCCCCGGCGACGGCTTATTGAGGAAGGGAAGTAGGACGCGCCGGCTAGCGTTATACAACGCAACGACTTCGTCGTCAGGCCACCTCCGCCGCATGCTCCGCGAACCACCGCGAGGGTCCAAGTCCGAATCCAGAAGCACCCTCTTTTTTGCGCCTCTTTGCTGCCATTTTCCGCCTTCCTAACTGTAGCGTTGGCCGCCCTGGGCCAATCCGTCTCCACTTTTCGTGTCATTTAGTGGTTTTCGTGGGCCAAAACTGGGTTTATATACACAACAACCTTGTTCAAAAAAAAGCACAATATGACACAAAAAGTCATAGGCTAGAACTAGGATACGCAAAACACCCAGGAACCATACAGAAAAACACCAGGGGGTGGCCTTGCGATCGCTGCGTTCTTTCGCGGCAAAAAGCTCGCTGATTAACGGGGCGCGAGCACCGCCAGCACTTTGGCAAACAAGGCGTTTACCCGAACCTGATTGTCGCGCACCAAATCCTTAAACTTCGCAAAATCGATCGCCGAACCCTCCACCAGGCCGTTCGCGTAGTTGTCGACGATCGCGAGCGAGTTGTAATTCAACCCCAACTCCGTGCACAGGTCCGCCTCGTGCGCCAGGGTCATGCCGACCACGTCGCCCCACTGGCGAATCACCCGAATCTCCGCCTGCGTCTCAAAGCGAGGTCCGCGCATCTGCACGTAAACCTGGCCGGTCTGAATCGAGAACTCCGGGGCAAGCTTCGCCACCAGCAGCGGGATTAAGTTATTGGCGATGCCGGGGGCACCGCCCTTGAGTTCATCGTCGAAGTAGGTCGACGGCCCCTGCTGGAGCGCGACGTAGTCGGAACACGACACCAGCGAGCCGGGCGGAAGGTCGGGCCGCAGGGAGCCCACCGAGTTGAGCGCGACCACATCGCGGCAGCCCAAATCGGCCAGGGCGCGAACATGTGCGCGGTGATTGATCGCATGGGGCGGCAGCGGCACCCCGAAGCCATGGCGGTTGAGCAACACCCGCCCACCGTCCGTTTTATAGGTAACCACCCCGTATTTGGTCTCGACGCTGCGCACCTCCCACGTCGAAAACAGCGGTGAATTTACGATGCTTGTGCCACTGATGAATGCGATACCCATGCCCCGACTGACGCCCCCCCGCGCCCGGTTGACAACGCGAAACTACGCCCGCGGCTGGTCCGCAATTGGACTCGGCGGCCTCCTGCTCGTCTTCACCGGTTGCGCCACCCCTGGGCCCAATCACGCCTACGTGGCCAGCCGAGCGCAAAACCCGGTGCTCGACCTCAGGCCTGGGCACTCCGCGCTGGCCGTGCCCACCTTCCTCAGCCCCGCCAACACCCTTTACGGCATCGCCTACGACCCGTTTACCGACCACCTCTTCCTGCGTATTTTCCCGGGCAATTTTATCCGCGTGATCGACCGCCCGGCTGGAAAAATCAAACGCAGCTTCACCGTCGAGGGTTTGCCCGCCGGAAGTGGCGACCTGGCGATTCGTTCGAGCGACCGCCACCTCTTCTTTGCCCACCCCGTCCTGCCCGCCGTGGTTGAATCGACCCTGTACGGCCGGTTCGTGCGGACGCTGGCCCTCACGGACCTGCTCCAACCGCCCGCCGGGATCGCCTACGATCAGCGGCACGATCACCTGTTAATCCTCAGCAGCGGCGAACTGGCCGAGGTCGTCACCTATGATCTCGCCGGCAAGCGGCTCAACGCGGTCACGCTTGATCGAAAGGTCAGTCGGCGCTCCCTTGCCTACGACTCGGTGGCCGACGAGTTTTATTGCCGTCTCAGCGAGGAGGCCGCGCTCGGGGTGTTTAACCGGCAGGGCCACTGGCAACGCTCGATCCCGCTTCCGCCCGCCGATGAGCGCGGCGAGTTCATCGATGTGGGCGCCCGCTCGCTGTTGCGGCTGTTCTAAGCCTGCCCGGCCGGAGCCGCTGCCCCGGCGGATCCACCCAAACGCCTGTGCAAGGCGCGGCTTGTCAAAGGCCACCGTCCTGCCCTAACTCGCCCTTTTTCTCATGCCCACCACGCCCGGCCCCATCCCCCACCACGTCGCCATTATCATGGATGGCAACGGTCGCTGGGCTAAACAACGCGGCCTGCCGCGCATTGAGGGCCATCGGCGCGGGGTAGAAACGGTGCGCAACATGATCGACGCCACCAAGGCGATGGGGGTGCGTTACCTCACCCTCTACGCCTTCTCGGTTGAAAACTGGAAGCGCCCCCCGGCCGAGGTCGGCGCGCTCATGGGGCTGCTCGAGTATTTCCTCAAACGCGAAATCGCCGCCCTGGTGCGCGACAAAATCCGCCTGCGCACCATCGGGCGCACCCACGAACTGCCCGAGGCCGTCCGCCGCCAACTCGACGCCGCCGTTGCCGCGACCGCGCATTTCACCGACTACACGCTGGTGCTCGCGCTCAACTACGGCTCGCGCACCGAGGTGGTCGACGCGGCCCGCGCCTACGCCGCCGCGCTGGCCGCCGGCACCATTCAAGCCGACGACACCTCCTGGGAAAGCTTCGCCCGCCACCTCAACACCGCCGACTTGCCCGACCCCGACCTGGTCATCCGCACCTCGGGCGAATACCGGGTGAGCAACTTTTTGCTGCTGCAGGCCGCCTACGCCGAATTCGTGTTCACCCCTGTGCTCTGGCCCGACTTTCGCCCGGCCGAACTGGCCGCCGCGGTCGAAGCCTACGGCAAACGTGAACGCCGATTCGGTCAGACCAGCGAACAACTCAACAAACCCGACGCCCCCCGCTAACTCCCCTTTAAAATCGTGGCAAAACGCATCGTCAGCACCCTTCTCCTTTGGCTCATCGTTCTAGGTGCCATGTATTTTTTTAAAACCAACGGCGGCATCGTGCTCGCCGTCTTGGTAAGTGCGTTCACCCAGCGGGAGTTTTACCAGATGGTCACCCGCATGGGCCACGCGCCGTTCACCAAGCTGGGCCTGATCCTCGGCGCGCTGATCACCGTCGCCCCGCTGCTCGCGGTGAACGCCCCATTGTTCACCCCGGAAAACATCCTCGCCCTCGCCGCCATTCTTTTTGCCATCCGCATCGTCGGTGAGCGCAACTCCGACAACCGCGTCGAATCCCTCGGCTGGACGCTCTTCGGCCTGATTTACGTGCCGTTCATGCTCCAGTTTCTGGTGCGCACCCTGCTGCTCGAAGGCCCGCACGCTCACACCGGCCTGGCGCTGGTGTTGTGGCTGATCGCCGTATCCAAGTTCTGTGATGTGGGCGCGCTGCTCACCGGCATGGCACTGGGCAAACACAAGATGGCCCCGGTCATCAGCCCCAAGAAAACCTGGGAAGGCGCGATTGGCGGCCTGCTCACCTCGGCTGCCCTCGGAGCCGCCATCCCCGCGGCTTTCGGCAGTTATTTCCCAGTCGCCCTTTCGCCGTGGTTGGCCGCGGCCATCGCCTTACCCGTCGCCGGTCTGGGCATCATCTCCGATCTGGTGGAGTCGGTCATCAAGCGCCGCGCCAACACCAAGGACTCGGGCACCTCCATTCCCGGAATCGGCGGCATGTTCGACCTGTCGGACAGCCTGATCCTGACCGCGCCCGCCGGTTACCTGATCTTCAAGCTGCTCTGAGCAATCATTCTCGTTCTCCTACTCTTACTCGTTCTCGTCCCTTGAGAACCCTGGAAGAGAACGATGTCCTTGCCCGCTACAATGCCACCCACCCGCAAACACGTCGTCCTGCTCGGAGCCACCGGTTCGATCGGCGAAAACACCCTGCGTGTGATCGCAGCCCACCCGGACAAGTTGGAACTGGTGGCGATCGCCTCCCGCGGCCAATGGGAAAAGCTCGCCGCCATCGCTGCGCGCTTCGGCGTGCCCCACGTCGGTGTGTTTGACGAAACTGCCCTCCATGCCGCCCGTCACTCCGGGGCGTTTGCCCCCGGCACCCAGTTTCATGCCGGCCTGGCCGGACTCACCGCGTTGGCCCGCCTGCCCGAGGCCGACACCGTGCTAGTGGCCGTCGTCGGCACCACTGGACTCGACCCGGCCCTCGCCGCGCTCGCCGCGGGCAAAGACCTCGCTCTGGCCTCCAAGGAGATTCTCGTGCTCGCCGGCAAATTCGTCATGGCCGCCGCGCGCGCCAGCGGGGCCCGACTGCTCCCGGTCGACAGCGAGCACAACGCCGTTTTCCAGTGCCTCCAAGGCCACGCCGCAAGCGATGTGGCCCGCATCACCCTGACTGCGAGCGGAGGCGCGTTTCGCGACTGGCCGACCGAACGCCTCGCCCAGGCCACCGTGGCCGACGCGCTCAAGCACCCCAATTGGGCGATGGGACCGAAGATCACGGTCGATTCCGCCACGCTCGCCAACAAAGGCCTGGAGCTCATCGAGGCCCAGCAGCTCTTCGGCCTGCGCCCGGAGCAGTGTCACGCCGTGATCCACCCGCAAAGTATCGTGCACGCGTTGGTCGGGTTTACCGACGGCTCGATGATCGCCCAGCTTTGCCCGCCCTCGATGACCTTCCCCATCCAGCACGCGCTGCTCCACCCGGACCGCGCCCCCGGAGTCGAATCGGCCCTGGATTTTAGCCAGTTAATCGCGCTCGAATTCCGCCCGATCGACGAAACCCGTTTCCCCATGCTGCGGATCGCCCGCGAAGTCATGCACGCCGGCGGCACGGCGCCCGCGATCTACAACGCCGCCAACGAAGTGGCCGTCGCCGCCTTCCTCGGGGGTCGCCTGCCGTTTGTGGGCATCCCCCGCGTGGTAGAAAAGACCCTGGGGCAGCTCCCCGCGTTCGAGCCAACCGACTTGCCCTCGGTTCTTGCGGTGGATGCCGAGGCTCGCCAAATCGCTGCGGCTCAACTCTAAGTCGGTTTCATCCCACGAAAACGCCCCGCCTCCCGACTTCCGGCCTCCGCCCTCTGCCCCCCGCCTTCCGACCTCCGCCTTCTGCCCTCCGTCCTCCGCCTCCTGACCACTGACCGCTGACTTCTGCCCCACTTTCCGTCCTCCGCCTCCCGCCCCCCCCCTACTCCCTTTTTACCGTGGATATTTTCAACACCCTTACCTCTAGCCTCTGGTCGATTCTGCTCATCGCGGTCTTTTTCGGCGGATCGATCTTCGTCCACGAACTCGGCCATTTCCTCGCCGCGCGCCGGCGCGGGGTTTTGGTCGAGCGCTTCTCGATCGGCTTTGGCCCAAAGATCTTTTCATGGAAAGGCAAAGACGGCGTCGAATACCGCCTGTCGTGGCTTCCGCTCGGCGGCTACGTGGCCCTGCCCCAGCTTGCCGATATGCGCAGCATCGAGGGGGCAGCCAGCACCGACCTGCAAAAACTCCCCTCGCCCGGTTACGCCACCCGCATGATCGTCTTCGGGGCCGGTGCGTTTTTTAACATCCTCTTCGCCCTCGCCCTGGCCTGCATCCTCTGGACGACCGGCCTGCCCACCAGCAACGAGCAGTCCACCACCCGCATCGGCTACGTGGTTGACCAACTCACCACCTCCGACGGCCAGCGCGTGACCAGCCCGGCCAGCGAAGCCGGTCTGCGCATCGGCGACACCGTGCGCGCCATCGACGGCCGCAAAACCGAGACCTGGCAGGAGCTCATGCAGGTGTTGCTCACCAGCGCCGGGCGCACCGCCGAGGGGCGCCGGGAGGCGCTTTTCACCATCGAGCGCGACGGCAAATTGATCGAGGTCGTCGTCCACCCCGTGCTCGCCGGCAACGACAAGGATCGCCGCGTGGGCATCGCCCCGGGCTACGAGCTGATCGTCCATGGCGCCACCCCCAACACCCTGGCCGCCTCCGCCGGCTTCTTGCCCGCCGACCGCCTCGTCTCCCTCGACGGCATCGCCATCCTCAACATCCAAACCTACGGAGAAATCCTGGCCCGCACCACCGAGCGGGAAATCCGTGCGGTCGTCCAGCGCGGCACCACGAGCGTTAACGTGGTGATTCCGGCCCGCGTCGCCGCCAAGGATCCCAGCGAAATCGGGCTCAGTTTCACCACTGCAACCACCCTGATTTACCCGAACCCGCTCAAGCAGATCGGCGACGTCCTGGGCATGACCTACCATACCTTCGCCAGCCTGGTTAACCCGCAGTCCGATGTGGGCATTTCCAAGCTCAGCGGTCCCGTCGGCATCGCCCGCGTGTTCCACTTGGCGGCCCAGGCCGACATCCGCTACGTGATCTGGTTTACCATTTTGGTGAACATCAATCTGGCGGTGTTTAACCTACTGCCGATCCCCGTGCTCGACGGCGGCCACATGCTTTTCGCGACCATCGGTAAACTCATCGGTCGCCCCCTACCGGCGTCCTTCGTCGCCACCGTGCAGAGCGTTTTTATGATTCTGCTCTTCTCGATGGTCATTTACGTGAGCTTCTTTGACGTACGCCGCTGGAGCCGCGACGCCCGCGCCGAGCGCGCCGAACAGACCGCCCCGGCGAAGTAAACTCCGTTGAGGTTTACCCTGGTTAACGCACCAGCACCGCCCCACCCAATGCTGCGTCGTGCCTTCGCCCTGTTTTTCACACTGATATGGTTCATCAACGGACTGGGGTGCAAAGTCCTTGATTTGGTCCCGCGCCACCGCGCCATCGTCGGGCGAATACTCGGTGAGACCCACGCCTTGGCGCTGACCCGCGCCATTGGCCTAAGTGAAATCGTCATGGCCGTTTGGATCTTGTCGCAGTGGAAATGGCGTTGGTCGACCACCGCACAGATCATCGTGGTGAGCACCATGAACGTGATCGAATTCTTGCTCGCCCCCGACTTGCTTTTATTTGGCCGCTGGAACGCCGTAATCGCATTACTCTACTTAGCCGTGGTTGCTTATGCTGGATCCTGCCGAGTAACGCCGCCCGTGTCCCCGCAACCATGAAAACCCCGCTTCAACGCAACCCCTTCGCGGTGGAGGCGTGGTTTGATTTCTCCCTCACCCTGACCTTTGCGGTACCTCGGGAAGAACTGGCCGCACGCCTGCCCCTGTGCCTTGAAGCGGAAACCTTCGACAACCGCTGGGCATTTCTCGCGGTAGCACTGGTCCAAACCCGGAATCTCAGACCGCAAGGCCTACCGCCTTTCTGCGGCCAGGATTTCCTCTTGGCTGGTTATCGCCATTTCGTTTCCTACCGCACCGAGGACGGTCGACGCTTGCGCGGCCTGCAGATTATCCGCTCCGAAACCAACCGTCGCACCCTGGCGTTTTTCGGAAATCTGCTCACTCCCTATCATTACACCCACAGACCGCTAAAAATGGTGATTCGCGATGGCGTCTTTGAGGCGACGGATGAATCCAACGGATTGCATATTTCGGCCTCCCCTGCTGATGCCCAGTCGCCTCTTCCGGCCAATTCACCCTTTCCCTCTTGGAAAGAGGCCCGTCGTTTCTGCGGCCCATTGCCCTTCACCTTTAGCCCCGATGAAGAACGGCAACGTATGCTGATTATCGAGGGAGTTCGTGAACAATGGAAACCATCGCCCCTGAGTGTTCACGCCTGCAACATTCCCAATCTTGCCCACTTCGGCTTTACCGAGACGAGACTCGCCTGTGCGTTCATGGTGCGAGACATCCCGTACCACTGGAAAAAAGGCCGTTATGAACGAGTCCGCACGACATGAACAGGTCGCCATTTCAAGGGGTCATCACGGTCGTCCGCTTCAATTGGCATCTCTATGCCATCGCGCTGTTCGCGGCGGCTACCCTCATCACCCTATCCAGCCAGGGGCCCGCTTGGATCGCTCCGTATAGCCTGGTTTTGGCGAGCCTCATACTCGTTTCAACCGGCATGTCGCTGGCAGCGACCTGGTGGGCCTACGACGCCTCTGAACTCTACAAGCTCAAGTGGCTGAGTCCCTGGTTACCCGCGCACGGCCATACGGCCAACATTCACGCTGGTTTTGATGAAACCACCCACCTCTTACGCACCACTTTTCCACGCCTGAACTGGAGTGTTTTTGATTTCTACGATCCCGCCCAACACACCGAAGTCTCGATTCGCCGCGCCCGACGCTCTGCCTGTCCACCAACTGACACCGTTAGCATTTCCACGCATAACCTTCCCGTTGGTTCCAATTCATTTAACCGGGTGCTGTTAACACTGGCAGCCCATGAAATCCGCAATCCAGCAGAACGAACCGCGTTTTTTGATGAACTACATCGCGCCCTCGCCCCCGACGGCCTGCTGATCATCACCGAACACTTGCGCGATCTACCGAACATCGCGGCCTACAATCTGGGCGCCTGGCATTTTCATAGCCGTTCCACCTGGTACGCAGCCTTCGCTGATTCGCATTTTGAATTAGTCACCACCTTCCAGCCTGCCCCCTTCATCACCACCTTCATTCTTAAAAAACATGGACGCGCTACTTAAAGTTGCCGGGGGAATTCTGCTCGGTTTGGCCGTGCTCCATGCCTTCTTCCCCACCTATTTTAAATGGAAGGAAGAACTTCGTGCGATCACACCGCTTACGCGTCAGATCCACTACATCCACACCTTCTTTATTGCCCTGATTGTTTTTTTTAACGGGCTGCTCTACCTGACCTGTACGCAGGAATTGTTATCCTCCCCGCTTGGGCACCGGATATCGCTAGGGTTCTTCATTTTTTGGGCCTGCCGATTGATCCTGCAATTTTTCGGCTATTCGAGCTCCCTCTGGAGGGGGAAATTATTCGAAACCGTGATGCATGTTCTATTCTCGCTGCTCTGGTTGTTTCTCACGGTGGTATTTGGGTTAGCTGCCTTCAGCCATTTATCAGGCGGCTAACCTGGAGCCGCGACGCCCGTGCCGAGCGCGCCGAACAGACCGCCCCGGCGAAGTAAACACCGCAGGCGGCCCGGCCACCAAATTTAGCGCCACGGCGTGCTTGCGATAGCCGCGCCCGCACGTGTTGCCTAACCGCTGTGTCGTTCGCCGCCTCAGACTTCGTCCACCTCCACGTTCATACCGATTACAGCCTGCTCGACGGGGCCTGTCGGATCGACCGGTTGATGGAGCGCGCCAGCGAGCTGGGGATGAAGGCGATGGCGCTCACCGACCACGGCAACATGTTCGGGGCGATCGAGTTCTACAACGCCGCCAAATACAAGGGGATCAAGCCGCTGATCGGCTGCGAGATCTACATCGTTGAAACCTCCCGCCTCGAAAAGGCCGGCAAGTCCGAGGATGGTAAAAACTATTACCACATGGGGTTGTTGGCCAAAAACCTCACCGGCTACCAGAACCTGCTCAAACTCGTCTCCGACGCCCACCTGAAGGGCTTTTATTACAAGCCGCGCGCCGACTTGGAAACCCTCGCCAAATACGCCGACGGCCTAATCGGCTTCACCGGCTGCCTGGCCGCCATCGTCCCCCAGCATCTCCTTCACGACCGCTATGACGCGGCCCGGGCCGCCTGCGGGCGTTTCGTCGAAATCTTCGGCCGGGAAAACTTCTTCGTCGAGATCCAGGATCACGGCATCCCCGAACAGTTAAAAATCATCCCCGACCTACTCAAGTTGAGCGAGGAGTTCGGCCTGAAGGTGATTTGCACCAACGACGTTCACTACGTCCGCCACGAACACGCCGCGCCTCACGACGCCATGTTGTGTATCCAAACCGGCGCCAAGATCGAGGAGGAGAGCCGCATGAAGTTCAGCGGCGACCAGTTTTATCTGAAAACC
>CAMBUJ010000036.1 GCA_945871005.1 Opitutus sp. GAS368 | reverse complement strand
GAGGAGCTGCCGGATGTGTTTCGCGACAAAAAAGTCCTCGGCCTCTCCCTAGTGCAAAACTGGTTGATCGGGCCGGTGCTGATGTTTGCCCTGGCGGTGGTTTTCTTGCGCGACCAGCCGGAGTATTTCGCCGGGCTCGTGCTGGTGGGCATCGCCCGCTGCATCGCCATGGTGATTGTCTGGAACGACCTGGCGGGCGGTAGCCGCGAGTATTGCGCCGGGCTGGTGGCGGCCAACGCGTTGTTTCAGGTGTTCGCTTTCGCCCCGCTCGCCTGGTTGTTTTTAAAAATCCTGCCGCCTTTGGTCGGCGTGGATTTGGCCGTGCTCGACCTGTCGGCCATCACCATCGGAAGCATCGCCCAAAGTGTGTTCATTTACCTTGGGATTCCATTTCTGGCGGGTTGGGTGACGCGCTTCACGCTGCGGCGCGGGGGTGCGGAGCGGCAGGCCTGGTTCGACCAAAAGTTTTTGCCGGCGATCAGCCCAGTGACGCTCGCCGCGCTGCTGTTCACCATTGTGGTGATGTTTAGTTTGCAGGGAAAACAGGTGCTGGCGCGGCCGTTCGACGTGTTGCACATCGCGGTGCCGTTGGTGGTGTATTTTGCGATCATGTTCACGGTCACGTTCTGGGTGAGCGTGAAAGCAGGGGCGGACTACGCGAAGGCGGCGACCCTTGGGTTCACGGCGGCGGGTAACAACTTCGAGTTGGCCATTGCGGTGGCGGTGGGCGTGTTCGGGCTGACCTCCGGGGCGGCCTTCGCGGCGGTGGTCGGACCGCTGGTTGAAGTGCCGGCGTTGATCGCTTTGGTGTCTGTGGCGCTGCGCTGGAAAAAACGGATGTGAGGGCAGTGTCCGACCGGCCCCGAGCTTGCGCTGGTGAGGCTCTCGCGAAAGATCCTCGGCACACATGCACCTCGACATCCCCCAGGGCGAATTCGCCGGCTTCATCTTCGACCTCGATGGCACCCTCATCGACACCATGCCGCTGCACTACCAGGCGTGGGATGCCGCCCTTCAGGCGCACGGGTTAACCGAGACGTTGAACGAGGACCTGTTTTATTCCTTCGGCGGTGTGCCCACGGTGCGGGTGGCCGAGCTGATCGGGGCACATTACGGACTCAAGCTCGATCCGGTCCAAGTGGAGCACACCAAAGAGCGGATGTTTTTGGAGCGGCTCGACAAGGTCACTCACGTGGAACCGGTGGTGGCGTTTGCCCGGCGCATGGCGCTGACGCACCCGGTATCGATCGCCACCGGCGGCATGCCTGAGATCGCCGGACCGGCGATCGCTGCGGCTGGGTTAACCGATCTGTTTAAAATCGTGGTCACCCCGCAAGACGTCGCCCCAGGCCGGGGCAAGCCGGTGCCCGACATGTTTTTACTGGCGGCCGCGAAGATGGGCGTGCCGGCGGGGCGGTGCCTGGTCTTTGAGGACGCCGAGCCGGGCATTCAGGCTGCGTTGGCGGCGGGCATGCAGGTGGTGCGCGTGCCAAGCCGGGTGGTGTGACAAAAGGCTTTTGCCGGAGGGCGGGATCGGCTTGGCTTCTGGCTTCATGAAGCTGGAAACCCTCGTCAATCCCTCCGTTCTCACCCAGCCGGTCTATGAACCGGGTAAACCGATCGAGGACGTTGCCCGCGAACTCGGCCTCGACCCGACGACGATCATCAAGCTGGCCTCCAACGAAAATCCGTTCGGGCCCTCACCGCTGGCCAAGGCGGCGGCGCTGCGGGCCATCGAGCAAAGCGAACTGTATCCGGACGGCGGTTGCGTGGCCCTGCGCGCGAAGCTGGCCAAAGCCTACGGGCTTGACGCAGCGCAAGTGGTGATCGGCAACGGGTCCAACGAGCTGATCGAGCTGCTCGGCCACGTGTTTTTGCAGCCGGGTGACGAGGTGGTCATGGGCAACCCGTCGTTCGCGGTTTATAAACTGGTCACGCTGCTGTTCGGCGCGAAGCCGGTGGAGGTGCCGCTGGTCAACCACACCCACGATCTGGCGGCGCTGGCGGCGGCGGTGACCCCGCGCACCAAGCTGGTGTTTGTGCCCAGCCCGAACAACCCGATGGGCACGGCCAACACCGAGGCGGAGCTGCTGGCGTTCGCGCGCGCCTTGCCCGAGCACGTGGTGTTTGTGTTCGACGAGGCTTACGCCGAGTACCTGGACAACCCGCCCGATCTGCGCCCGCTCATTCGCGAAGGCCTCAAGGTTGTCTGTCTGCGCACGTTTTCCAAAATCTACGGACTGGCCGCGCTCCGGGTGGGCTTTGGCTACGCCTCAGCGGAGCTGGCCGGGCTGCTCACCCGGGTGCGGCAGCCGTTTAATGCGAACGCGATTGGCCAGGCGGCGGCGCTGGCGGCGCTCGACGACCATGCGTTTATCCAAAAATGTGCCCGGGAAAACCGCGCGGGGCTGGCGCGACTGGAGGCCGGATTCGGGGCGCTCGGACTGGAGATCGTGCCGAGTGTGGCGAACTTTTTGCTAGTGCGGGTGGGGGACGGGGCGCGAGTGTTTATGGAGCTGCAAAAACGCGGGGTGATCGTGCGGCCGATGCGGCCCTACGGCATGCCGGAGTGGTTGCGCGTGACCGTGGGCACGTCGGCCCAAAACGAGCGGCTGTTGGCGACCTTGGCCGCGGTGCTCGGCGGTTGAGCGCGGCGGTCGCGTGCGGTTGATCTGGACGCCGCCCGCTGGGTACGGATGCAGGCGCCTTGGTGCCTGCAGGGCCGCTCGCAGCGAGCTCAGCGTCCGGGCAAACTCACGGCCAGGGTGGCGCGCAGTTCTTCGAGCAGGCTCGTGCGCTCAGGGGAAAACAGGAACAGGTCGCTGCCTAGTTTGGCGTAGGCGGCGCGCAGCACGGTTTGCGAGGGCTTGCGCATGAGCAGCAGCTTGCGGACGTTGGCCGCAAGCGGGGCCGTGTTGTTTAACTCCAAGTCGAGCTGCACCAGGCTGGTGAGAGCTGCCTGATTGAGGGTGTCGGCCTGCACCGCTTGCTCAAGCACCTTGCGGGCTTGGGCCTTGGCGCCGACCGTCAGCAGGCGCTTGGAGACGGCAAGCAGGTTGTCGGCGCGCACGTTGTCCTGCTTGAGAAAGTTGTTGAGGAAAAGTTGGCCGGCTTCGGCGTCGCCGAGGCCGTAGTGGGCGATGGCCTGCAGGCCGTTAAAGACCGCGTAGAAGCGTTTGCCCCACTCGGGGTTGTCCTTCAACAGGTCGCGAACCAAATCGAGGGCGGCTTGGTAGTGTTGACCGACGATGCAGGCCTCGACGGTCATCAGGGCGGCGCCATCCCAGTTGAGGTTGTTGGCTTTGGTGTGGTCGTAAATGCGTCGGGCCAGTTGGGCGTCGCCGGTGTTGGCGGCGAAGTCGGCCAGGGCGAGCAGGGCGTTGGCATCGGCGAGCAGGTCGTGGTAAACTTCCTCGACTTGGGTGCGGAGCACCGAGCGGTCGCCCTCCTTGTGGTAGGCGTAAAGCAGGTCGATTCGTGCGCGGGCGTTGCGCGGATTGGCCAGGGTGCGCAGAAAGCTCTCGCGGCGGGCTTCCTCGTCGCGCCCGACTTCGCGCAGGTAGGTGATGGTCAGCGCGTAGATTTCGGCGTCGTCGGGCCGTTCGTTGGCCAGGTCGCGCACCTGTGAAAGCGCCAGGTCTTTGGCGCCACGGTCCCAGTTAATCCGCGCCAGCAGCAGGCGACCATCGCGGGACGACTCGACTTGGTAGCTCCGGAGAATCGCCTCGGCCTCGTCGTAGTTGCCGCGGAAATAGCAAGCGGAGGCCGCTGCTAGGGCGACCAACTGATTGCGCGGGGTCAGGGCGGGGTCCGCGCCGAGGAGTTGCTTGTAGAACTTGAGAACCTGCTTGTCGTCTTGCTGTTGAAGCAGGAAGGCGAAGAGGGTTTTGAGGTACTCGGAGTCGGCCTTGTGGTAGGTGAAGCCGTCGAGCAGGGTAGTGCGGCTCAGGTCGGGGCGCTTCCAGAGCGCGTAAAACTGTGCCAGTAGCAGGCGGCCCTCTTTGTTGGCGGGGGATTTAATCAGGCCGAGGCGTAGGCCGCCAAAGGCCTCGCGGTAGTTTTGTTTTTTTAAGTCGGCTTGGGCGTTGGCGATCAGGAAGTCGCCCCGGGATACTTCGTAGGCCTGCCAGCGCGCGGGCAGCAGCAGCATATCGGTGAAGCGCACCTCGGTGAAGCCGCGGTTGTATTTCACGAAAAAGTACGCGGCGGACGCAAGGCCGGCCCAGGCGAGAAGCCCGGTCGCCACGAGCAGGACGGTGAAGCGCTTCCAGTAAATTTGCACCTGCCAGCCGTTGCCCCGACGGCGAAGGGAAAAAGGGGCGAAACGGCGTAGCCCCACCGCTGGGCTGGAGGACCGAGCCACACGAACTTTTAGGCTTTCGGAATTGGGGGTTGGGGCGGGCATAAACAAGCGCGAGATAGATTGGTGGGTCTGTTCGAGGCAACTGGGATATTTGCCCAAAGGCAGCGGGATTCGGCGGAGGAGGGGGGCGAGGCGAACGTCGACGCCAAAAATTTACACGCACAATCCTTGCATTCGCCTTTTTTTAAGCCAGATACGTGATCCGATTGGCCTGATTCCAGCTCAATCACGAATCAAGATAGCCGCAGCCGGCCGTCATTTTATAACTTAGAATTTAAACATGAAAAAAATCGTACAACACCTTGTTATCCTCGGTACTCTGGGATCAGCCGCTGTGGCTGCGCCCTTCCTCGCAATCGGCGACAACGCCGAGCTGTTTGCCACCGCCACTTCCAGTGTGGCCCACAACGATAACTTGCTGCTTTCGGAAGATGGCGCCGAACTGACCGACACGGTTTTTGTTGTCACCCCTGGTTTTGACCTGAAGTACGGCAAGGATTCCGCGGTTAAGGGCGATGTTTTCGCCAATTCGACACTTTCGAGCTACGCCGACAACGTGAAGCTCAACAACCAGTTGTTCGCTACTGGCGCCACCGCCAGTTATGACAACGAGCAGGTCAAGCTGAACGCCAACCTCTCGTTCGCTGAACTCGATCAGCCGACCGCTGAGCAGGTCGGTGCCATCACCCAAGGCACCCTGCTTGAGCACCACGACACCGCCGCCGGCATCAATGGCGAGCTGCGCTACTCCGAGAAGATCAGCTTCGGCTCGGGCGTGAGCTACACCAGCACCGACTATAAGTCTTCTACCGCGGTTGAGCAGAAGACCTATTCGGTTCCTGTTAACGTTTACTACGAATTGACCCCGAAGGTCGACGTCAGCACCGGTTTGACCTACACCCATAGCGAGCTGGCGGGCACCATCGCGGCCGGTAACGGGGATCTGTTCGACGCTTACTATTATAACATCGGTTCGCGTGGTTCATTCACCCCCAAATTGTCCGGCACCTTCAGCGTCGGCTACAACACCCGCAATGGCAACGGCACCACGGACGAGGATGGCTCGGTGGGCAGCAAGGCCTCCCTGGCCTACGCCTACTCTGAGAAAACCCAGCTGACCCTCGGGGTGAATCGCGATTTCGCTAACTCCACTTCCGGTGGTACCGGCTTTGAGACCACCGACCTTAGCCTCGGCGCGAGCAGCGCGATCACCGTGGACTGGCGCCTGAGCGCCGGCCTGACCTATCGCAAGATGGAGTTCAGCAACGATACCCGTAACTACCTCGAGGCTTCTCTCGGCGCCACTTACACGATCAACGAGTACCTCAACGCCGGTCTGAGCTACGTGAACCGCTCGCAGACTTCCGACCAGGGCGCGGCCAGCGAGTTCGTCAACAACGTGGTCTCCCTCTCGTTGACTGCCCGTTACTAAGGCGAGTAGCTTGACCATTGTTTAAGGCGGAAGAAGATCCAGTGATCTTCTTCCGCCTTTTTTTTAAGTCCGCACCCATGCCGTCCAAGATCTACTTCCTCCTTCTCGCCGGGCTCGCCCTGGCGCTTTGCTTGCCCGTTCACGCTGACGAGACCAAGCCGGCGCCCGTGCCGGCCGCGGCCGTTCTTGATTACCTGCTTCAGCCCTCCGACCTGCTTGATGTTCAGATATTTCAGGAGGAGAATCTGAAGCGGGCGGTGCGAGTTTCGCAGGAGTATTCCATCACCCTGCCTTTGATCGGTAAGGTCGACGTCCGCGGCAAGTCCCTGCGCCAAGCCGAGGATTTAATCCGCGAGCTCTATGCGCGCGACTTCCTCGTCAACCCCCAAATCAACGTGGTGGTGATCGAATACGCCAAGCGGACGGTTAACGTGATCGGCCAAGTCAACCAGCCTGGGGCGGTTTTGTTTCCTCAGGAGCAGGGGCTGACCCTGCTTGATGCGGTGTCGCGGGCGGGCGGTTTTAGCCGTCTGGCTAACCGCGCCCAGGTGAAGCTCACCCGGACCAACGCGGAGGGTAAATCAGACACGTATGTGATCGACGCCGACGATTTGATCAAGGGGCGTTCGAGCAACACCTGGCCACTGCTGGTGAACGACATTATTTTTGTGCCCGAGCGGATTCTTTAACTCTCAAGGTTTTTTTTCATGGATTCACATTCTAAGCAAACGTCGGGTTCGGCCGGTGGCGGGTCGGGTGACCAGGGGTACGGCAGTGGCGGCTACGGCGGTTACGATACGGTCGGCTACGGTGGCGAAAGCGCCGTCCAGCGCGGCTTTCAGGACTACGCGCTGATTCTGCGCGAGCGCATGTGGTATATCATCGTGGTGTTCCTCGTCGTGTTCTCCTCGGCGCTGGTCTACACTTTCAGCCAGACCAAGATCTACCAGTCCTCGGCCAGCTTGCAGATCTACCGCAGCGATCCGACGGTGATGAAAAACGTGGAGGCCGTGGTGGACAACACGGTGCGCGGTACCGAGGACCTCAATACCGTGGTCGAGGTGCTTAGCAGCGGGGCGATTATTCAAAAGGTGGCTGAACGCATCACCGGCGAAGACATGCGCCAGTTCATGGCTCCCTACGAAAAGGGCAAAGGCAGCGACCCGGTGACCCCCTTGGAGGTCCTCGGTGGCAATCGTAAAATCGTCCCCAAGCGCCTCAGCTTACTCATCAACGTGGTCTATCGGCACCCCGACCGGCTGATCGCCGCCAAAGTGGCCAACCTGTTTGTCGACGAGTTCATCGCCTACAATTCCCGCGTGCGCATCGACGAGTCGATGAAGGCGGTCGAGGAGCTGAAGATCCGCGCCGAGCAACAGGAGCGCACCGTCAAGGATCTGGCCAACGAGCTACAGTCCTACCTGGAGCGCAACAACATGGTCTCGCTGGACCAGCGCAAGGACATCGTCACCGAGAAGCTCAAGGCGCTGAACCTTTACGTGACCTCAACCGACGCCAAGTTTAAGGACGCGGGCATCCGTTGGAAGCAAGTGCAGGAACGCCAGGCTGAAGGCGGCGACTTAACCCAGTTGTCGTTCATCGCCGGCCAGCCCCTGATTGGGCAACTGTTAAACGATGTCTCGAGTAAGAAGATCCTGGTCGCCCAGCTGCGCGACCGTTACCGCGAAAAGCATCCCATGATGATGGAGGCGATGAATTCGCTGGCTCAAGCCGAGCGCGAGTTGAGTAAGGCGATCACCAATGCGGCCGCGACCATCGAGTCGGACTACCAAAGCGCGCGCCGTAACGACGAGCAGGCGCGGGCCTCGCTGGCTACCGCCAGCACAGAGACCATGGCGTTGGATCGCGCCGCAGTAGAATACACTGAGCGCTCACGCAAGCTCATGATTAACGAGCAGTTGCTGCAGAACCTGATCGTGCGTATGCGCGACACCACCATGATCTCCACCATGGAGACGCAGAACGCCCGTGTGGTCGACAAGGCTGCGCCCTCCCAGGAAAGCGATTACGTTTCGCCGAAAATCCCCCTCAACCTCGGCCTGGGCTTTGTCGGCGGACTCGGCCTCGGTTTGGCCTTCGCCTTCTTTGTGGCGTTCATCGACGACCGGGTAAAAAGCTCCTTCGACATCGAGTCGGTTATCGGCCTGCCCTTGATCGGTATTATTCCTCAGATCAAAAAGATGGAGCAGCCCGACAAGGCGCAGATCGTCATCAACAATGCCGACCGCCAAGTCTGCGAAGCCTTTCTGACCCTCCACTCCAGCCTGCGCCTGAAGGACGAGAGCAAGAACGCCAAGTGTATCCTGGTGACCAGCACCATTCCGGGCGAGGGTAAGTCGTTTACGACCACGAACCTGGCGCTAACTTTTGCGGCCCACGGCGAGCGGGTTGCGATCGTCGATTGCGACCTTCGCAAGCCAAACGTGCACAAGTCGTTCCGGTTGGAGAACCGCAAGGGGGTCATCGACATTTGCGCGGGCACGGCGACGATCGACGAGGTCGTTGTGCGCGGGGTTCATCCCAATTTGGATGTGATCACCACCGGCGGCCGGGCCAAGAGTCCGACGCAGATCCTCAACGGCAAAAACTTCGAGTTGATGATCTCCGACCTGCGCAAGCGCTATGATCGCGTCTTCTTTGACACCCCTCCGCTGGCGGCAGTGAGCGATGCGATGATCGTGCTCCCCTTGGTCGATGGTTCGGTATTCACCGTTTTCTTTAACAAGGTGCGGCGTAAGGCGGCCCAGTTCAGCGCCAAGAAGCTGAGCGAGTCCAACGTGCCGGTCTTCGGCGCGGTACTCAACGGCCTCAATCTGGCGGTCTCCGGCTATTACTACGCTCAGTATTACGACAAGTCGTACAAGGATTACTATGTGGTGATGTCCAAGGAGGACGCCACCCCCGAGCGGTAGTCGCCTTGAAGTAGCGCAGGCTTCTAGCCTGCTTCTCCGCTGGAAATGCGGAAATTGAAGTCTGCGCTACTTAATGTTTTTCCGGTGGAACTTAAGCGGGACGAGGAACCGGTGAGCGGCCTGGAACTTCGGCCGCGCAGGTTGTAGGCCCGGCCGGTGGTCGGGCTTATCAGATTAACCCGACCACCGGTCGGGCCTACACCGGGCGCTAAAAACACCGCGGAATCGATATTACACGTCGCGCTTGGCCGCGGCGCGTTGGAGTCGGTCGTTGATGGCCAAGGCCAGGGCGCTTTGGCCGGGGGCGCATTCGGCGTGGATGCGCGTCCAGCCGCCCGCGTCCAAGGCCCGCAGCCGTTCGAATAAGTGGTGCGCCGCACCGGTTAGGTCGGCGGCGCGTTCCGCCAGCCAGAAGATATTCGGCCCGCGCAGGGCTTCTGGTGGCCGCGAGATCAACAGAGCCGCCTGATCCGCCGGCAGTTTTCGGATCGCGGCCGGAGTGAGTTTGGCGAACAAGGACAGCGGGGTGCGGGGACTATAGTGGCGTTCCAACATCCCGGGTGCAGGGGCCGCGGTTTGGGCCGGGGCCTGGCGAGCGTAGGAGCTCACTTTATATCCCAACACCCGCTCCAGCGCCTCGCGGGAAACGGCGCCGGGGCGCAGAATCGCCGGGTGGCGCGGGTTACGGAGATCGAGAATCGTCGACTCCACTCCGATTTCCGCAGGGCCGCCATCGAGGATGTGGGCGATCCGCCGGCCGAGGCCGTCGAGCACATGGGCTGCAGTGGTCGGGCTGACGTAGCCGAACGGGTTGGCGCTGGGCGCAGCCAGCGGACAGCCGCTCCGGGCGATCAGCTCGCGGAAAAGGGGGTGGGCGGGCATGCGAACCGCCACGCTGGGCAAGCCCGAGGTGACGATGGAGGGCACGCCGCGCTGTTTGGGTAAAACCAGGGTGAGCGGGCCGGGCCAGAAGGCCTGGGCGATCTTGCGGGCCGCGTCGTTTAACTGCGCGACTTCACCCGCCTGCGCGAGCGTGTTGACGTGCACGATTAGCGGGTCGTTGGCTGGGCGGCCCTTGGCGCGGAAAATCGCCCGGCATGCCGTGGCGTTACGCGCATCGGCCGCCAGCCCGTAAACGGTTTCCGTGGGGGCGGCGACCAACCCGCCGCGCGCAAGGACGTTGGCCAACAAGGCCAGGTTGCGCGGGGTGGGACGGTAAATGCGGGCGGTCGGCGGCGTGCTCATGGCATGAAAAAGGCCGGAGGTTTTAGCTCCGGCCTGCGCTGCGTGGGTCAACAGTTCGCTTAGAGAGCGAGCAAGTTGTTACGCGACTGTTTGATGGTCTTCGTAACCGCGCGCTGCTGCTTGGCAGAAAGGTGGGTGTACTTGCGCGGCAAGATCTTGCCGGTGTCAGTGACGTAGTTGCGCATAGCCTGGGGCGAGGTGAACGGGATCTGCTCAGGCGTGAGGCTCTGCTGGGTGGTTTCGGTCGTGCTCATTTGAAAAAGAGGGGGATACAAACCGGGGCCGCCAACAATTGTCAACCAGCAATCCGATGGGGCTAATTGGCGCCGGCCTCCGATGCTCTGAAGAACGAGAAGGCGTAAGCGAAAAAGAGGGATTCACTTCCCTGCACCCGCCTGATGGCAATGCGCGGCCCGCCCGGTGCACTGCGCAGTGCTCTCGTTACGTTGCCCGGTGGCCCAACCGCTTCACAGGCCTTGCCGGTTAGGCGCGCCCGCGGCGGCGCTGGTGGGGCCGGGATGAGGGCGCCTCCCACGCGGCAATGGTTTGGTTGAGGTAGGCGAGGTGGCTGCGCAGCGCCTCGTAGTCGTGGCGTAGGCTGGTTTCGATTTTGCGCAGCAGCTGGGGGCGTTTGTGTTCAGCCAAACTGAAACGCCATGCGGGCATTTTCCGGTAGTCGCGCAGCTTGCGCTCAGTGTCACGGCGGGCCGCATCCAGTTCGGCAATCGCCCGGCGCAACCGCCCGATCGAGGAGTCGGGGCTGACCGTGTCGTTGGCGGTTTCCCACTCGATTTCCAGGCGGGCCAGCCAATCACCATCGCGCGCCGCCCAGGCCTGCTGAACTTCGTGCCAAAGGCGTTCACGCGCTTTCGTCCACTCTCCGCCGCGATCGGGGTGCAGGTGCTGCACGAGCCGCCGGTAAAGGTCTTTGGCCTCGCCGTGCTCGGGCCGAGGGCGTTGGCCGGAGCGGCTGCCGTCAAACGGTCCCCCGTCCTCCTCGCCGAAGAGTCCTTTAAAAAAATCCTCGAACTCACCGTCCGATTCGTCGGGTTGAGTGTGGTCGGCTGGCGGGCGCCGAGCGTCGTCGCCGTGGGGCGACTCGGGTTGGGGGTGGGCGCGTTCGTAAGCCTCGGGGTCGGCCTCGTACTCGCGGTGTTCACGCCAGATTTTTTTAACCGAGCGGCCGGACATGGCGGCGGCGTATTGGGCCTGCTCCACGTCGCGCCCTTTGCGCGTCACTTCCGCGGTCAGTTCGCGCAGGTTGGTGATGAGTTGAGGGAAGGCCCCGTGAAGCCAGGAGGTAAAGGCGGGGGCGTCGGTCTGTTCGTGGCGGTGGAGGTCGCGGGCGGCCTTTTCCACCCGTTTACGGGCGGCATGGAAATCGGCCCACACCGCGTGTTGCAGCGGGGCGTTATCGATCACGATGAGCAGCCGGCAGCGGGAAAGGCGCACGGGCGCAGGGCCGGGCGGCGGGTAGTAGGCGACCGTCTGGCGGGAAGTGTGGCGGGGGCGTTTCATGGGGCCGAAGTAACAGGTCGGGGAGCTCGGGGCGGGCCGAAGGAGGACGGTGGGAGCGGGGCGAGGACGGTTGCGCGGCTAGGGTTTGCCGGTGAGCACGGCGATTTTTTCGCGCAGGTGAGTGGACCTGTCGCGCGCCTCATTGTTGCGTACCGCCATGCCGTAGGCGGCCGGTTCGCCGACAATAAAAACCTTCTTTTTTCCGCGCGTGATCGCGGTGTAGAGCAGGTTGCGTTGCAGCATCATGAAGTGGCCTTTGAGCAGGGGTACGATCACCACCGGGTATTCGCTGCCCTGCGACTTGTGGATGCTGATCGCGTAGGCGGGGGCGAGCGTGGCGAACTCGCCGCGGTCAAAGACGTGCTCGGCTCCGTCGAACTTGGCGGTGAGCGTGCCGGCCTCGCCGTCGAGCGAGACAATCGCGCCAATGTCGCCGTTGAACAGGCTCTTGTCGTAGTTGTTTTTGAGTTGGATGACCTTGTCGCCGGGCCGGTATTCGCCGTGCGGTCCGCGCAGGCCCTTGGCGTGCGGGTTGAGCGCGGCCTGGAGCTGGACGTTGAGGTTGCTCACCCCTGCGGTGCCTTTGTGCATCGGCGCGAGAATCTGCACGTCGCCAATGGGTTTAAACCACGGGTAGTGCGCGGGGATAAACTCGGTGCAAAGCTGGATGGTTTTGCGCACGCAGTCCTCGGCCGACTCGGCGACGATGAAGGTGAGGTCGCTCCAGGCCTGGGCGGCGGCAACCTCGTTGACGGCGGGCGGCAGGGCGGGTTCACCGGCGTTGATCGCGTGGGCGGTGGTGACGATCTGGCTCTGGCCCTTTTGGCGGTAGATGACGTTGAGGCGGGTGACGGGCAACTGCTCGGTGGCGATCAGGTCTTTGAGCACGTTGCCCGCGCCGACCGAGGGGAGCTGGTCGATGTCGCCGACCAGCAGCAGGTGGGCACGCGAGGGGACGGCCTGGAGCAGAGCGGCGGCCAGGCGGGTATCGAGCATCGAGGCCTCGTCGACGATGAGGAAGTCGGTGGCGAGGGGCTGGTGCTCGTTGGCGACGAAGCCGCCCTTGGCCGGGTCAAACTTGAGCAGGCGGTGGATGGTGGAAGCGAAGCCACCGGTGGTTTCGGCGAGACGCTGGGCGGCCCGGCCGGTGGGCGCGGCGAGGTGGACACGCACCTTCTTGGCTTTGAGGATTTCCACCAGGGCGCGCAGAATCGTGGTCTTGCCTGTTCCGGGTCCACCAGTGAGAATCGAGAATTTGGATACGAGTGCGTTTTTCAGGCCGACGCGCTGCTGCTCGGCGAAGGCGAAGCCGGCCTTCTGCTGCGCCCACTCGACCGCCGCATCGGCCTTGATCGGCGGCAGGCCGCTGCCGACCTTGCTCAGGCGGACTACGGTGGCGGCGATTTTTTGTTCGGCGCGGTCATTGGCGGGTAGTTGCAGCAGGGCGGATCCAGGCAGCGGGTTGTCGACCCCGGCGGGGGCGTGGCTGATCAACTGGCGCGCGTCGACCAGAGCCATGAGGCGTGCTTCGAGGAAGCGGGACTCGGTTTCGAGCAGCGGCACGGCGTAGTCGATCAAGTTGGCTTCGAGCAGCGCGGTGTGCCCTTCCTCCTGGAGCGTCTCCATGGCGAAGAGCAGGCCGGCGTCGAGGCGGGGAGGGGCGTCGTTGGCGTAGCCAAGGTTGATGGCGATGCGGTCGGCGGTTTTGAATCCGATGCCGTCGATTTCGCGGGCCACCCGGTAAGGCTCGGTGGTGAGTACGCGCTTGGCCTCGCTGCCGTATTGATTAATCAATTTCACGCACTGGCCGGTGGTGACCCCATAGGTCTGAAGGAAAATATAAAGTTCGCGGAAGGCGCGCTGGTCGTCCCAGGCCTTCTTGATGGCGGTGGCGCGTTTTTTGCCGATGCCGGGCACGTCGCGCAGTTTACCTGATTCCTCGCTGAGGATGCGGAACGTGGCGGTGCCGAAGGCGTCGACGATCTTGTTGGCGTAGGCCCGGCCGATGCCCTCGACCAAGCCGCTACCGAGGTATTTGCGGATGCCGTAGACGCTGGAGGGCAGTTCGGATCGGAATGCGTCGATTTTAAACTGGTCGCCGTGTTGGGCGTGTTTGGTCCAGGTTCCGCGCAGGTGGAGGGTTTCGCCGCATTGGACCCCGGGCAGCGCGCCGGTGATGGTGACCTTGGTCTCCTTGCCCTCCGCGTTGTCGGGGCGGAAGTCCGCGATGGTGTAGTGGTTTTCCTCGTTGAAGAAGATAATGCGTTCGAGAACGCCGGTCAGGGTGTCGGAATTGGCGGTAGAGGCGGCCACGTGGGGCGAAGAAGAACACCGCTTCTGGAGAAAAATCAAATGCGCGCACATGCAGGGGCGCGGAAAAAGCCTACCCCATTGTGTTGGTTATACGGCGTGGCGGTGCGGGAATCGCCCCGCGTTCATTCCCAGGGCCTGGGGCCAATGGCCAATGACCAACAACTAACGGTGGACTTTGCCGATGCGCGCAACGCCGCCTGGATTGAGCGTTGAATGTTGGACGTTGGACGTTGGATGTTGGACGTTGATCGCGACCGTGGCCTTGAACGTGAGTTCAGGGTGATCGTCTTCAGGCCGTCGGAAGGATTGCCACCGCTCGCCCGTTTGGGCTGGCTCACGGGCATGGATCTTTCGGTCTCCGCGTCCCTGTTGCCCACCATTCAGCTTTCGATCACCCCGGTGATATTGATCACCGGGCTAGGTTCGCTCTTGCTGACCATGACCAACCGTATGGGCCGGATCGTTGACCGTACCCGCATCCTCGCCGGCCAGGCCCGGGCTGCCAACGCCGAGGAGCGCGACCACCTCGAGCACCAATTGCGCATCATGTACCGGCGTGCCCAGATCGTGCGCAGCGCGGTCACTCTGGGCGTGGCCAGCATGTTCTGCTCGGGTTTGCTGGTGGTGGCGATTTTCGCCGACGCCCTCCTGCAGGCCAACTTCGCCGGGGCGATCCTCGGGCTGTTTATCACCAGCATCGGCCTGCTGCTCGGGGCCTTGGGGGCGTTTTTGCGCGACATTTTCCTGTCGCTTAACGCACTCGGGCTGGAGGTCGACCGCGCCCTCGATCACCCGCCGCTTTCCTCCTAATCGGCGGGCGCCCTCAGGGAAGTTTAGGCGAGCCCGAACTCAGCGGCGCCGATCTCCGTGAGGTTGGCGTAAACGCCCGCCGCCCCCGCCGCGCGCAACTCTTCGCCGGTGTGGGTGCCGGTGGTCACCGCGAAACAGGGGAAACCAGCGTTGCAGGCCGCTTGCACATCCCAGGGCGAGTCGCCGATCAGGCAGGTGCTGGCCGGGTCCGCTCCGAGCGCTTCCAGCGCATGGCGGGTGAACTCCACCTCGGGCTTGAGCCAGGGGGTGTCCTTGGCTCCAAAAACCGCGCGGACATAGCGAGTGAACCCGAGATGGGTGCAGACCTCACGTGCGGAAGGGCCGTGTTTATTGGTGAAAACAGCCGTGGTGACGCCACCCCCATGCAGGCGTTCGAGCAGGGTGAGCGCATCCGGCATCGGTTCGCCTCCACTGAGCATGGTGGCCGCCCAGAACGGCCGGTAGATCGCCAGCGCCTCGGCCAGGCGGGATTCAGGCAGGAAGTTAAGCATGGCGTTTTCCAACCCGCCGCCGATGGCGCGTTTCACCTGGTCGTAGGTCGGCGCGGGTAGGCCGAGCTGCGGCAGCGTGTGGACGTAGCTGCGGTGGATCGCCGGCAGGTGATCCATCAGGGTTCCGTCGAGGTCGAAAAGCACAGTTCGAAAGCGCATCCACCGAGCCTATGAGCGGGCGATTAATCGCAACGACACAAAAATTTCGTGCCTTCTCGGGCGCACTGCGGTCAAGTGCTGCCAATGTCCGCACCGCTCAACCCGCCCACGCCGCCCGACTCCCGCGTGCTCCTGCACCAGCAGGGCGAGGGTTTGCGCGTCGAGGTTCAGGGCACCTGGCGCATCACCGAGACGCGCCCGTCCTGGCCGGCCCTGATCGCCGAACAGGCCCCCGCACGAGTCAAATTGGTGTGGGGACGGCTGGCCGACTGGGACAGCGCGCTGCTGCTGTTTGTTTTTGAGGTGAGGCAGTGGTGCCGGGCGAAGGGAGCCCCGTGCGACTTCGCCGACCTGCCGGAGGCGTTGCAAAAACTCCTGCACCAACTCGAGGTGGTCAACGAGACCCGCATGCCGGTGGACCGCTCGCGGGATTTTCTTTCGATGGTGGGTTTCGCCGCCCAGGACGTCTGGGCCAAGACCAAGGAGATCGCCACCTTCGTGGGCGAGTGCGTGATCAGCGCCACCGGCCTGCTGAAAAAGCCGCACAAATTCCGCTGGCGCGACTGCCTCGACGAGATGCAGCAATGCGGCGCGATGGCCCTGCCCATCGTAAGTCTGATCAGCCTGCTGACCGGCCTGATCATGGCCTACCAATCGGCCGTGCTCATGCGGCAATTCGGAGCCGACATCTACGTGGCCGACGCCGTGGGGCTGGTCATGGTGCGCGAGATGGGCGCGATGATGACCGCGATCATCCTGGCGGGGCGCACCGGGGCGGCCTTCGCCGCCACTCTGGGCAACATGCGCGCGGGCGAGGAAATCGACGCCTTGCAGACCTTGGGTATCCGCCCGGTGGATTTTCTGGTGCTGCCACGGCTGGTTGCCCTCGGGGTGATGATGCCGCTGCTCGCGCTCTACGCCAACAGCCTGGGCATCCTCGGCGGCATGTTGGTTTCGCGCGGCGTGCTCGATATCCCTCCTTCGGCCTACTGGGTGGAAACGCTCACCGCCATCGATTTGTCCGATATCAGCACCGGCCTGATTAAAGCGTCGGCCTTCGGCCTGCTGGTCGGGTTGGCGGGTTGCCATTGCGGGCTGCGTGCGGAGCGCAGCGCGGCGGGAGTCGGCCGGGCGACGACCTCGGCGGTGGTCATGGGGTTGCTGCTCATCATCGTGGCGGACGCGCTGTTCGCGGTGACCTTTAACATTCTTGGCTGGTAAGTCCCTCTCCCGATGAATAAAAAAAATCCCACCGCGCCCGCGCTCGAAGTCACCACTTTGGAGTGCGGCTACGACGGGCACGTCTTGCTCAAAGACGTTAACTTCCAAGTGAAGCGCGGGGAGATTTTTTTTATCATCGGCGGATCGGGTTGTGGCAAAAGCACGCTGCTGCGCCACCTCGTCGGGCTGAATCCGCCGAGCGCGGGCACGGTTAAGTTCTTCGGCGAGTGCTTCAACTCGGCGAGCGCCGATCGCCAGCGCGAAATCCTGCAACGCCTCGGTGTGCTCTATCAGGGGGGCGCGCTCTGGAGTTCGCTCAACTTGCTCGAAAACGTGATGCTGCCGCTCGAGGAGTACACACCGCTCAACGCCGCCGAGCGCGCTGAACTCGCCTGCATGAAACTCGCCCAGGTTGGCCTCTCCGGTTACGGCGCCTATTACCCCGCCGAGATCAGCGGCGGCATGAAAAAGCGCGCCGGCCTGGCCCGCGCTTTGGCGCTCGATCCGGCGATCGTCTTTTTCGACGAACCCTCGGCCGGCCTCGACCCGCTGACCTCGCGGCGTCTCGACGAGCTGATTGTTAACCTGCGCGACCTGCTCGGCATGACCTGCGTGGTGGTCTCGCACGAGCTGGCCTCGATTTTCGCCATCGCCGACCGGGTCATCATGCTCGACAAGCAGACCAAGGGCATCATCGCCGAGGGCGACCCGCGTTTGCTGGTCAAACATAGCTCCGACGTGCGCGTGCGGGAGTTTTTGGGGCGTGGCGAGGATGCCGCCGCCGCCCCGCGCCAAAACCAGCCTTCCCCTTGAGCCTGCTCCCGCCTAACCCTCTTTGCCTGTGAAGACCAAAGTCAGTCCCGCCGTCGTCGGTTTGTTTGTCCTAGGTGCGCTCCTGCTGGGCATGATCGCGCTGTTCTCATTTGGCGGCATCAACTTCTTTTCCCGCCCCGAGCGCTTCGTGGTTTATTTTGACGAGTCGATCCATGGCCTTGATCTCGGCTCGCCGGTCAAGTTGCGCGGGGTGCGGGTGGGCCGCGTGGTGGATATCAACCTGCGTTATGTGCCGACCACCAACCACTCGCTGGTTGCGGTGGCCTGCGAGCTCAACCGCAACCTCATCGCCGACGAAAAGGGCCAGCTGATCGACGTGACCGAGCCCGGCCAGTTGCAGGGCCTGGTCGACCGCGGCCTGCGCGCCCAACTCGGCGTGATCGGTCTGGCGACGGGCTTGCTCTTTGTGGAACTTGATTTTCTCGATCCGGCCGCCTACCCGGTAAAGCCGCGCAGTGATTTGGCCTCCAAATACCTCGAAATGCCGGCGGTGCCCTCGGCAATCTCCGAGTTCCAGTCCAATCTGACGGTGATATTGAATAACCTGAAGCGCATCGATTTTGTGGCGCTTTCCGTGGAAGTGCAGGGCCTGCTCGCCGATACCCGCAAGCAGATCAACGCAATGGATACGGGCGCGCTGGTGGCGGAATGGGCCAAGGCTGGCACTGCGGTGCGCGACCTGGCCGCCTCTCCCGAGCTCAAGCAGTCGCTGGCCGGGTTGGGGGCGGCCGCGCACAAGCTCGACCTGATCCTCGGCGACTACGCCCAGAACGGTCCGAAAGGGGCGGATTTGACCAAGACACTCGACGAAGTGCGCGCCACGGTGGCGGTGTTTAGCGGCACCGCCGCCACGGTGCAGAAGTTCGTTGTCTCCCAGCAGGCCCTCGGTGACGAGGCGGCCCAGGCGATGATCAAGTTGGGTGAGGCGGCCGCGGCCGTGCGCGGGCTGGCCGACTTCCTCGAACGCAACCCGAGCGCCCTGCTCAGCGGCCGCAAGACCCCGCTCGCCCCGGCCAAGTGATTTATTAACGCCACCACTGCGATGACCCTTCCTTCCATTTTTTGCCCTTTGCGGATGCTGCTGGTTGGCGCTGGCCTGCTGGCCCTGAGCGGGTGCTCGCTGCTGCCGGCGCCCGCCTCCGACCCCACACGTTATTACGTGCTCACCCCGACGAGCCTTGATGCGGCGCGTCCGGCCAAAGTCGAGCGGGCCCGGGTGGTCGGATTGAAGCGCATCGAGATCGCGCCCTACCTCAATGGCAAGGACCTGGTGGTGCGCGAGGCGGGTAACGAGATCACTTATCACAGCTTTTCGCGGTGGGCTGAACCGCTGGCCACCAGCATCGGCCGTACCCTGGCCGACCGCCTCGAGGCCTCGGCTAACGTGGCGCGGGTGTATGCGCAGCCGTTTCCCTTCGAAGTGCCACGCGATTACGACCTGGCGGTGAGCCTGATACGCTTCGAGGGCGAGCGCAGGCCCGACGGCCGGACGATTCCCAGCTTAGTGGCGGTGATTGAGGTGACCGAGGCGAAGGCGGGTGGGGCGGTTGTACTCCGCAAGACCTTCGTGGCGCCGGAGCTGGCCTGGGACGGCAAGGATTTCGGCGCGCTGGCGGCCGCGCTCAGCTCCGGCGTGGTCGCGCTCGGCGCCGAGTTGGCCAACGTCATTCCCGCTCCCTGAAGGCGCAGCCCCGCGCAATTTTTAGCCGCGGCCCCGCAACAGCGAGGCGGAGAGGGGCAGGGGCAACCGCTTTAATAGGGGCGGATGTGCGGCGATCGGGAAGTGGTGGCTATTTGGCGGCGGCTGGTTTTTTCGGTGAGGTGGCGATGCCGCGAACGTTGGTGGAGTTGCCATCTTCGCCAAAGGTCACCGCGCTGCCGCTTTCAACGCTGGTGAGCCAAGACGCGGTTTTTTTAATATAAGCGTCTGCGGCGGCATCGCCGAGGCGGGCGCTAATCTGGTTGCGGGTGCTTTGGGCCAGGGCAGCCAGCATTTGCTTTTTCTGGTCAACCCCAAGGTTTGGGTTGTCCACAATCCGCACCGACTCGCTCGAAACGGTGCTGCGCAGGTCGAAGACTTGGCGGGCGGTTTCCGGCGGTAGCCCGAGTCGTTTGCTCGCAGCCACGAGCTGTTGGTAGTCGTTGTTTTGAGCCAGCGTGTAGTCGGCGTAGCGCTCTGCACCGAGGGAGGCCTTGATCTGCTCCTTAAGCTGCTTCTCGTCCTCCTGGCGTTTTTTCCATTCGTCGTGGGTTTGGCTGAAGGGGTTGCCCCAAGCATCGCGGTTTTGGGTGTCGTCGAAGGCTTTTTGGAGGGCGAATATTTTCCGGTATTCCTCCTCGGTGCCGTCGAAACGACTTATTTTCGAGCGCAGTTGCTGTGCGGTTAAGGACATGCGCAGGTCATAATCGGCCAGTTCCTGCGGCGTGAGCGTGGCGGCGAGATCGCGCTTTTTCTCCTCCAGCAGGAATTTTATTTTTTCTGCGTCACCGGGCAGCCGGAACCCTTGCATGTCCTGCTGCGCCTCGTGAATGAGGTCCTGGTAGTCTTGCTCGATCTCCTGGACGTTCTTGCGCTTGTCAGCGTCAAGGAAGGTGAGCCGGGCGTCTTGCCAGTGACCCGGGCTTTCCTGGTCGGGGCCGAGTACACGGGTGATTTCATCGCTGGCTTCGCGCTGAAGATTGCGCAATTCGGCCCGTTGCTCCCGTGAGGTACTTTCATACCAGCTGTTGTTACCGGCTTTCCACCAGGCTTTGTTGGCGTCGGGTTTGGGGCTCAGGGCCTTCATGCGTTCGCTGTAACGATCCCAAATGAGCGCGGCAACCAGCTTGCGAATGGTGGTTTCGGGCAGGCCGGCGGAGCGCAGGAAATCGCGCAGGCCGTCGGGGTTTTTGGCCTTCAGCACCTCGGCGAGGTCCGAGGGGCTTGCTTGGATCAATTTTCCCTGAACGGCCCCGGCGTTGGCGGCACCCGCCGTGAATCCGGCGGTCGGGGTGGTGTCATCGGCGGCGGAGCGATGCCGGAGTTTGATGGCGAGGAAGGCGGCGTTGGCGATCAGCGAAGCGGCGCAAACCAGGGGGAGAACTTTTTTCATGTCGCGAAATTGCGGCGACTTTGGGTGCGGCGTGTTGGACCGGGCAATTCTTTACGCGGCGCCTGGTTGGACAAAAAAGCTGGTCTCTGGAATGGCGCGGCGGCGGTGGAGAATTGCATCAAAGTTTTGAAGTTTGATCCCTGCTGCGACTAGGCGGGGTTGCAGGCTAAAGCGCTGAAGTATCCTGATAAAGTGTCTGACTGTCAGTTGCAGGGTATTTTGAAGCGATTTTGCTTCATTTGTTTTTCAAGTGGCGACTCTGGACGCTATGGCCCATCAAACCCCGACGTGCTTCAACAGTTCAGAACCCGAAATCCCCAGTGCACGGGCAAGTCGCAGCGTGGTTTCAAGTGAGGCATTTTTCTCTCCTCGCTCAATTTCGCCTACAAAATTTAGCGCCAAATCAGCCTTTTCTGCCAGTGCTAATTGGCTCAGCCCTGACTCAATACGGAGCTGTCGAACGGTACGCCCGAGTTGGTTGGGCAATAGGCTGAAGTCACTAGGCATCTCCTTTATCCTACCGACAAACACACCGAGCGGATACCATCTATAGATGGTTTTATCCTTGTGGTTTTACGGGTTTTTCGGCAGTACCTTTTCAGTATGAAAAACCCAGAACCGCTATTTTTTAAAGAAAGCCTACGGTGGATCAAAGAGCATCCCAATGCGACGACACACGACCTGCCTGAGCAGTTTATTCATGATTGGACGTTCAATAAAAACGACGGAAGTCCGTCTCAATACTTGCTGGGCATATTAATGCATGGAATTACTGCACGCCGAGTCATGGGCAATCAACTCAGCCCCGATGGATCCATTGAGATTTCGCACCGTGAACTCATGGATAGTTTTAGCAAATGG
>CAMBUJ010000035.1 GCA_945871005.1 Opitutus sp. GAS368 | reverse complement strand
GGCGCACCCCGCACCCGCCCGCTGATGTTCTCCGCCACTCCGGCCGGTTTCCCCAGCCCCGCCGAAGACCACATCGACCGGGATCTAGACCTGAACGAGCACCTGGTTCGCCGCCCCGCCGCCACGTTCTTTGTCCGCGTATCCGGACGCTCCATGGTGGGCGCGGGCATCAACGACGGAGCGCTGCTCATCGTCGATCGCGCTGAAGAGGCGCGGGACGGGCGGATTGTCGTGGCGGTGGTCGAGGGGGCCCACACCGTGAAGCGCCTGCGCAAAGAAGCGGGGCGCTGCTGGCTCGAGGCCGCCAACCCCGCCTACCCGGACATCCAGTTGCTCGACGATGACGCCCACGTCTGGGGCGTGGTCACCTTTGTGGTTAACCCGCTCTGATTTTCACGCCTAGCCATGTTCGCTCTGGTGGACTGCAACTCGTTCTACTGCTCGTGCGAGCGGGTGTTTAACCCCAAGCTCGACGGGCAGCCGGTGGTGGTGCTGTCCAACAACGACGGCTGCGTGGTCGCACGCAGCGAGGAAGCCAAGGCGCGGGGCATCGCCATGGGCGAGGTCTGGCACCTCGCCCGCCCCGAGCTCAAGCAGGGCGTCCACGCCTTCAGCTCCAACTACACGCTTTACGGCGACATGAGCCGCCGGGTCATGACCACGCTGCGCGACTTTGCCGAGCGCATGGAGATCTACTCGATCGACGAGGCGTTTCTGGGCTTCGACTCAACGGGGGACTGGGCGGGGATCGGCCGTGCCATTCGTAAAACCGTCCGCCGTCACACCGGCATCCCGGTGTGCGTCGGCTTTGGCGCCACCAAGGTACTCGCGAAACTGGCCAACCGCCTGGCCAAAAAACGGGCAGGCTACGACGGGGTTTTTGTCTGGCCGACGGCCCCGGCGGAAGTCAACGCGCTGCTTGAGTCCGTGCCGGTGCAGGACGTCTGGGGCATTGGCAAGCGGCTGGCTGATCGGCTCGGTGCGCACGGGGTCGCCACCGCGCGAGCGCTCCGCGACATGGACGACACGAAGGCGCAGCGGGTGCTGGCAGTGACCGGCCTGAGGATTGTCTGGGAGTTGCGCGGCATCTCGTGCTTGGAACTGGAGGAACTGGCCCCGCCGAAAAAGGCGATCTGCTGTGCGCGCGGCTTTGGGGTGCCGCTGTCCACCCTGGAGGAACTCCGTGAACCGTTGGCCACCTACGTGAGTGTGGTGGCGGAAAAACTGCGGGCGCAGAAGTTGGTCGCCGGACACGTGCAGGTTTTTTTGGAGACCAACCCGCACACCGAAGAGCGCCAGTACAACCCCGGGCTCGGCCACACGCTGGACATGGCGAGTAATTTCACCCCGGAACTCAGTGCGCTCGCCGCCGGATTACTGAAGCGGATTCACCGGCCGGGTTACCGCTTTCGCAAGGTCGGGGTATTGATGTCGGACTTGTGTGCGGAAGGCGAAGTGCAGAGCAGTTTCGATGGCCCGAGTCCGGCGAGCATCGCCCGCCGCGAGAAGCTCATGGCGACGCTCGACGAGGTGAACCGCACCCGGGGCCGCGGGGCGGTGCGGTTGGGGTCGGCCGGGGGGAGTGCCCCGGCGTGGGGGATGCGCCAAGCCCTGCTGAGCCGGTGCTACACGACGCGGTGGACGGAGTTGCTACGCACCAGCGAGCCAGCCTGACTGCGGTTTGCGGGTCGGGAAGTTTGGCGCGAGTGCCCCGTCTCCTTGGAGCCCCTGGGCGACGATTTCAACCCGACGTTCGCGGGGTTAAACACGGCCGCTCTGCTGATCCCGACATGCTTCAATCGGGGGGGATTTTTTTTCGGCAAGGAGGTTGATTAAAAGGAAAGGCAGGGATTGGGTGGCCACGCCTTTTACTAATTTTTAACGAAATGCACATCTCCTGGATTTCTCTCCTCGCTGGTTTGTTCTTTGGGTTGATCCCACCACGACTGCTTCTTTCAGATAACTGCAAATATCTGGATTTCAGCAGGATAATAAACACCCTAAGGACTTCCTACGGATCGACACGCAACAAACGGCGGTGGTGGAAACTGCCGCTGGTGTGGATCGACCCGGTACGGGGTTATGTGACGGCCACGCTTTTAGCCCAAGCCGTGCGAGCAACACCGGAGTCCACCGGGGGCGACCGCCTCGCCGTACTGGGTGTCACCATCGGGCTTTTGTTGGCGGTCCTGTGGGTCCAGACGGAACGCCGGTCGCGTACAGATGGGAAAACCCAGACGATTTCGCCCACGGCATTTCTGGCCGGCATGATCGTGGGATTACTCCCGCCCATGATGGCGATTGCGGCCCTGACGCTGGGCGTGGCGACCGCCCTGGCGTTGACTAACTTCTCGGCGGGCTACTTCGCAGCCAGCCTAGCCACCCTCATCGTGGGGCTGGTTTTCACCCGGAACGTCCCCCTCGTGACCTTGCAAGGATTTCTGGTGGCGTTCCCGATGTTAATGAATTGGGTCCGTCGCACCACCCTGGTCATGCCTATCCGCAGCTAGCCGGCCGGGGAGTGCCGCGGTTGCACCGAGCCCGTCTGGCCTCAAGCCACGGGTTCGCGCGGCAGGTAAAAAAGGGGGCGGATTAACACCATGCAGTCCGTCGGAGTGAGCGGGGCTTGTCAGCGCGGGCGGCTCGTTTACTGCTGAGCCCATGTCGTCTCCGTCCCTCGCTGTTGCCGTCGCCGCTCCGCTCGCACCCTTGTCCGGGTTTCCCGACGCCGATGCGGTCCTTGAGCGCTTCCTGACAGCGTGCAAGCAGCGCGGACTCGAGCTCTACGGTGAACAGGAGGAGGCCATCCTCGAGCTGTTTGCCGGGCGTAACGTCATCCTCAACACCCCCACCGGCTCGGGTAAATCCCTGGTCGCCTCGGCGTTCAGTTTCAAAACCCTCTGCGCTGGGGAACGCTCTGTTTACACCTGCCCGATCAAAGCGCTGGTGAACGAGAAGTTTTTGTCCCTATGCCGCGAATTTGGCCCCGACCACGTCGGCATGATGACCGGCGATGCCAGCGTTAATCCGCACGCCCCAATCCTCTGCTGCACCGCGGAAATCCTCGCCAACCTCGCCCTCGCCGGCGGGCCCCGCGCCGAGTCGATCAAAGCGGTCATCATGGACGAGTTCCACTACTATTCCGACACCGACCGCGGCTACGCCTGGCAGGCCCCGCTGCTGCTCATGCCGGGGACGCGTTTTCTGCTCATGTCGGCCACCCTGGGCGCGACGGAGTTTTTCGAAAAGGAACTCACCCGGATCACCTTTGCCCCGACCGTGACGGTGCGCAGCGACCGCCGGCCAGTGCCGCTGGAATTCGAGTATTCGGAAACCCCGCTGACCGAGCGGCTGGCGGCGCTTTTGGAGGACAAACGCGCGCCGATTTACCTGGTGCATTTCACCCAGCGGGCGGCCTCGGAGGCGGCGCAAAGCCTGATGAGTTTGAGCGTCTGCTCGAAAGACGAAAAGGCCGCGATCGCCCAGGCGCTGGAGGGCGTGCGGTTCACCAGCCCCTACGGCAAAGAAGTAAAGCGCTGGCTGCGCCACGGTATCGGGGTGCACCACGCAGGGCTGTTGCCCAAGTACCGTATCTTGGTGGAGCAACTCGCGCAGAAGGGGCTGTTAAAACTCATCTGCGGGACGGACACGCTCGGGGTGGGCATCAACGTGCCGATCCGCACCGTGGTGTTCACCCAGCTGTGGAAATACGACGGCAAAAAGGCCGCCATCCTCAGTGTGCGCGATTTCCGGCAAGTCGCCGGGCGGGCGGGGCGGCGCGGGTTTGACACGGTCGGCTACGTGGTGGTGCAGGCGCCCGAGCACATGATCGAAAACAAGCGCGCCGAGGAAAAAGCCGCCCGCGATCCGAAGAAGAAAAAGGCCGCCAAACGCAGCGCGCCGGAGGGCGAAGTGGGTTGGGACGCAAAGACCTTTGAGAAACTCATGGTCGCCCCGTCCGAGCCGCTAGTTTCGCGCTTTGGGGTGACCCACGGCATGTTGCTGCTGGTGCTGGGCCGCGCCGAGGATGGATGCCGGGTGATGCGCCAGATCATCGCCGACTGCCACGAGACGGCGCACAAAAAGCGCGCGCTGCGGCGGCGAGCGTTTCAACTGTTCCGCGCCCTGCTCGACCGCAAAATCGTCGAGTGGATCACCCCCGAGCCGTCGGGGCGCAAGCTGCGCGTCAACGTGGCGCTGCAGGACGATTTTTCGCTGCACCAGGCCCTCTCGCTCTACCTGCTCGACACGGTGAAACTGATGGACCGGGAGTCGCCGGATTATCCCTACGACGTGCTCACGTTGTGCGAAGCCATCGTCGAGGACCCCGACCAGATCTTGCGCCAGCAGGTGAGCAAGTTGAAGGGAGAGGAAGTCGAACGGCTGAAGGCCGAAGGCGTGCCCTACGAGGAGCGCATGGAGAAACTCGACGCGATCGAACACCCCAAGCCGTTGCGCGAGTTTTTGTACGACACGTTTAATGCTTTTGCGGCGGTGCACCCGTGGATCGGCCAGGAGAACGTGCGCCCCAAGTCGATCGCGCGGGAAATGTACGAGCGTTACATGTCGTTTGCCGACTACGTGCGCGAATACGGGTTGCAGCGCGGCGAGGGCATTTTGCTGCGCCACCTCTCGCAGGTGTGGAAGGTACTCGCGCAGACCGTGCCTGACGCGGCCAAAACCGAGGAGATCGTGGAAATGGAAACGTATTTCCGCGAGCTGATCCGCGGCATCGACTCGAGCCTGCTCGAAGAGTGGGAGCGGCTGCGTAATCCCGACTATGTGGCCGAGGAGCTGGCGAGCGACAAACCGGCGCGCCCGCAGTCCTTCGACATCACCCGCGACGCGGTGGGTTTCCGCCGGTTGGTGCGCACGGCGATCTTTGGGTTTTTGCAGGAAGTGGTGGCGGGCGACTGGGAGAGCGCGGTGTCGCGCTTGGCCACGGGCGAGGCCACGGTGGCCGGCGACAACGATCTGATGTCCCCCGAGGCGAAGCGGCTGGAAAAGATTTTCCTCGGTTACGGGGCGGCGCGCGGGCGCTTCCGGCTCGATCCGGAAGGGCGGGCGGCCAAACACACCTATTTTGCCACTGCCGACGGCGAAGCGTTGGGTGAAGGCGGCGCGGGAACGGCGGTCGCGGAGTGGGCGGTGGCGCAAGTCTTGGTGGATGGCGAGGCGCTCAACGACTGGGAGGCGCGCTTCACGGTGTCGCTAGTGGAGTCGCGGGCGCAGGCGCGAGCGGTGGTGCGGTTTGTCGAGGCAAGTCCAGTGGACCAGCAGGCCGAGGCCCCCGTGGTTTAGCAGGGAGCTGGCGGACGAGTAGGTAGTAACACGGATCGTGTCGGATGGATCTGAGAGGTAGGAGCCTGCTGGTCGGCTTAGCGCACTTCGCGCATCCGGTGAATGTGGTGGGCCGGTACCCGCGCCTCATCCCCGTGAGCGCTGCGCAGCCGCACCGCGCCGTGTTCATCGATCCCCTGAAAAACCCCGCCCGTGACCGCCAGCGTCACCCCGCCGGCCGGCTCCAGCACGACCGCGCGCGGTTCACCCCAGCAGCGCGCCAGCAGCGGAACCAATCCACTCAGCCGGCGCCGGACAAACAGGTGCTGCGCTAGGCCGATGGCACGCAACAAGGCCGCGACCAGCTCTGGCGATTTCGGCAGCTCCGAGGCGGCCACGTAATCCGCCAAGCGCCCCGCCACCCCCTGCAATTCCGGGGCGCTCACCCAAGGGCGATTGGTCAGATTGAGCCCCACCCCCACCAGCACGGTGCGCGGCCCACCCTGCTCGACCAAAATCCCGCCCACCTTGGCCATGCCGACCATCAGGTCGTTGGGCCACCGCAAGCGCACCTGCTCCACCCCGGCGCGACGCAGCGCCACGCACAGCGCCCAGCCCACCGCGAGGGCAAACCCGCGCGCGGCCAGCGCGTCCCCGTCATAAGGCAACACCGCGGTCAGATAAACCCCGCCCGGATCGGACACAAAGCTGCGCTCAGCCTGGCCGCGTCCGGCGCTTTGTTCATCGGCCCAAACCGCCGACCAGGCCGGTAGATCGCGGGCCAGGGTCTGGGTCGAGTGGACGAGCGGCTGATGGGTAATCGACCAAACGGGACGGAGGGTGCGCTGCGGCTGCATGCAGAGAGCCAAAAAAAAGCCGGCCTCGATTGCGAGGCCGGCTTTGTAGTTACCGGATCTGGTGGGAGGCGAAGATCTGCCGTCGCCCCTCGTGGGCCCAATCGTGGCCGGCCACCGGCACGATGGCGTGGATCCGATACGCGTCGCGCAGGGTCAACTGCACGGCGGCAGCGATCACCGCGACGAGTTCGGGGGTCATATCCGGAGCGACCAACGGGGCGGCTTCGGCGGGTTGCGCGGCGGCAACCGACGGCACGGTGGCCGCCGGAACCACCGGGGTTAAGGCGACTGCGGGAGCAGGGCGGGCCGCTTCCGCCGCTTCCGCTGCAGCCTTGGCGGCTACCGTGGCTGTGGCAGTCGCTGCGGAGGCTGCCATGATCGCGGCCCGCTTGAAGTATATCCCGAGCACGGCAATCGCCGCCCAGGCCAGTCCGAGGGCGATGAACACGACCAGGAGTCCATCTAACTGGAACACGGTCGAGTCCCCGATACGGAGGGTGGCCGAGATCGTTTTCTGATCGGTGACTTCGGCGAGGAGGAGGGAGTGCATGATGGGTGGATGGTTAAGGCTTCACACGTGGGAGTGAATCAACCGACTCACTCCAGCGTGACCAAGGCGGCCCCTTCCTCGACGCCATCACCGGGGTTAACCAAAACGGCACTCACTTTGCCGGCCTTGGGTGCATAGACGAAGGTGTTCATCTTCATCGCTTCCAAGGTTAGCAACTGGGTGCCTTCGGCCACAGTCTGGCCGACTTGCACATCGATGGAAACCACCTTGCCGGAGAGCGGGCTGGGCACCGAGCCGGCCGCGCCCGCCGCCGGGGCAGCTGCAGCCGGACGGGCGGCGACCGGGGCCGACACGGAGGCGGAAGTGATCACCGGCGCGGAGTAAACCGGCGCGGCGGCTGCAGGGACATCGAGCATCTCCACAGAGACTTCGAAGGTTTTACCATCCACGGTTACGCGGAGCTTTTTCATATATTAAATTTCCAGATTAAAGGTCGTGCGTAGGCGGGATTAGAGCGGGATGTTGCCGTGCTTCTTAGGCGGACGGGTCTCACGCTTCGACAAGGTGTTGCGCAGAGCCATGCCGACGATGGCGCGGGTCTGGGCGGGTTCGATCACGTCGGTGATCATGCCCTTGCGAGCGGCGGCAAACGGCGAGGAGAACTTGGCGCGGTATTCGGCGGCGAGCTCGGCCTCCTTGGCCTTGGGATCGGCGGCGGCGGCGATCTCGCGCTTAAACAGCACCTTGACCGCACCATCGGCGCCCATGACGGCGATCTCGGCGGTGGGCCAAGCGTAGACGGCGTCAGCGCGCATGTCGCTGCTGCACATGGCGAGGTAGGCACCGCCGTAGGCCTTGCGCATGATCACCGTGATCTTCGGCACGGTGGCCGAGGCGTAGGCGAAGAGCATCTTGGCGCCGTGGCGGATAATGCCGCCGCGTTCCTGGGCCAAGCCGGGCATGAACCCGGGGATGTCCACCAAGGTGACCAAGGGAATGCTGTAGACGTTACAGGTGCGGATAAAGCGGGCGGCTTTGTCCGACGAGTCGATGTCGAGCGTGCCGGCTTTAACGCAGGGCTGGTTGGCGACGATGCCGCAAACAATGCCGTGGATACGGGCGAACCCGACCACGATGTTTTTGGCCCAGTCGCGCTGCACCTCGAGGAAATCGCCGTCATCGACCAAGCGCGCGATCACGGTGTGGACGTCGAAGGGCGCTTTGGCGTCGGCAGGAACCAGCTCGTTGAACACCGGATCGGGCGACAGATCGAGCTCGGCGGTCACCTTGTGCAAGGGATCGCCGGCGTTGTTGTTGGGAAGGAAGGAGAGCAACTTGCGCGACAGCTCCAAGGCGTGCGCATCGGTCTCGGCGACGAAGTGAATGTTACCGTTGACCGAGGCGTGCACGGCGGCGCTGCCCACCTCGTCCATCGTGACGGTCTGGCCGGTGGCCGACTTGATCACGTCCGGGCCGCAGATGAACATCTGGGCGTTGGTCTTCGTCATGATGATGAAGTCAGTGAGCGCGGGGCTGTAGGCGGCGCCACCGGCGCACGGGCCGGCGATGATCGAGATCTGCGGCACCAAGCCGGAGGCAAGCACGTTGTGGAAAAACACCTGGCCGTAGCCGGAGAGCGATTCGTCGCCCTCCTGAATACGCGCACCACCCGAGTCGTTGATGCCCAGAATGGGCATGCCGACCTTCATCGCGTAATCCATCAGGTCGCAGATTTTCTTGGCGTGAATACGCCCGAGCGAACCACCGCAAACGGTGAAGTCCTGGCTGAAGGCGGCCACCGGGCGGCCGGACACATAACCCACCCCGGTAATGACGCCGTCGCCGGGGAAAGTTTTGTCTTCGAGGCCGAAGGCGTGGCAGTCGTGGTCGACGTGCATGCCCCACTCCATAAAAGTGTTGGCATCAAAGAGCGTGACCAGACGCTCGCGCGCACCCATCAGCCCCTTGGCGTGGCGGGCTTCGAGTTTATCGAGGCCGCCCGCTTCGTTGGCGATACGGCGCTTTTCAGCGAGTTGGACGAGGAAATGGGGAGCAATAGCCATGGTAATTTTTCTCCAAAAAGTGATTAATGGGCCGCTTCGGCGCCGGGTTTAACCGCGCAAAATTCGGTGAGCACGCCGCGGGTGGACTTCGGGTGCAGGAAGGCGACCAGCTTGCCGGCCGCGCCCTCGAAGGGTTCGGCGTGGATCAGGCGCACGCCGGTATCGGCGGCCTGCTTGAGCTGGGCGGCAATGTCGTCGGTGCGGAACGCGATGTGGTGAATGCCCTCGCCCTTTTCCGCGATGAATTTGGCGATCGGACTCTCCGGCGAGGTCGGCTCGAGCAGCTCGATGTGCACGCCACCCGCGTCGAAAAACGCGGTGCGCACGCGCTGGGACGCGACTTCTTCGCGACCTAGGCAGGTCAGGCCGAAGGATTTTTCGTAGAGCGGAATCGCTTCGTCGAGCGAGCGGACTGCGATGCCGAGATGGTCGATGGATTGGATCATGGGAGGAAAAGTTTTAAGCTGCGGAGCTACTTTAACAAAATGGCCCGAATTGACTGCGCGCATCTTGTCCTGCTGTGCGCATACAGGGATTTTTTTACGATAAACTGAGTGCTTGTGAAAGGATCTGGGAGAAGGCCGAGACGGGGGTAACCGGCTAGTCATCGGCGCGGAGCGGTTCGCCTCAACGCTGGACCCGACCCAGCCCACTACGCCTCGTTGTTTAGGAAATAAACCCAGCGGCGACGAGCAGGCGGTGGGCCCCTTCGGGCGCAGGCAACTCGCCCGAGCGCACCTGCGCATCGATTTGGGCACCCAGACTGAGGTGGCCGATTTTCTTAACATAGGCCTCGCGCAGGCCTTCGGTGATCAAGGACTCCAGCCAGGCCTGCGCTTGTTCGCGACGCCGCGCCGTGAATTCTCCGGTGGCGCGCGCTTGGCTAAAAAAGGCCTGCACCGTCGTCCAGGTTTCGTCGATACCCGCGCCGGTCACCGCCGAACAGCTGAGCACGCGGGGCTGCCACAGCCCTTCGGGCACGGTCAGATAATGCAGCGCGCGGCCAAACTCCATCCGCGCGGCCTCGGCCCGGGTCAGGTTGTCGCCGTCGGCTTTGTTGACCACGAGGAGGTCGGCCAATTCGAGAATGCCCTTTTTGATGCCCTGCAACTCGTCGCCGGCCCCGGCGATCATCAGCACCAAAAAGCAGTCGACCATGCCGCGCACCAACACCTCGCTCTGGCCCACCCCGACAGTTTCAACAATCACCACGTCAAAGCCGGCCGCTTCGCACAACACGATCGACTCGCGGGTGCGCCGGGCGACTCCGCCGAGTTCACACTCGCTAGGCGAAGGGCGGATAAACGCCGAGCGGCAGCGGGAGAGGTTTTCCATGCGGGTCTTGTCGCCCAAAATACTGCCGTGGGTGATCGGACTGCTGGGGTCGACCGAGAGCACTGCCAGGCGCACGCCCGAGTTGCACAGCCGGGTGCCGAGGGCGTCGATGAAGGTGCTCTTGCCCGCCCCGGGCGCGCCGGTGATGCCGACCCGCATCGCCCCGCCGGCATGCGGAGTCAGGATGCGCAACAATTCATCGGCGAGCACCCGGTGGGCGGGTGCATGGCTTTCCACCAGCGTGATGCCGCGGGCCAAGGCGCCCCGGTCGCCGGCGCGAATGGCGGCGGCCAACGTCGCGGGCTGATCCAACGGGCGGCGACGCACCACCTGAGGCATCGCGGCCGGCTCAATATGCCCGGCGACGACATGCGTAGCAAACTCCCGCCCGGCATCGGGCGGCACCCAATCGGGGCGGGAATCACGAGGGTTCATTTCGAGGTGTCAGCGAGTTTCAAGTCAGACCGTTGCCGAAAGTAAAGTAGCCGAAACAAAAGTAGCGCAGACTTCCAGTCTGCTCCTAGCGGAACAGCAAGCTGGGAGCCTGCGCTACTTGTCGGCGTGCGGTGATCGTGCTTTAGACCTCGACCTGAGCGGCCAGCTTTTCGAGCACGATGGTAGCCGAACGCGGCACCGGCGTGCCGGGACCGAACACGGCAGCCGCACCGTTGGCGTAAAGGAACGCGTAGTCCTGCGCCGGGATAACTCCACCCGTCACCACCATAATGTCCTCGCGGCCCAGCGCCTTCAGCTCGGCGATCAACTGGGGCAGCAGGGTCTTGTGACCGCCGGCCAACGAGCTCATGGCGACGACATGCACGTCGTTTTCCACGGCGTCACGGGCGGCCTCGGCGGGCGTCTGGAAGAGCGGCCCGATGTCCACGTCGAAACCCATGTCGGCCATGGCCGTGGCAACCACCTTGGCTCCGCGGTCGTGACCGTCCTGGCCGAGCTTGGCGACGAGAATACGAGGGCGGCGGCCTTCGCGAGCGGCGAAAGCATCGGCCAAATCACGCACCTTGGTGACGTCGGACTGGCCCTCGGCATAAGCGCGGTTGTACACGCCCGAGCAGGTGCGGATCTGCGCCTGGTAACGGCCGTAAACGGCTTCCAGCGCGTCGGAGATTTCACCAAGGGTGGCGCGGGCCTGGGCGGCCTCGATGCTGAGGGCGAGCAGGTTGCCTTCGCCGGACTTGGCGGCAGCGGTGATCGCGGCCAGGCAGCGGGCCACGGCGGCGCTGTCGCGCTTGGCCTTGAGCTCCTGGAGCTGCTTGATCTGCGACTCACGCACCGCGGAGTTATCGACCTCCAAAATCTCCATCGGCGCCTCTTGGTCGAGGCGGTGTTTGTTGACGCCCACAATCGTCTCCTGGCCGGAGTCGATCATGGCCTGACGGCGGGCGGCGGCCTCCTCGATGCGCAGCTTGGGCAGACCGGTTTCGATGGCCTTGGCCATGCCGCCGAGTTTTTCCACTTCCTCGATGTGCGCCCAAGCCTTCTCGACGAGATCGGCGGTGAGCTTTTCGACGTAGTAGCTGCCGCCCCACGGATCGACCACGTTGCAGATGCCCGACTCGGCCTGCAGGAAGAGCTGGGTGTTACGGGCGATGCGCGCCGAGAAATCGGTGGGCAACGCGATGGCCTCGTCGAGCGAGTTGGTGTGCAAACTCTGGGTGTGGCCCAGGGTGGCCGCCATCGCTTCGACGCAAGTGCGGGCGATGTTGTTGAACGGATCCTGCTCGGTGAGCGACCAGCCCGAGGTCTGCGAGTGCGTGCGCAGCGCCATGGACTTGGCGTTCTTGGGGTTGAACTGCTTGACCATTTTGGCCCAGAGCAGGCGGCCGGCGCGCATCTTGGCGACCTCCATGAAAAGGTTTTTACCCTGCGCCCAGAAGAACGAAAGGCGGGGCGCGAAGGCGTCGATGTCGATGCCGGCCTTGATGCCGGTGCGCAGGTATTCGAGACCGTCGGCCAAGGTGTAAGCCAACTCCAGGTCGGCGGTGGCGCCGGCCTCCTGCATGTGGTAACCCGAGATCGAGATCGAATTGAACTTGGGCATCTTCTTCGAGGTGAACTCGAAGATGTCGGCGATGATCCGCATCGAGGGCAGCGGCGGATAGATGTAGGTGTTGCGCACCATGTATTCCTTCAAGATGTCGTTCTGGATCGTGCCCGCGAGCTGCTCCAGTTTCACGCCCTGCTCGAGCGCGGCGACGATGTAGAAGGCCAGCACCGGCAGCACCGCGCCGTTCATCGTCATGGAAACGCTGATACGGTCGAGGGGGATGCCGGCGAAGAGCGCCTGCATGTCAACGATCGAGTCGACGGCGACACCGGCCTTGCCGACATCACCGACCACGCGAGGGTGGTCGCTGTCGTAGCCGCGGTGGGTGGCCAAGTCGAAGGCGACCGACAAGCCCATCTGGCCGGCGGCGAGGTTGCGCTTGTAGAAGGCGTTGGACTCGGTGGCCGTGGAGAAACCCGCGTACTGGCGGATCGTCCAGGGTTTTAAGACATACATGGTGGCGTAGGGGCCACGCAGGTAGGGGGCGATACCGGCGGTGAAGCCGAGGTGGTCAACGGCGCGCAAATCGCCCGGGCCGTACACCGGCTTGAGCGGGATCTGCTCGATGGTTTTCCAGTCGGCGAGCGCCTTGGCGCCGGAGGCCGTGCTGGCCACGCTCGCCCAGTCGGCGGCGGTGCGCACGGGAGTCGCGGCGGGATCGAGAGGAAGTTTTGTGTAATCAGGGAAGTTCATGGCGTGTGGTGTGGGTCGGTCGCTCAGAGGCCGAGTTTGTCGAGGAAACCGGCGAGGACTTTCGCGCAGTTGGCGCGCACGTGGATGAATTCATCGACGCCGGCGTCGGTGAACTGTTTTTGCAGCTCGGGGGTGGCAGGCATGCCGGCCAGCACCACGATCGGAGGCTTGGCCGAAGCTTTGAGCGCCTGCACGGTGGCAGGAACCAGCGTCGGGTAAGTCTCGTCGGTTGAGCAAATCACGACCACGCGGGCGCCGGAGGCCAAGGCAGCCTGGGCGGCAGCCTCGGGGGTTTCGGAACTCTTGCCCGAGGCGGCTTCAAAACCGCCAGCGGCGAAGAAGCCGGCCGAGAACTCGGCGCGAGCGGCGTGCTGTTTACGCGGGCCGAAGGTGGCCAGGAAAACCTGAGGACGCACACCGTTCGCGGCGAGGGCAGCCTCGGTGCGGCGGCGCAGCGCTTCGAACGCCTCGGCGCGGCGGCGGGGAACCAGGCGCTTGACCGTGACCGCACCGGCAGGGACGCCCGCCGGGGCTTTCTGGCAGCACCCGCACGTACCGGTGGAGCAATCGCCGGCAGCCGGCAGTTTCTCACGGAGGTTCGGGTGCAAGTTGGTACCGATGATGGCATCGCGGCGCGTCTCGACGGCGGCCAGGCGCTCGGCGGCGGTCTTTTCGACCAGCGACTGCGGATAACCGGCGGCCAGTGCGGCGGCGAGGCCACCCTTGCGCTCGATGTCCTGGAACAGCGCCCAAGCCTTGGTGGCCAGTTCTTGGGTGAGCGTTTCCACATAGTAGGAGCCGCCGGCCGGATCGACCACGCGCCCAAGGTGGCACTCTTCGTCGAGGATGATCTGGATGTTGCGGGCCAGGCGGCGCGAGAACTCATCGCCGGGGCGGATCACCTCGTCGAAGGTACCGACCTGCAAGCCGGCGCAACCGCCGACGATACCCGCGAAGGCCTCGGTGGTGGTGCGCAGGAGATTGGCGTGCTGATCGAGCACGGTCTTGTTCCAGCGCGTGGTGCGACCGTGGCAGACGAGGCGCTGGGCGGCGGCACCGCCACCGGCTGCCTCGACCACCCGCGTCCAGAGGAGGCGAGCGGCGCGCAGCTTGGCGATTTCCATGAACAGGTGGGAACCCAGCGAGTAGGTGAACAGGAAGCGCGGGGCGGCCTGGTCGGCGCTGAGCCCGCGCTGGTTCATGGCGCGCAGGTATTCGACGCCAGTGGCGAGACCGAGGCCCAGTTCCTGCACCGCATTGGCGCCGGCTTCGGCCCACAGCGCGGCGTTAACTCCAAACGTGCGCAAATCGAGACCGTCGGTACGCACGGTGCGCTCGAGCTGGGCCATCTCGTCGTAGGCCTTTTCCAAAGTGACAGGCAAAGACCCGGCGTTGACCAACTCGCCGAGCGGGTCGGCCAAAATGGCGCCGTGCAAATCCGTCGCCGGCAGGCCCTGGCGTTTCAGCCACCCGGTGAGCAGGTTCGTGATCGCCCCTGCGGCGACGCCCGCTTGGGCGAACACCGGCACGGCCGACAGATCGACTCCGCGCAAGGCGCGATCCACGTCGTTGACACTGGTCAGGGCCAGACCGCACTCGGTGGGCAGGCCCGCTTTGGCCGGATCGAGTCCGAGGCGCACCGCCGGTTGCAGCGGCAGGCTGACGGCGTTCTGGCCGCTCTTCAGGTCATGGAGCAGCGCGGCGTTAAAGGCGGTCGCGTCGGTGCCGTCGGATTCCTGGCAAATGTGCCAGCCCTGAGCGCGTTGCCCCAAGGCATCGCTGCCGCGGGTATAGGGCGGCAACCCCGGCCAGCTCTCGGGCAGCTGGGCGGTGTCTTCCTTTGTGTAGATCGGGCGCAGGTCGATGCCCTCGTAGGTACGGGTGATGAGCTTTTTCTCGAACGGCGCGCCGTCGAGGGATTCCTCGGCGGCCTTGCGCCAATCGGCGGGGGTGGCGGCCGCAAAATCGGCGAATAGCGAGGCGGGCTTGGCAGTGGCGGTGGTACTCATAGCAGTGCGAAACAAAAACTCAGTTTAGGATTTCAACCGTGGCGTCGTAACGGCGCTCGTTGACCGTCAGCGAATACCGGGCGGTCTTGCCAGTCGAAACCGCGAAGGGCGGGGTCGATCCGGCGGAGGCCGGTTTGGCGGCGGCGGGCGCGGCAGGGGCGGCAGGGGCGGCCGAGGTGACCGTGATCGGGGCCGGGGCGGCGGCGGGCTTGGGCTTGTAGAACACCTCGGTCTCGCGGGGGAACATCGCAAAGAGCACCGCGTTTTCATCGGTGACGGCGAGGCCCTTGGCGGCGAGCTCCTCGCGCAGCTTGGGCATGCGCGGGGCGAGCAGGTCGGCGGGGCGGCAGGTAACCAAATCCTGGCCGGACTGTTTGCGGGCCAGCGCCAGCACCTCGGGGCTGACCACGCCGGGGGGACGGCCGTATTTGCCGAGGGCGATGTCGATTGAGGCCTGGGCCAGGTTCTTCCAGCGGCCAAACTTGACGTTGAGCATCGCCTGGGTGCCGACGATCTGGGAGGTCGGGGTGACCAGCGGGATCCAACCCAAGGCCTCACGCACCACCGGGATCTCGGCCATAACCTCGTTGAAACGATCGGTCATCTTCATCTCGACGAGCTGAGTGCGGAAGTTGCTCAACATGCCGCCGGGGACCTGGTAGCAGAGCGCGTCACTGTCGACGCGGTCGTTGGCCGGGCTCATGAATTTGGCCAACTCGACGGCAACGCCCTCGAAGTATTGGCGCAGTTCGAACAGCACCTTCGGGCTGTACAGGCAGGCGCGGGGATGGCCGGCCAAAGCGGCCTGCATGCGCACCGTGTCGGGCTGGCCAGTGCCGTTGGCAAAGGGCGTGATCGAGGTGTCGACCGCGTCCGCGCCGGCGTCGATCGCGGCCATGTAGGAGGCGAGCGCCAAACCGGCGGTCTCGTGGCTGTGGACGATGACCGGGATCTTGTGGCGGGCCTTGATGGATTTAACCAAATCGTAGGCGATGCGCGGGCTGAGCAGACCGGCCATGTCCTTGATGCAGATGGAGTCACACTCCAAGGCGACGAGCTCGTCGGCCAGCGCCGTCAGGTTGGCGGGGGTGTGGACCGGGCTGGTGGTGTAGCAGATCGCGCCCTGGGCGTGTTTGCCGGCCGCCTTCACCGTGCGGATGGCGGTGGTCAGGTTGCGGGGGTCATTGAGGGCGTCGAAAATGCGGAAAATGTCCATGCCGTGCTTGGCCGAGCAGCGCACGAAGGCCTCGACGACGTCGTCGGGGAAGCTGGTGTATTGCACGATGTTCTGGCCGCGCAGCAGCATCATGTGCGGGGTGCGGGGGGCGGCGGCCTTGAGCTTGTCGAGGCGGTCGAAGGGATTTTCGTTAAGATACCGCAGGCACGAGTCGATCGTGGCCCCACCCCAGGTTTCCAAGGCCCCGAAGCCAAGGCCGTCGAGCGTGGGCGCGACAGGCAACATCTGGGCAGTGGTCATGCGCGTGGCAGCGAGGGATTGGTGGCCGTCGCGCAGCACGGTATTGTTAAATACGATAGGTTTCATATGGGAGTGGACCGGGACTTCGGTGAGCGGTGACGTCGTGGCCGGCAGGGATTGAGAATCCGCCGGAAACTGTCGTTGAAAGAACCTAGTCGGTTCCGGCGCTGGGCTCTCCGTGCATTTTGTCCAGCGCTACGCATCGCTTGGCGCGCCGGCCTGATCGGCGGCGCAAAAACGCGGAAAAATCGCAGGATTTGCGCTGAATTGGGGTTTGCCTCGGCGGGGCGCGCCGCCAGCGCTCTTTGCCATGAACCTGCTGGTCACAAACGACGACGGTATCGACAGCCCTTTCCTTCACGCCCTTACCCATGCGCTGCGGGCCAGCGGCCACCAACTCTACATCGCCGCCCCCAAAACCGAGCAAAGCTGGATCGGCTGCGCCAAGTCGCGCCTGCGCCCCGTCGCCTCGGCGGTGGCCACGCGCGACTTCGGCTGCCACGCCTGGACAATCGACGGCACGCCCAGCGATTGCGTGAGCATCGCCCTGGCCCACCTGCTGCCCCGCGAGGTGCAAATCGACGCGGTCGTCTCGGGCATCAACATCGGGCGCAACGCCTCCCTCGGCTTCATTCTCGCCAGCGGCACCATCGCCGGGGCCTGGGAGGGCGCGGTCCACGGCCTGCCCGCCCTCGCCTTTTCCCAAGACTTGACCGCGGCCCAGTTCGAGGCGCTGCGCAGCTCGGGGCACCGGGTGGAGGCAGACCTGCAGCACACCCTCGCCGCCGCCGCCTCCCATGCGGCCCGCCTCGTGCCCGAGCTGGTGGCCACCACCCCGCCGCGCCGCTTTATCGTCCACAACATCAACTTCCCCATGCCCTGCACCGCCGACACCCCACTGCGGCGCACGGTGCCCTCTAAAGTGATCGTACCCGGGCTGTTTGGTCCGGCGGCCGACGACGGCACCCACCGCTTCATTTTCAAACTCGGCGAAGACATTTCACCCGCCTCGCCCCTGACCGACCGCGCCGCAATCGAAAGCGGGCTCATCAGCCACACGGTGCTCGACTACACGGCCCTAGGCGAAGACCCCAGCTGAATTCGGGCCTGCGCCGGTTGACGGGTGCAGGCGCAGGGGTTCGTTACGGGTGATGAAAACTCCCATGCCCCCCCTAGCCACCCCGCTGCGCGCGGGACTCTTGGTGCTGAGCCTAATCGGCAGTTTGCCCTTTGGCGGCTGCCGCAGCACCGCCACCACGGCCGCAAATTCGACCACCGCGCCCGCCACCCCCAAGGCCGCCAGCATGACCCAACTGCGCGACGACCTGCGGGCCACCCGTGACGCCCTCGACCACACCACCGAGGCCCTTGAACGCATCTCCACCTCAGCCAACGCCCTCAACGCCTACCAAGCCTTCAACCAAAAGTTGGCTGACTTCGAAAAACTCTCGGCCAAATCGCTCCTGCGCACCCCCAATTTCCACGAAACCGGCACCGGGGTGTTTATCCAGTGGGAGCAGGACACCCAGTCGATTCAGGCGCCCGCCATTCGCGAAATCGCCGACCAGCGCCGCCTGGCCGTGCAGGAAGCCTACACCGCATTGCGCAACCCCATGAGTACCGCGCTGACCGACTTAACCGACGTGACCGCCCTGCTCGCCGACCTGCGCAAAGCCCTCGCCATGGACCTCACCGCCAACGGGATCAGCGCCATTCAAAAGCCACTGCAAAAAGCCCGGGTTCGTTCGACTGAATTTTCCAACTCGCTCGCTACCTTGGCCCAAAAACTCGATCACATCGCCTACTCGATTCCCGCCACCACCACCCCACCCACGACCACACCACCGGCGAAATAAACGCCGCGCCACCCCACGCCTTTGCAATCGCAGGAAAAAAGGTTCCTCGACATGGCCAGCGGCACAACGCGGCTGCGCGCGGATAACCCCGAACTCCGGAGCCGAGCGTTGCGCTTTGGCGCAACCTGCTGGGCGTCTAACCGTTCATTCCCCCGCTCCATGCACGCTTCAGTGCACCTCGGGGATTCACTCACGGCCACCCGCTCCAGCATCGTGCCCCACCGCATCGACATCCTCTGCAAAGTCCGCGATAAAGTAGGAACGTAACGAGGCCAAAAGGAGCGCCGAAATCCAGTCTGCTTAGGCTGCCGCGCAGAGCGCACGATGCAGACTGGATGTCGGCGCTCCTTGCGTTCTTTTCCGGCTAAACGGCAGCGGTTTCATCCGCCACGATCCAGCTGCCTTCCGTCGCTTATCCGGCCAGCAGCGCCTCGATCTTACGGGCCAGCGCCGCAGAGGCTTCGTCGAGCCAGCGTCCCCCTTTTTCGACCGTCGCCCGGGTGGCATCGCCCATCACCCCGCTCTTGGAAATATCCGCGCTTTTCCAGGCAAACACCGCCACACCACCCTCCGGCCGCAACCCGCCGGGCGCGTCGAGCTGCGCCGGGTACTCACAGACCGCCCGGTCCATCCGCACCCACTCGGGCGCGCCAGCCAACATCAGCGAAGTTTCCCATTCGCCCGCATGAAAACCAAAAGCCGCTTCCTGGGGCGTCTGCTCCGGAACATAATAGCCGCTTAACATGCCGGCCCGCAGGCCGAGGCTGGTCTGAATTTCGCGTAAGGTTGCCACAACCGTCGGGGTATTGCCTCCATGGGTGTTGAGCACCGCGAGCTGGCGGAAACCGAGTGATTTCAACTCGGTGGCCAAAGCGAGCAACTGCCGGCGCAGGGTGCGCGCGGAAATCGTCACCGTGCCCGCAAAGCCGAGGTGTTCGTTGCTTTTGCCAAAGGTGATCGCCGGGGCCACCCACACCGGCGCGTCCGCAGCCAGGCGGGGCAAGGCGTGGGTCAGCCAGAGCCGGCCAAGAAACGCATCAGTGCCCAGCGGCAGGTGGTGGCCGTGTTGCTCAATCGCCCCGGTCGGCACGATCACCAGCGCGCGCGCCTTGTCGGGCAGCGCCGCCAGTTCCGCAGCCGTTAACCCCATCAGGGTGCGTGCGCCCGAGCCCCCAAACCCGCACACACTCGCCTCGGCTGCGGCCGGCAGGGCCACCTCCGCCGCCACCGGGGGCAACCCCCGCGCGGTCCCGCTCCCCGACCCGCCCACTTCATGCTGCACGATTTCACCCAACAGCCCCGCCAGTTTGCGCGCGGCGGCGGAAAACAGCGCCGCCCCATCGAGGGCGGGATCCGGCTTCACCGCGGCGGGTTGGCCGAAAAACCCGGGGCGGAAATCCCCGTCGCGCACCTCGGCGGCTACATTCGGCGCTGGGGCGCGGCCCAGCAGTCGCACCGCCACCGCCTGGGTTTGGGCACGCAACGGGTCGGCCGGATGAAAGCCCAGCCCCAGCGCGGTCGTCCCAATCACATAGGTGCGCAGATTGAGCGCCGTGCGCGCATCGATGGCCGCCGTGGCGACCACCTCGGCGTTCCACGGACTGGTATTCAAAAACAAAAGTCGGGGAAAACCCGCAGCCTGCACGCTGGCGGCTAGTTCGCCGAGGGTGTCGAGGGCGGTTTCCAAATCCACGCCGAAGCGGCAGTGGGTATAAGGGGCCGCGCCGAAGCGCAAGGGCGGCAGCACGAGCAGGTGGGGCTGCAAAGCCCCCGCGCTGAGTGCGGCGCGCAACAGGGCCGCGCCGACCGATTCCTCGACGTCGAACGGCAGTCCGAAGCCATGATCGGCAAACCCATGGACAGGCAAAACCACCAAGGTCCCGTCCTTGTTGGGGCGGGCGGCGAGGTCGCTCCAGGTTTGGTGAGCCCAAGCAGTCGCAGGGTCTTGATTGGCGAGCCAAAGGGGATGCATGGGCGGGAGAGTAAGGGCCGGCCGAGAGCGGGGGCAAGGTTGCGCCGTCGATTCGGCCACCGCGTGAAACAGCCCGCGCCACCCCCAGCAAGATGGGCCGAAAAAGAGAAGGACAGCCGCGACCCTTGGCCGAGGGTGTTTCAAATCAAGGCAAGGCCTTGAAAAGTAGCGCAGACGTCCTGTCTGCTTTTAGGGAGGCAGGATGGAACCCCGCGCTACTCGAGCCGTTTCCGGCTATGGTTTTATTTTAGGCGCGCTCGCATCACTTGGCGCTCGGCGCGGGGGTGCGCAGCATGACTTCGTTGCGGCGGAAAAAGGACGGGGTCCACGGGGGATCGAAATACCCGAAAATCGGCTCAGCCCCGGCCGGCAGGCGCTCGCGCTGCAGCCAAGCCTGAAGGCGCTCAAGCGACTCCGCCTCGTTCTTCGGGTTACGTCCGCCGCTGAAGCGCAGCACCGCAAAACGGCCGGCCGGCAGCTCGCGCACCGCCAAGCTGGGGTCCTCCGGCTTGGGCACGCTGGCCGGCTTTAGGGTTGCCGGCATCACAAAGGCCATCGTTGGGCGGGCGGGGGGGCCCGAAAGGTAAACCGGGGTGGTCATGGCGATTTTCTGCTTATCCGCATTTGCCCCGGTGATGAAGCGGAACAACCGCCGAAAGCCCCCGTCGCCGCCGCTGGCGTTAGCCATGGGCGTTTCCACCAGAAGCAGCGCGGGGTAATCGCGCAGCTCGAACGCGCCGTCGGTACGCACCACCGTGTAGGGCGCGGTTTCGTAGCCGGCGCGGGTCACCTGGCAGCCCGCCAGCAGCACCCCCAACCCGGCCACGGTAAAAATTATCCAGAGCGACATCGGTTTCATAAAAGTTTCCCTGCACCAACTCAGGCGCAAGCACGACTGGTCGCAAGTCAGGCGCGAAGAAAATTCCGGCCGCCACTGCGGCTCCCGGCTGCGGAATTCTTAGACTAATAGTAGGCTGTAACATTTAAAGTGTCGGATCGAGCTCTGAGGTAGTGCGGTGCTTTAGCCCGCAGGTTTGACCGGTTGCCCATCCAATCGCCGATGCGGGCTGAAGCACCGCACTACTTTCCGATCAAACAACTTGTATGTTCCTACCTACTAGTAGGCTGCAACATTCAAGTTATCGGATCATAAATCGTAATAAAACCCGAAGCCGCACGGCATCTCCCCGATATCGATCCGTTTGTCTCGCGAAGGGCGCGAAGCCGGAAGAAGTACCAAACCAAAGCGGCACAGGTACTCTCCTTCGCTCCCTTCGAATACTTCGCGAGA